>JAWLFY010000071.1:0-23480 GCA_041685355.1 Pirellulaceae bacterium | reverse complement strand
GCCTCGATCGGCCGCATGCTACGCCGCCTATCGCCCCCGCCGAAGCAAGTCGCGTTCAAATATAGAGTTAAAGCCTGAGCGGGTTTTCGGATAGGCTCTTAGCCCTGCGGAGTCTTTTGTATTTGATGAAATCGGCCCGGTTCGTCGAAGCTTCTTCATTGAGTGTGATTCGCCGACGTCGGCGGAGGCCGTTGAAGTACGTGCGGCCTCTGGCAGCACCCGCGTACTCGCGGCCAAGAGAATCGGAACACAAACTATTGAGATTCTATTGGAACATTCAAGGCTTGACGAATCTCTCGGCGCAGACGAACTTGAGTTTTCAGTCGGAGAGGCGAAACAATGTGCGGTGGCAAAGCTGGTCTACGTCGCTGGCGAGGCGGATTCACTCTGATCGAACTCGCCGTCAGCGTCGCAGTCATCGGGGTTCTCATTTCTCTGCTCCTCGTCGGCGTCTCGGCCGCCCGTGAATCGAGTCGGGCGCTGAACTGCCAAAACAATTTCAAACAATTGACCCTCGGTCTGCAACAGCTCGTCGACGCGAATGGTGAACGGTATCCGAGCTACTCGAAGGGGTTCGACGGACCTAGCTGTTCGTCGGTGACGTATCACGTTGCCTCACACACCTTGGGCATCAATTCCGATGATACCTTCCTATTCGGATACTTCTACCGTCGAGGTAGCGAAGATCGTACACTGATTCATTCGCCATCTCTCTTCAAGTGTCCGAGCGATTCCGTGACGGAATATGCTGGCTCGTACGTCGCGAACGTCGGAGTTGAGATTTGGGCTCCCAACGATCGATGGCATGGGCCATTCGGGGATTCGCCGACGTCGGTCGCAAGCGTCTCGAGCGGCCTTTCGAATACAGCTTGTTTCTCCGAGAGGATTGTTGCGCATGGGGTCAAGGATTATCCGGCCTCGATGAAGATTTTCTCGATCGCGGCGGGTGACGGCCCGTCGCCGTGGCGTCGCGCCGATGCCCGGGAATTTTCGAGGAGCCAGCCGGACGCTCATGCGTTCAATTTTTCGGGCCAGGTTTGGTATAACGGCGCCTATGGACACAGCGTCTATACTCATTCCAATGTGCCCAACAGCGAGATCGTTGACGTGCTCGTTCTCGGAAGCTTGAACGCAACGTCGTCCTACGGCGGAATGATCTCGGCCCGGTCACGACATCCGGGTGGGGTTTACGTGTCGCGGCTCGACGGATCAGTGGGCTTCGTCAGTAGCGATGTGGACATCGAGGTTTGGGAGAGACTTGGAGCTGCACGATAGAGCGGAGTGGTACTCGTACTCGACCGCGACCGGGAAACGCAGGCCACCTCGCCCGTCCGGGAAACGAAGCCAGCGAGTACGAGTACGAGTACCGGCGAAACGCCTGAGTACGAGCACGACTCAAGAAAGATTGACAGAAGCTCCGCTCTTGATTCGACCCGCCGCTGCCCCGCCAAACCGTCCCCGCTTCGAAGCCCGCGACGTAGCGGAAGTCGTGCAGACTTCCGACATCACCGCTCGTACTCGTACTCAACGAAGTGGTACTCGTACTCGTACTCGACCCCGTCCTGGAAACCCAGGCCACCTCGCCCGTCCGGGAAACGCTACCAGCGAGTACGAGTACGAGTACCGGCGAAACGCCTGAGTACGAGTACGAGTCAAGAAAGATCGACAGATCCTGCGCTCTTGATTCGCCCCACCGCTGCCCCGCCTAAGCCGTCGCCTCTTCGTCTTCCTTTTTATATTGATCCAGCCGGCGATAGAGCGTCCTCGCGCCGATCCCGAGGATCTTCGCGGCTTCCTCGCGGTTGTCGCCGGTTAACCGGAGCGTCTCCTCGATCACCCATCGCTCAACCTTGCTGAGCGGCTGCCCGATCAACTCCGACGCACCGCCGCCGGTCGCGATCGGCCCTTCCGGCTCGACCGCCGACTCGGTCTGGTCTTCCAATTCCGGCGGCAGGTCGTCCAGGTCGAGCGACGAATCGGTGTCGAGCACCACCATCGTCTCGACGAAGTTTCGCAGCTGGCGGATGTTCCCCGGCCAGTCATAAGAAAAGAACTTCTTCGTCACCTTGGGCGTGAAGTGCGCGTTCGGCTTGTCGTGACGGCGAAGAAACATGCGGCGAAAATGGTCCATCAACGGGATCACGTCGTCGCGACGTTCGCGGAGCGGCGGGAGCTCGACCGTCACCACCTTGATCCGGAAGAACAGGTCGTTGCGAAACAGCCCCTCCTCGACCATCCGCTCCAACGGCCGGTTGGTGGCCGAGATCAGCCGTACGTTGACGTTGATCGGCTTGTTGTCCCCGACCCGCGTGATCTGGTTCTCCTCCAGCACCCGGAGCAGCTTAATCTGCGTGCTCATCGGCATGTCGCCGACCTCGTCGAGGAACAACGTCCCGCCGTTGGCGTACTGGAACGCGCCGACGCGGTCCGACACGGCATCGGTAAACGATCCTTTGACGTGACCGAACAGTTCGCTCTCGACCAGGTGCTCGGAGACCGCGCGGGTGTTGAGGGCGACGATCCGCTTGTTCCGCCGCGGGCTGTTTTGATGGATCGCCTGGGCGATCAGCTCCTTCCCCGTCCCGCTTTCACCGGCGATCAGTACGGTCGCGTCGGTCGGGGCGATCCGCCGAAGCCGGTCGATCAACGACTGCATCTTCTTGCTGGTGTAGATGATCCCTTCGAAGCCGTACCGCTCGTCGAGCCGTTGCAGGAGCTCGTTGTTCTCACGCTTTAACGCGATCTTTTCCGCCGCCTTGGCGACGATCGCCCGCAGCCGGCTCGGGGTGATCGGCTTCTCAAGGAAGTTGAACGCGCCGATCTGCATGGCCTCCACCGCAACGGGAACCGTCGCGTGTCCGGTGACCATGATCACCTCACAATCGGGAAGCCGCTCGCGGGTGAGCTTGAGCAGCTTCATCCCGTCGACGTCGTTCATCACCATATCGGTGACGATCACGTCGTACGTCTCGCGGTCGACGAACTTCGCCGCTTCGGGCCCCGAGGTGGCGACGTCACATCGGAACCCGACTTTCTCCAAACTCTCGGTCATCGCCCGCGCGTGAGCCGCCTCGTTGTCGACGACCAGCACGCGGAACTCACCCGGGTCGGGTGCTCCCTCCAGGCTCACCTCGCTCGCGTCGCCATCAGGTCGTGTAAAAACGCCTTCTTTGCTCATCGCTCAAGTTTCGACTTCCGCGTACCGGTTCTGAAGCGATTCCACCGCCATCGGGGACTCCCGCATCGCCCGCATCGCCCGCATCGCAGCCTCCGCCGCGGCGATCGTCGTGATGCACGGCACACCGTATTGGACCGCCGCCGAGCGGATCTTCCCCTCGTCGGTCCGCGCCCCTTTCCCGCTCGGGGTGTTCAAAATCAGATGGACGTCACCGTTCTTCAAGTGGTCAATCAGATTCGGGTGCCCCTCGGCGATTTTCTTCACCCGAGTCACCTCGACCCCTTCCGCCTCCAACCGCGCCGCCGTCCCGGCCGTCGACAGGAGCTTGAATCCGAGTCCGGTCAACTCCTTCCCAAGCGCCACCGCCGACTCCTTGTGCCGCGGCGAAAGGCTGATGAAGACGTTTCCCGATTCGGGCAACAGCGTCCCGGCGGCGATCTGGCTCTTGGCGAACGCCAGCGAAAACATGTCGCTGATCCCCATCACCTCGCCGGTGCTCCGCATTTCGGGGCCGAGCACGATATCGACGCCGGCGAACTTCCGGAACGGCAACACGCTCTCCTTGATCGAGACGTGCCGCGGGATCGGTTCGCGGGTGACCCCAAGCTCCTTGAGCGTCTTTCCGGTCATCACCTTGGTCGCCAAGTTCGCGACCGGGACCCCCGTCGCTTTCGCGACGAACGGAACGGTACGGCTCGCACGCGGGTTGACCTCCAAGATGTAAACCACCGGATGCCCGTCCTCCAGCTTCACCGCGAACTGAATGTTCATCAGACCGACGACGTTCATCCGCTTGGCAAGCTTTCGAGTCGCCTCCCGGATCTCCGCCAACACCGGCTGCGTCAAACTGAACGGCGGGATACAACACGCCGAATCGCCGGAGTGAACCCCCGCCTCCTCGATGTGCTCCATGATCCCCATCACGACGCAGTCCTCACCGTCGGAAATCGCATCGACGTCGACCTCGATCGCGTCTTCGAGAAAGCGGTCGATCAATACCGGCTGGCCGTCGGCCACGATGAACGCTTCCGCCACGTACCGGTCGAACTGGGCGCGGTCGTAACAGATCTCCATCGCCCGCCCGCCGAGCACGAAACTCGGACGGACCAACGCGGGGTACCCGATCCGCTGGACCTCTCGGCGGGCCTCCGACATGTTCCGGGCAATCCCCGATGGCGGCTGCTTGACCTTCAACTCTTCGATCAGTTTCTGGAACAGCTCGCGGTCCTCGGCCGCTTCGATCGTCTCGACACTCGTCCCGATGATCGGCGCGCCCGCCTCCTTCAACCCGCGAGCCAAATTGAGCGGCGTCTGGCCGCCGAACTGCGCGATCACCCCCACCGGCTTCATCGCGTCACAGATGTTGAGCACGTCCTCGATCGTCAACGGTTCGAAGAACAAAATGTCGGAGGTGTCGTAGTCGGTACTGACCGTCTCCGGGTTGCTGTTGATCATCACGCTCTCGTATCCGAGCTCGCGGAGCGCAAAGCTCGCGTGACAACAGCAGTAATCAAACTCGATCCCCTGTCCGATTCGGTTCGGGCCGCCACCCAGGATTACCACCCGCGGCTTGTCCCCGAGCTCCGGCGTTTCGTCCTCGGTCTCGTACGTGCTGTAGTAGTACGGCGTGAACGCCTCGAACTCCGCCGCACACGTATCGACGCTCTTGAATACCGGTCGCACGCCGAGTTCCAACCGACGTGCCCGAACTTTCATCTCGGTCGTGGAGAATAACTTCGCCAGCTGGCGGTCGGAAAACCCACACCGTTTCGCACGCCACAAGTCTTCTCGCGAAAGGTCCTCCAACGCCCCGAATGCCGACAACCGATTCTCTTCCTCGACGATCTGACAAAGCTGGTCGATGAACCAAGGGTCGATATGCGTCAGCGTGTGGATCTCGTCCTGCGACATCCCCGATTTAATCGCATAGCGGAGATAGAAAATCCGGTCAGGCCCCGGCGTGCTCAGCCTCGCCCGGATCTCGTCGCCGTCCGGCTGGTCGTCGGTGCCCCACGCGTCGCGGCTGTCACAGCCGAACCCGAACGCGCCGACCTCCAAACCGCGAAGCGCCTTCTGAAGCGACTCCTTGAAGGTCCGCCCGATCGCCATCGTCTCGCCGACGCTCTTCATTTGCGTCGTCAGCGTCGCGTCCGCTTCCGGGAACTTCTCGAATGCGAACCGCGGGATCTTCGTGACGACGTAGTCGATCGACGGCTCGAAACAAGCCTTCGTCTTCCGAGTGATGTCGTTCGGCAATTCCCACAAACGGTAGCCGACCGCCAACTTCGCCGCGATCTTGGCGATCGGGTAACCCGTCGCCTTGCTCGCCAGCGCGCTCGAACGGCTGACACGCGGATTCATCTCGATCACGATCATCCGCCCGGTGTCGGGGTTGATCGCGAACTGGATATTGCTCCCCCCGGTTTCCACGCCGATCTCGCGGATCACCGCGATCGACGCGTCACGCATCCGCTGGTACTCCTTGTCGGTCAGCGTCTGCGCCGGGGCGACCGTGATCGAGTCCCCGGTGTGGACCCCCATCGCGTCGAAATTCTCGATCGAGCAGATGATCACGACGTTGTCGTCCTTGTCCCGGACGACCTCCATCTCGTACTCCTTCCACCCGATGATCGACTCCTCGATCAACACCTCGTGGATCGGAGACTGGTCGAGCCCGTTGCGGACCAACGCGTCGAAATCGTCGCGGTTGTAGGCGATCGCCGAGCCCGACCCGCCCATCGTGAAGCTCGGGCGGACGATCGCCGGCAACCCGACTTCCTCCATCGCCCGACGGGCTTCCTCGAGCGAATTCACGGTGAAGCCGATACAGACGTCCAACCCGATCTTTTCCATCGCCTCCTTGAACTGGTCCCGCTCCTCCGCTTTCGCGATCACGTCGGAACGGGCCCCGATCATCTCGACCCCGTACTTCTGAAGGACCCCCTGCTCCTCCAAGTCCATCGCGACCGTCAACCCGGTCTGCCCCCCCAACGTCGGCAATAAAGCGTCCGGGCGTTCCTTCGCGATCACCTTCTCGACGATCTGCCACGTCAACGGCTCGATGTATGTCGCGTCGGCCGTCGCGGGGTCGGTCATGATCGTCGCCGGGTTGCTGTTGACCAGCACGACCTCATACCCCTCTTCACGCAACGCCTTGCAAGCCTGCGTCCCCGAATAGTCGAACTCACAGGCCTGCCCGATCACGATCGGGCCGCTGCCAATGATCAGAATTTTCTTGATGTCGTCGCGGCGTGGCACGGAGTCGGTCCCGACGGCTGGCGGATGGTTGCTGAGAAACAGGTTCGGTGAGCCCCGCCGATGTTCGACGTCGCGGGGCCGCGCGGTGCGAAGAATAGCAAAAATCGCTGCCGCTGCGGAGGACGCCCACCTCGGATTCCTCGCCGGGAATGCGGATTCCTCCCCGACAGGATCCCGCCTGACGACCGCTATGAGGCCTGGGGAAAGTATTTTCCCGCCACGGCGACGAAGCTCGGGACCAGAATCGTGCGGACATAGAACGTGTCGATCAGCACCCCCAACCCGAGGGCGAACCCGAGTTCCACGATCCCTTGCAACGAGCTCGGCCCCGATCCCGACGTCTCGGACGAACCGAACCACCCCCCCCAGCCCACCGCGTCGGCGATCGACGGCACCCACGCCGACGCGGTCATGCTGAAAAAGGTGGCCGCCATCACCAACCCGCACGCGGTGATAATCCCACCCGTCCTAGCCACCGCCCGGCGGAGCGCCGCCAACCATCCCAACCGACGGCGCTCCTCGATGATCCGCGTCACCAAGTACACGTTGTAGTCCTGGCCGACCGCCACCAAGATCACGAACAGGAACAGCGGCAGCTTCCAATCGAGCCCGAGAAAGTCAGGCCCCCGCAACACACGGAAGAACAGAATCGTTAACCCGAGCGTCGCATAATAACTGATCAACACCGTCCCGATCAGGTAAACACACAACCCGACCCGCCGAATCACCAACACCAACACCAAAAACACCGACACGATCACCGCCCACTTGATCCGCCGGTTATCCGATAGCGTGACCTCCCTTAAGTCCATGATCGACGGCGTCGTCCCGGCAAACAACACCTGAGTCTCCCCCCAACCCTCGCCCGATCGATCCAGATGCCGACGGACCGATTCGCGGACCCGCGACACCACCCCCGCCGCCTCGATCGAAAACGGGTCCCCCTTGATCACCACGTCCAACCGCGTCATCCGGCCCCGGTACTCCGCCGAGTCGGAAAAGAAATGCTGCTGCGCGGCCCGGTGATTCTGCAACGCGCGGCGCCGCCATGCGTCCCCCTGCAACAACCCCATCTCCCGATCCGGGGGAAATTCCCCAAGCGGATCGTCGGCCGTGCGAACCCCCACTACCCCGCGGACGGAATAAAGCAAACGGCGAAGCCGCTTCACCATCGCCTCCAATTCGGATGCCGGGACCGAGTCCTCCCGCAACAACAGCACCGTCACCGGGCTGACCTCCCCGATCGGGAAGTGCTCCGAAAACACCTCCAACCCGTACCGGCTCGGCGCCGACGGATCCAACTCGCTGCTCAAGTCGTAGGTCACTTTGTCCTCGTGACGGAACCCGTACACCGCGGGGATCGCCAAGATCGCCAACCCCATGCTCAACCCGAGCACCGGCCGGCGGGTGAGCAAGATCGCGATCCCGCTCCACAGCCCGCTTCCCCGCCCCCCCAGTTCGTCACCGATCGCGAACAACGTGGGACCACCCCGTGACGGGTCGGGGATCGTCCCCGGCCAAAACACCCGCGGGCCCGCCGCGCGGAGCAGCGCCGGTGTCAACGTGGTACAGATCAACAACCCGACCGCCAAACAGATCGCGATGATCGGACCGGTGTAGTGAAACTTGCCGAAGTCGGCGATCCACAACATGCTCAGCCCCACAATCGTCGTCAACGCGCTGCCCAGTAACGCCCCCGTCACGCCACCCAACGCCCGGCGACACGCCTCCTCCCAACCCGCCCGCCACGCCTCCTCGCGAAGCCGCGCGATCAGGAACAGACAGTAATCGGTCCCCGCCCCGAACAAGATCACGACGACGAAGATCCGACTGGTCGTGAACACCCGCAGATCGAGCCACGGGATCGTGCCCTCGATCGACCATCGGGCCAGCCATGCGACCAAACCGCCCGACACCGCGACCGCGACCCCGATCGACACGAGCGGGATCAACACCAGCAGCGGCGCCCGATAGACGGCGATCAGAATCGCCAACACCATCAACACCGTGAACAATTCCGTGTACCGGATCGCGTCCCGGGCGGCGATCAACGTCTCGCCACCGATCGCCGCCGACCCCGTCATCACCAACTCCAGCCCGGGCTCGACAAACCGGCCGCTGTATTCCCAAACCTCCCGCGATAACGACTCGGCCGCCTCGACGGTCTCGATGTTTCCCGTCGCCGCTAACTCGCTGGAAAGCTGCAACACCGCCATCCGCGCCGATTCGGTCCGCAACCGCTTTCCGATCACGCGATCGTCCCACGACAAGACATCGATCAACGTGTCAAACCCGTCCGTCGGACGCGACTCGATCGGGGCGATGACCTCCGGCAAATCGGGATCCAGAACCAACGCCGCCTCGAAATCGCCAGCGATCTCCTCCGACGGCTCCCCGAGCTGTTCCCCCAGTTTCGCGCGGTCCCAATACGCGACCGCCATCCGAGGCTCGGTCGGCGTCGGCGACGCCTCGGGAACCTGCTCGCCGAGCGCTTCGTAGAAACGCGCGTCACTGGCGATCGACTGGTCGAGCGCCTCGCGGGTCAATCGCAACCACCGCGCCGCCGCCTCCCCCTCGTCGACTTCGCCTCCCGCGTATCCCGCGTCGATCGCCCGCTGCCAACTGACCTCCGCCAACCGATGATACAGACGCCGCATCAGGTCCAACCCGACGATCTCATCGTCGGGACCGAGCGGCCCCTCCCCGCGGCGGAGCACGAACACGATCTGGCTGCGACTCCGCTCCCGTGGAAACGCCCGGTCGAGCAATCGGCCCCCCGCCACGCTCGGCATCTCCGCCGGCAAATATTCGAAATCGCCGTCGTACGCGATCTCGTCCCACGCCGGAGAAAACACGCGCACCAGAATCGTCACGACGAGCCATGCCAACAGGATCGACCGCCATCTCGAGACGACCGATCGGGCCCACCAACGCGAAGCCGATCGGCCACGCCCGCCCAGACCGCCCTCACTCAGACCACGCTCGCCCGCGCCGCCGCGCTTGCCCGCGCCGCCGCGCTTGCCCGCGCCGCCCTTGCCCGCGCCGCGTCCATCTCGACTGCCCGATCCGCGGCGCGCGTTCAAGGTTCGGGTTGTCCCGTCGCAGACGGTTGACCGGCCGAACTGTCGACAGCACCCCGACCGTTCGCCCCGCCGACTCGACGCCCGCTGTCCCCCCGCCCCGTTCGCCCGTTGCGGCCCGTTCGTCCGTTGCGGCTCCGGCCGTTCGTCCCGTTGGCGGCGTCTACGTTACCGCCGACCACCCCAAAAGCCTCTAACGCCTGCGACAACGAGATCGACCCGACGTTCCCCGACAACGTCAACACCTCCAGGTCGCCACTCGGCATCGCGGACTCGTCCAGCCGCTCGATCACACCGACAACCAAATCGAGCAAAGCCTCCCCCTCCGCACTCACGACCAACGTGTTCCCAACCTCATCGACGCCGATCGATAACTTTCCCTTGAACGAGAAGTCACTACCGCCCCCCTCCCGACCACTCTCCTGATCGGTCAATCCGCTCCCGTCCCCGTCACGGTTCCGCTGACCGCCGTTCCCTTGGCCGGCACGCGGATTCCCGCCACCACCCTGACCGCCCCGCTGACCTTGACCGAACGCCTTGTCGTTGCTGCTCAATAGGTCTCGGTACGCCTCCTTGACCGTCTCAGCCACCTCCGAAGCACGGCTGTATCGGACCCGCACCAACTTCGTGTAACGCATCCGCCGTTGATCGACCGCCGGCTCCACGTCCCACAATTCGATCAACTCCGCGATCGTCCGCAACTGTTCGGCGTTCCCCCCCGTCACCACGATCGTGTTCGTGTCGTCATCGGCCACAAAACGCAACTTGCCGCTCCGCCCCAATCCGGTCGGGCCGTCGTCGTCCGAGTCGTCCCCGTACCCGAAGTAGTACCGATAAAACGGATCCTCGCCCGAAACGTCGTCCTTGTCTTCCGCCTCAAAGTAATCCTCTAAGTTCCAACTGACCCACGAAGCGGTCGCGTATCGGACCGGGAACACGCGGTAAGGACGCCGCGGAGGTTTCGCCTGCATCATCAAATTCTCCAACCGGTCCAGCGCCGCGGCGTCGTCCCCGCTCAGCACCAAGTTCCCCTCCCGATCGATGGTGATCCGGATCCCGCCGTCCCCCGTATCGCCGTCCCCCGAACCGTCCGCCCCCGAGCCTTCCGCCTCCGCGTTCGCTTTCCCGTCGTCGGGCGTTCCCTTCGGTTCACCCGACCCGGTCCCGAACCGACGATCGAATTCCTCCACCGAATCAACCCGCTTCTCACCCGCAGCCTTCTCACCCGAAGCTCCATCCCCCGGCGTCTCACGGGTCCCGCTGTCGACGTCCTGCTGCGAAACCAACCGAGACGGTCGCTCCGTCACGCCGCGGTCGCCCACGGCCCGAAACGTCGTGACGTCGTCCGACTTCGCCGAGTCGTCCCCCTTCTCGTCGCCCCCGCGCTGCGGATCCCGGTCTTCCGCCCCGCCCGATTCACCACCCGATTTTGCATCCGACGTTTCCGTCGCCTCGTCTCCCGACGCCTGCTCGTCCGTCTTGTCACGCTCGACCCGCTTCGCCTTTGCCCCCCGAATCTCTTTGGTCTCCGCGATCGGGTCCTTGAACTCCTCCGCCCCCGGAATCTCCAAGTCGCCCCCTCCGATCGATCGCCATTGGCGACGAAGGTTTTGCAAATACTCGTACGTCTCCGGTGTCGCCGAAGCGTCGATCACACGGACCGTTTGTCGGTTGCCACCGGGCGGCGGTAACTCGCCCAACTTGACCAACAACGACCGGACTTCGTTCATCTCCGTCGGGTTCGCCCACAACAACACTTGGTTGTATCGGGCGTTCGCCGCGACCCGGAACTCGTCCTGCTCCTTCTTCGACTCTTCATTGTTCGACATGAATCCGTAGTAATACGACCGGCGATTCGATTGCTGGTCGTCTTTCTTTTCCTGACCCATCAAAAACGTGATCGATTCGGCGACCTCGGTCGCGTCGAGACGCCGCAGCTGCAACACTTCGAACTCACGACCGCTCCCGTCCAGACGCTCGATCAACGACCCGATGATAAACCGGTCGGCGGCCGACCCCGACGCGATCACCGCCTGGTTCTCCTTGTCCGCTCGCAGTCGCGTCGAAGGCTCCAACACGTTCATCTCGCTGACGATCTCGATCAGCTTCTCCGGGTCGAGCGACGCGAGCCGGAAGACTTCGACCCGTGATCGGATATCCGAGAGCGACCGCATCGACTCGCCCGGCACGTCGATCCGCTTGATGAACTCCGAAGCGATCGCGACCCGATCCGCCGGGGCCCGAATCAACACCGAGTTCTGTCGCACGTTGGCCACGATCGCGATCTCCACGTCCTCTTCCGGCGGCTTGCCCTTGCCCTGCTGCTGCTGTTGTTGCTGCATCCGCTGCATCTGCTGCATCTGCTGGGGCGTCATCGGCGTCTCGTCCTTCTCCTCGACCCCCAGGAACTGCTCCAACAAACGCTTCGCCTCCTCGGCGGGGATGTATCGCAGCTTGAACTCGGGCGCCAACGCGTCGCGGCTCGCCGTGTCCCGCTCTTGGGCAAGTAATTCGGAAACCTGACGCAGGTTCACCGCCGCGTCCATCGCCTCGATACGGTTCGTTGTCGTCAACGCGGTCAGCCGCCCGTTGCCGCTGATCATCGGCTTCAACTCCTCCGCCAATTTTTCCGCCGACAACCAACCGACGTCGAGCAACGTCCGGACATACGAATAAGGGGCCAAACCGGCCAACTCCCTCTCGTCGACCCGGCGCACCAACGCCGGATTCACCGTCTCGGTCTTCACGACCGTGTAGCCCGCGTCGACCTCCAAGATCACATAGCCCCGTGCCAACAAATGCCGGTTGAACAGGTCCAGCGTCTGCGGCACCGTGTAACGCCCGGGCGAAGACAGGTTCACCCGGTCCCCCGGCAACTCCTGCCAATCGAACGGCCGGTCACAGATGTCGGACAACCACTCGACCAGCCCCGCCCAGGCCTGGTTCCGAAACTGAAACGCGACCCGCCCGTCCTCCCCGACCGTCGCCCGCAGCTCTGCCGGGTCCGCTTCCTCCTCCCCAGTCGACTCGCGGCGGATCACCTCCAACTTCGCCTCGCCTTCCCCCCCTTTCTACTCCCCCTTCGCGGCCGAGTCCTCCGCCCCAGGTTGGTCAGCTCCCGGCCCGTCGCCCTCCGGGCCCGAACCCGACGACGAAGGACCACCCGGACGCCCCGTCCGGGTGGGGCGGCCCGACGACGGGGCCGGTTGACCCTCCACCGCCTGCGGACCCTGGGCCGTCGCAGTGGTCGAAACGAACGGTTGTCCCCACGCAAGAAGAAACGGGTACGCAAACACGAATGCCGCCAAGCTGCGTTCGCCGCGATTTTCCATGAAAGAAACCGGAGAGAAGCGAAAAGAACCGATTCGGCGCGCAAGAAGTTCACCGTACCCGCTTGATTATGGACGGCGGCTGCCTCCGACACAAACGGACGCATCGATGATGCCCCCCGTTCGCCCGTAGGGCGCCAAGCTACCGATACCGATCCGTCCCGCCCCGTCCGCCCGAAGGGCGCCAAAAGATCAGCCCGGGGCAGAGCGCAGCGCCGCCCCGGGTACGAAGATCGATTCACCCCCATAGCCCTGAAAGGGCGTCAGACCGTTCCGCGCCGACATCCCAATCAACGTCGGCCCCGCGTCCGCGTTCAACACCGTCCCGGCGATCGTTGATGCCCTTTCAGGGCGACGGTTCGACGGGGCGTCCCCGAACCCAGGGCGACGCGATCGACGGCTGTCGCCGCCGATTCGCTTGCCCTGGGCTGACCTCTGATGCCGCTTCGCGGCGGGAACACAACCCCAACGCCAAACGGGGCCCCAGCACCAAACGGGACCCCGTCGCCAGATCGACACCTGCGCCAGATCGCGCAACCGCCGTCGAATGGGCCGCACTCGCCGATTCATCACACCGCCCCGTCCGCCCGAAGGGCGTCAAGAGATCAGCCCGGGGCAGAGCGCAGCGCCGCCCCGGGTACGAAGATCGATTCAGCCCCATAGCCCTGAAAGGGCGTCAGACCGTTCCGCGCCGACATCCCAATCAACGTCGGCCCCGCGTCCGCGTTCAACACCGTCCCGGCGATCGTTGATGCCCTTTCAGGGCGACGGTTCGACGGGGCGTCCCCGAACCCAGGGCGACGCGATCGACGGCTGTCGCCGCCGATTCGCTTGCCCTGGGCTGACCTCTGATGCCGCTTCGCGGCGGGAACACAACCCCAACGCCAAACGGGGCCCCAGCACCAAACGGGACCCCGTCGCCAGATCGACACCTGCGCCAGATCGCGCAACCGCCGTCGAATGGGCCGCACTCGCCGATTCATCACACCGCCCCGTCCGCCCGAAGGGCGTCAAGAGATCAGCCCGGGGCAGAGCGCAGCGCCGCCCCGGGTACGAAGATCGATTCACCCCCATAGCCCTGAAAGGGCGTCAGACCTACTTCCACCGATCCGGTCCGGGGACGAACGCGTCCAGCGGCGCCAACGAATCACCATCGGCCTGAGCGGCGAATCGATGACCGAGCCCCGCGATCCGGTCGGCGGCGTCGATCAGTTCCTCCCGATTGTTCAACTTGAGCGTCACCCCTCGGAACGTGGTCACGATCTCATCGAGCAGCGGATCCTCGACCTTGCTCACGACGCTCGCCAACCGTGCCGCCGCCCTCGAGGCCCGCTGCGCGACCGTCATCCCGTAGGTCGCTTTCTCGGTCGCCTTCGCCGTCGCCCGTAAGCTCGCTTCCAAATCGGCGATCATCCCGGCGACGAACATCACCCGCAATCGCTCCTTCGCACTCGCCTCGTTCGATGCCCCGTCACTGCGGACGAAGTTGTGACGCACCGATCCCTGGCTCCAACTCACCATCTCGAAGTCGAGGCTGCCCGCCGAATGGCCGCCCCGGTTGACGAGTTCCTCGTCGGGCGCGGTGTGACACCGGTAACAGCTTTGCGCCATGGCGTACAAGTTATGCGGGTTCCTCATCCCCGCCGCGACGCTCGCCGCGATCCGGTCCCGACGCTGCGCTGGCGTTTCCGAAACCCGCCGCAACGTTTGTCCGGCCCCAGTCCCCACCCCTTCGCCGGGGGCGACGTTGTGATGCAAGTCGATCCAGCCCTTCGCCGCCCCATGGCACGACTCGCACGAAACCCCCGCGACCACGTCGACGCCGACTCGCGAATCCGTCCCGCCATCCCCCGAAGCCTCAACCCGCGTGTAGTGGCAATCGACGCACCGCCCGTCGTGCTTCACCGATCGGAGCCCCAAATTCTTGGCGATCTCTCTCGCCTCGGGACGTCGATGCAACTCTTCAAACGTGCGGGCATGAGGCGTCGCCCGCCAAACCCGGACCTCCTCGGCGTGACACTTCACGCACGACTCCACCCCCAGCACCCGCGCCGGATCCTCCGCCGATCTCTCGCCGGCAAACGAAGAAATGCCCGAATGGGTACTGATCAGCACCCCGATCAAGACAACCTTCGCCCCGGATCGGGTGGGCCCAGCCAACCGAGGTCGGTCAGTCCATCGCGGCAAAAAATCGATGCGTGTCATGCGATCTGAAAAACGTTGTGCGGATAACGGAAAACGGGTCCTGTTGAACTTTAGGACGGAAACACGCCACGACCGGTGCGAAGCCGCCGCACGAAACGACGCCACAAAAATGCCTCGAAAATTCGCCCCGACGTCAAGATGTGCCGGTTGTTCGGCCGATATCGATTCAGACGGTCAGTCGCGGGCGAATCCCCGAGGCCCCGTCGACTCACGAACCGTCCTCAGCCGGAATTCGAAGGCAGACACGATGAGCCGCAACTCGACCGACCGACGCATGTTCCGTTGCACTACCCTGGCGGTCCTGGTCGCCGCGGGCTTGACCTCGGCGACCGGCTGTCAGTCGTCGATCAACGGACAAACCCTCCCCAGCCCGTACTACTTGCAAGACGACATCCAATACTTCCCGGCCGGCCCCGAATTCAAGCTGCCCCGGGAAGCCGCCGCGTTGCAAGCCGCCCGCGCGGAAGAGAAGATGAACCGGCGCTAATTCTGCCCGGTTCCCTCCTCAACCCCGTGAAACCTGCCGCGTGAAACCGAACACGTCGATCCCCGAAATCACGGTCGCCGGAGTTCTGCTCCTGGCCGCCGTCGCTCTCTTCCTGCCCGGTTGCTCTCGCCAGCCCGCGGCCGGTGACGCGTCCGACGGCCCCCCCACCGCGACCTCCACGCCCGAGCCCGGACCGGTGACCGTCGAGATCCTCCGTGACGGGCAAACCCGATCCGTCACGCTCGATCCAATCCCTCACGGCACCACAGTCGAAGAAGTGATGCGGTCGATCGACCAGTTTCCGGTCGAAATCCGCGGCAGTGGCACCACGGCGTTCGTCGACAGCATCGACGGCATGACGACCGGAGCCGACACCGGTTGGACCTACCAGGTCGACGGCGAACCGGCCCACGAAGGCGTCGGCGTAAAACGACTTGCCCCGCCCGCTAAGATTTCGTGGTCATTCGGCGGATGGGATGACGTTGCCGAAAACTGACGAGGCGACGCGCACGTGTTCTAACGTCCCGATCGTGTTCAACGTCGTCGCGTGATCGGTGATGTCACCCGCGACCGGACCTGACGCTTGAAGCTTTACTACACCGACCACTTCGAATTGCCGCTACCGCCGGGACACCGCTTCCCGATGGACAAATACCGGCGACTCCGCGAACGGGTCGCGGCGAGCGACCGACACGCCGAAGACCCGCTGCTCGTCCCGCCGGCCGCCACCGACGCCGAACTTCGGCGGTGTCACTCCCCGGAGTACATCGACGCGGTCACGCAAGGCTCACTGACGAAATCGCAGATCCGTCGCATCGGGTTCCCTTGGTCCGAGGCGATGGCGCAGCGGTCACGGCGGAGCACCGGGGCGACGATCGCCGCCGCCCGCGCGGCACTCGCCGACGGCGTTGCCGCCAACCTCGCCGGCGGAACGCACCACGCCTTCGCCGACGCGGGGGAAGGGTACTGCGTCTTCAACGACGCCGCCGTCGCCATTCGCGCGATGCAAGCCGAAGCGCGGATCGAACGGGCCTGTGTCATCGACCTCGATGTTCATCAAGGGAACGGAACCGCGGCGATCCTTCGCGACGATCCCACCGCCGTCACGCTCTCGATCCACGGTGTGAAAAACTTTCCGCTCCGCAAAGTCGCCGGCGACCTCGACATCAGCCTCCCCGACGGGACCGCCGATCGGGCCTACGCCGTTGCCCTCACCGACGCCCTCCGGAAACTCGAATCGCTCGGGCCGTTCGACCTCGCGATCTACCTCGCCGGCGCCGATCCGTATGTCCACGATCGACTCGGACGTCTCGCGCTCACGAGGGACGGTCTCCGCCACCGCGACCGAATCGTTTTCGATTGGTGTCTCTCTCGCGAGCTACCCGTCGCCGTCGCGATGGCCGGCGGCTACGCCCCCGCGGTGGACGACATTGTCGACATCCACGCCGCCACGCTGGAAATCGCCGCCGAGCCGAAAACGCGTGCCGCACGAAGTGGTACCCGACCCCCGACCCCGACCCGACCCCATCCGGGAAACGCAGTCAGCGAGTAGGAACGAGTCGGAAACTGGGAACAGTTTCAACCCTTGTTCGAACCGCCGCCGACCGGCTAAACCGACGGCCTCGGTTCCACCCACCGCGCCAGCTCGGGATCCTCGAGCGAACCGGCCACCATCGCCGCACCGCTGAAATCCTGGCCGCGGGTGTGCTCGCTCGGGACCGCCACCGTGATCGCCCCGGCCGCCACCGCCGCGGCACACCCGTTTCCGCTGTCCTCCAGCACCAACATCGTCGCCGGATCGATCCCCATCCGCTCCGCCGCCATCAGGTACATCTGCGGGTCCGGCTTCCCGCGCGTGACGTCGTCACCGGTCAACACGAACGCCAGATCGTCTCGCCACTCGATGGTGGCGAGGATCACATCGACAAACTTTCGGCGGCTACTCGTCGCCAACCCGAACGGCCGCGCCGAACGACGTAAACGCCCGATCCACGTCGCCAACCCCGGCATCGGTCGTATCCCGTCGGCGAGCATTCCGCCGTAAAGCTCCTCCGATTCCGACAGCAGTTCCTCGGGGCTCGCGTCGAGCGAATGGAATTCCACCATTTGTCGCATCGCGTTCGTTCCGACACGACCCATCATCCGCTGCTGCAACTCCGCCGTAAAGCGAAAGCCCCGACGCCGCAAAATCGTGTCGCCGACCTCCCAATACAACCGCTCGGTGTCGAACAACAACCCGTCCATGTCCAACGCGACCCCGCGAACGCGACCCGGGTCCGGCGAGAACTGCGATTCGGCGATCCCCATCAAGTTTCACTCCGTCGTTTGGTCGAACGGGTCGACCTGAGGTAGGTCATCGAGCGACTCCAGCCGGAACAGCGCCAAAAACCGCTCGGTCGGATAGTACGTCTGCGTTGCCCGCCCGCCCCCTTCACCGGACACGCGACGGATCTCTAACAGCCGTCGCCGAACCAATTGGCTCAACACCGAACCGCAATCGCGTCCCCGCTGGTCCCGGACCGTTTGTGCCGTGATCCCCGGCTGATACGCCACCAACGCCAACACCTCAACCGCCAATTGGCTGAGCCGCGTCTCGCGGACCTTGCCCAAAAACTGCTGACGCAACGAATCGAGCTCGGCCGAGGTCGTCATCCGGTATCCCTGTTCGTCACGCACGATCCGCAGCGCTTGTCCCGCCTCGCGATAAGACGCGTTGAGCCGATCGATCGTCGCGACGACCTCCTCCGGCGTCACGTCCCGCATCAACGACGCCAACCGCTGTTCCGAAAACGCTTGATTCTCGGGGTGCCCGACAAACAACGCCCCCTCGACGATCGCCTCGGGCGTCACCGCGCCAAGCCCCTCCTCGTCGTCACGATCGGGGTCCCCCGCCGCCCGATCCGAGCCCGCCTCCCCGTCACGCGACTCGGCCGAATCCGTTGACGCCGCGTCCTCCCCAGCTTTCGCTTCCGCTGACGAAGCCACCGACTCCGGATCGATCTCGGCCGCGGCCCGTGCGAACGCCGCCCCAAGGTCCTCGAACGACAAACCTTCCTCGTCGTCCGCCCCGTCGCCGTCGTGCTCCGGTTCGTCGTGCTCCGGTTCGTCGTGCTCCGGCTCGTCGACCATTGTCGCTAAACCCACTCCTGCGTCGTCGGCTTGATCACCACCTCCGGAACGTTCGCCCGCGGCGGTAACCCGCAAATCGTCACCACCACCGCCGCGACATCCTCGGGTTGTAATATCGACCGTTTGTGCTCCTCGCTGACCGGCGTCGGACGGTTCTCCAAAATCGGCGTGTTCACCTCGCCCGGGTAGACATTCGTGATCCGCACCCCCTCGTCACGGACCTCGTTCGACACCGCCGTCCCGAGCGCCGTCATCGCAAACTTGCTGGCGCAGTAAACCACGCCCCCCAACGCGATCGCTCGCTTTCCCGCGATCGACGAAATGTTGACGATCAGTCCGTCGCGACGCTCCCGCATCGCCGGCAACACGGCGTGCATGCAACGATACGCCCCCGTCGCGTTGATTTGCATCACCCGGTCCCAATCCTCCGGCTTCATCGCCGCCATCGTCCGGTTCTGGATGTTTACCCCCGCGCTGTTGACCAGAATGTCGACTTCTCCCGCCTCGTCCCGGACGTATCGAAAGAACGCGTCGACACTCGCCGCATCGGCGACGTCGACCGGATGACAAAGCACCGGTAATTCACCGCCGATCGATTTCGCCAACGCCTCCAGCGGCTCTTTCCGGCGTCCCCCGACCACGACTCGGCAACCCGCCTCGGCCAACGCCCGCGCGATCCCCGATCCGATCCCCGTCCCGCCGCCGATGACCGCCACCACCTTGCCCGTCAATGAACCCACGTCGCTCACTCCCGTTTCGCGTCAGAATCGTCGATCGCCTCAACCCCCGCGACAAATTGATCGACCCGCCACGATGCGTCAATCAACCCTCCCACCGGCCCGGTCCGTTGGCGGGTTTCTCCCCCACGGGGTTCATGCGAAACTGATTCCTCGTTTCCACGCCTCACACCCCACCATTCCCGCCGTCGGCCGAGCCCCATGACCGAGATCCGCCAAGCCGTCTCCCTCGACTTCCCCGAGACGGACGAACTTCGCTATCTCCCCGAAGGCCCCTATCCGCTTGGCGACGGAGCCTTCTCGTGGGTCGGGATCCAACACGGCGCCGACGCCACCTCCGGATCGCTCAACCTCTACGATCTGACGCGGCAATCCAACCGCTCCTTTACTCTCCCCGGCCGACCCGGGTTCGCCTTCCCCTGCAACCGGCCCGGGCTCTTCGTCGTCGGCTGCGAACGTTCGCTCGGGGTGTTCGAGATCGACTCCTCTCGGTGGCGCGTCTTCTGTGAAGGTGTCGACGCCGATGTCACGGGCACGATCATCAACGACGGCCTGCCGTTCGAAGACAACCTGATCTTCGGGACCAAAGACCTTGCCTTCGCCGAAACCAAAGCGGGACTCTACCTGTGGCGCGGTCGCGACCGGAAACTGATCCGGCTCCGCGACGATCAACTCTGCAGCAACGGCAAGGCGATGCGGAAAGCCCCCGACGGGACGTGGCGGCTGATCGATATCGACTCCCCGACACGCCAAATCGTCGAATACCCGATCGACGTTGACCAAGCGACCCTCGGTGCCCCGCAAGTTCTGATCGATCTGACGCGTGACCCCGGAGTCCCCGACGGCGCGGTTCTGACCCCCGACGGGAACGAACTGATCGTTTCGATCTTCCTCCCCCACGCGGCCCCCCACGGCGAAACCCGACTCTACGACTTGGCCACGGGCAACTGCCGAGTCGTGTGGCAAACCCCGGGCTCACCGCAAAACACCTGCCCGGCCATCATCCGCGTCGACGACTCGATCAAACTGGTGATCACCACCGCCGTGGAACACCTCACCCCCGACGACCGAAAGGCCTGCCCCCACGCCGGCCACCTGTTCGTCGCCGACACCGACCTCACGCCCCCCAGCGGTCCGCTCGCGCCCACGTTCACCCCACCCGCCGATTGACCGACCTTCGACGCCCGCGATGGCACTCACTCCTTCGCGGCACGGAGGGAGCCGTCCGGTCCCACGACTCGGCGGCGGAGAGGAGGCGGTTGGCGGCGGTAGAGAGTGATTTGCTGGCCGTTGCTGGCCGCGGGCTCTCGCCTTGTCTCCCCGCCGTCCCCTTTGGTATCGGGTCAATCGTTCGTTGGCCGAACAGCGACGATCGTTCGTTGGCCGAACAGCGACGCTCGGTGCCCCGGGATGTGAACTCGAGCCCCCGCTTCGGGCGTTTCACAACGGTGTCGGTTCAAAATAACCGTGTCCAGCCGAGCCCGGTTGCCGCGGACGATCGAAAATCGAGGAGTGAGCGCAAGTGACGGCATTCGCGATCAAGACGCTCTTGGCGGATCCCCGCAAGCTGCTGATCGCGATCCTGGGCGTCGCGTTTTCACTCGTCCTGGTGAACGTCCAAGGCGGACTGTTCATCGGCATGATCCGCAAGTCGACACTGCTGATCGATTACGGCGGCGCCGACGTTTGGGTTGGCCATCGCGGCGTCCAAAACGCCGACATCACGGCCGACATTCCCGTCGCGTGGCTGCACCGAATCCGTGCCGTCGACGGCGTCGAACGGGCCGACGCGTACGTGGTCGCGATGGGAATGCTCGAACTCCGTGACGGCACCTTCGAAGGCGTGCTGGTCGTCGGAAGCGATCCCGTCAGCCGACTCGGTGGGGCTTGGTCGTTCGCCGAAGGGAACGCCGATCGCCTGCAGTTTCCCGACGCGATCTCGATCGATCGACTCGATAGTCCCCGACTCGGCGACCCGGCGATCGGAGACTTGCTCGAAATCAACGGCAATCGGGCCCGCGTGATGGCGAAGACGGACGGGATCGTCGGGTTCATCACGACTCCCTATGTGTTTACCACGACCGCCCGGGCGCGTCAGTTCACCAATACGCCTCCCCGACGATGCTCCTACTTCCTCGCGAAGGTCAAACCGGGACACCCGATCGACGAGGTCATCGCCCAGATCCGCGCCCGGCTTCCCCATGCCGACGTCTACGCGACCGACGACTTCAGCTGGGCCACACGGATGTACTGGATCGTCCGTACCGGGCTCGGCGTCAGCTTCGGCAGCTCCACCTTCTTGGGACTTCTGGTGGGGTTGGTGATGGTCGCGCAAAGCCTCTACTCGTTCGTCGTCGACCATCTCGAAAACTTCGCGGCACTCAAGGCGATCGGGGCGACCGACCGACAAATCGGCGGCATCCTGTTCGGACAAGGCCTGATCATCGCCGTCATCGGCTGTGTGATCGGACACGCCACGAGCTGGCTCATTTGGGCCCTCGTCTCAACGCCGAAGCTGACGATCGCGTTTACCCCCGCGCTGATGATCGCGGCCACGATCCTCGCCGTCATGCTGTGCGTCGTCTCCTCCCTGATCCCGCTCGGACGCATCCGTCGCGTCGATCCCGTCTCCGTCCTGCAAGGTTAACCCGCCGATGATTCACGCCGCCGGGATCTGCAAGAGCTATCGCAACGGGCCGGTGGTCACGCCCGTGCTGCAAGGGATCGATCTGGAAGTCCAGACGGGCGAATTCCTATTCCTGCTCGGCCCCTCCGGCAGCGGCAAAAGCACGCTGCTGTCCATCCTCGGATGCGTCCTCACCCCCGACGCCGGCGCGCTCGACGTGCTCGGATATCACGTCCCCGAAATGTCGGCGGCCGAACTCACGCTCTTTCGCCGCGACCACCTCGGTTTCGTCTTTCAACGGTTCCACCTGTTCCGCGGCTTGACCGCGGCGGAAAACGCCCGAGTCCCGCTCGATATCCGCGGGATCGATAAGCGGACCGGGATCCGCCGCGCGAAAGGGCTCCTCGACGCGGTCGGGCTGGGCGACAAGGTCGACACCGAAGTCGGCCGACTCAGCATCGGACAACGACAACGTGTCGCCGTCGCCCGCGCCCTGGTCGGCGACCCGCCACTGGTGTTGGCCGACGAACCGACCGCGTCCCTCGATGCCGAATCCGGGCAACAAACCGTGGAACTCCTCCGACGCCTCGCCAAAGAAAGGCAAACGACCGTCATCGTCGTCACCCACGACTCTCGCATCCTCCCCTACGCCGACCGCGTCCTCCACCTCGAAGCCGGCAACCTCGTCGGCGAAGAAACGCCCACGACGACATCCGGATAAAGGACCGCTCCG
Source organism: Pirellulaceae bacterium (assembly GCA_041685355.1). Lineage (GTDB taxonomy): Bacteria > Planctomycetota > Planctomycetia > Pirellulales > Pirellulaceae > JAWLFY01. The sequence goes on along the minus strand of JAWLFY010000071.1, from coordinate 718 downwards.
GCCCGTCTCTCCGAAACAAGCCTCGGTCTTGCCGGAAGAGCCGCGATTTCTAGTTCGGAATCAGCAGCAGCTTTCGGAACTCAACTTCGGCCCCTTCGGCTTGGATCGCGATTTGACCTTCGGACGCCGTGCAGTCGGTCCCGTGGTTGACCAAGTCGTCGTTCACCCACACCTTGATCTGATCGCCGACGCATCGGATCACCATCCGGTTCCACTCGCCAACCGGCTTTTCGGATCCGTCGGTCAAATTCAAGATCCGCCGCGCTTTGCCTTCGGTAATCCCCCAGTTCTCCTTGGGGCCCCGTCGCTCGACCATGTCGGGGACCTTGATGTCCTCGACGATGCACCAGAAGTCACCGGCATGCTGGTGGTTCATCTGCACTTCGATCGACTTGGGAAACATGTCGTACAAGGCGCGAGGCGTCGACGCGTGAACCAACACGCCACAGTTGCCCGGTTCGCCGGCGAATCGGTATTCAACCTCGAGCCGGTAATTCTGGTAGCTCGCGTCGGTGATCAGGTGTCCCCGCGGCTCGCCGAGACTGACCAGCTTTCCGTCGCGGACGATGAAGGTCGGTTCGATGTCAGGGTTCTCGTCCGCCGCGGGGATATCGACGTGCCATCCGGAGAGATCCTCGCCGTTGAACAGGCGGACCGCCGCCTGCGATGCCGCGTTTTTGGGGGCCGCGTTTTCGGGGGCCGCGTTTTCGGGGGCCGC
>JAWLFY010000225.1:1408-5801 GCA_041685355.1 Pirellulaceae bacterium | reverse complement strand
CCCGCCGCTGCGACGCGCCGCTCGGGGGCGCCGCTGCGACGCGCCGCTGCGATGCGCCGCTCCGATGCGCTGCCGGGGTGCGCTGCCGGGGTGCGCTGCCGGGGTGCGCTGCCGGGGTGCGCTGCCGGGGTGCGCTGCCGGGGGGCACGGTTCCGATGCGCGATGTCACGATTCGGAAGTGTTGGCCTGATCCCGAACGATCTCCCCCATCAGGTAGCTTCGCAGGCTGAGGGTGACTTGGCGAATGCTTTCTTTCCATTCACGGCGGCGTCGGTCACGGCTGCGAATCGGCTCGAGCGAGACATGGACTCTCGTTTTTCGGGTGCGTCGGGCGGCCCCGACGGCGGAATCCCCGCTGAGAAATTCTTGCATCGAGAGGCTGACCTTGATCGCCACCAACCGGTCGGCGGTCCGGCGTCCGGCGCGGGGGCCGATCGCCGCGACCCGCAACGTCAGCTCGTGCTCGCTCACCGCCAAGATCTCGGCCCCGTGGTCGGCGACGAACCCGCGGAGCTTTTCGATCGCCAGTTCCATCGGGACGGGGGTGACGATCGAGTACTCGTTCCCCCGCATCGGGTCTCGGTGGGCGAGCCAGCCGAACCATGATTGACGCCGGTCCGTCGGGTCGGGGGCGTCGGGGCGGATCCCGCTACCGAGTTGCACGACCCGGTTTCTGCCGTTGTCTTTTGCCTTCAGCAGCGCGCGGTCGGCACGGGCAAAGATCGTCTCGGGGGAATCCCCGGTTTGGAATTCGGTGACGCCAAAACTGGCCGTCACCGATTCGCCCTGCAAGCTCGGTAGCGGCGTTCGCTCGATCGCTTGGCGGATCGCTTCGGCGCGTCGCGAGGCGGTCGCGTTGTCACAGTGGGCAGCGAGCAACAGGAACTCCTCGCCGCCGTAGCGGGCGATCATGTCGTTTTCCCGCGAGTATTGTTCGAGCACGGCGGCGAAGCGGACGAGCGCTTCGTCCCCCGCTTGGTGGCCGTGGAGATCGTTGATCCGTTTGAAGTGATCGATGTCGCACAGCACGAGACTGAACGTCGGGCCGCCCGACGCGGTCTCGGCCGTCATCTCGGCGAGCATGCGGTCGAGTTCGGCACGGTTCGCGACCCCGGTCAACGGATCGCGGGTCGCTTGCTGGTGCAACGATTCCAACCGTCGCTGCATCGTCGTTTGGTCCGACAGGTCACGAAGCACGATCACGGCGCCGTGCAATCCCGGGGTCGCGCCGGTCACCGGCGCGACGCGGACCTGGACCGGGACCGGTTCGCCGCCTGGCCGTTCGATCCGCATCTTTCGGTTCCGCGTGGTGCCAAGCCGGAGACACTCGGTGACGAGTCCCCGTTTCGCTTCACGGTTACCGTCGGGGTCGCGAAGTCGGATCACCTCGTCGTTCCACGTTTGGCCGACGATCGCCGCCGCCTTGATCGACGTCAACCGTTCCATCGCGGCGTTCCACTGGGTCACGGTCCCCTCGACATCGGTGAACGCGACGCCGTCTTGCAAGTCATCGGTCAGCCGGTCGTAGAACAGTCGGTCTCGCCCCCGCGCCGCTTCGCCGCCTCGGTCGGCAAGTCGCCAAAAGCCGTCGCCGCTCGCGCCGCGCAACTGCTGGAGCCAACGGTCGACGACCAACCCCTGTGGCAGTTCCGGCTTCTCGTCCAACAGCCGGCTGAAGTCGATCGCCAACTCCGGGTCGAACTGGGTCCCGCCCCCGGCGATGATCTCACGGATCGCCCACTCGCGGCTCCGCGCCGGACGGTAGACATGATCGGTGGTGATCGCGTCGTACGCCCCGGCGATCGTGAGCATCCGTGACCCGAGCGGCAACGCCTGGCCCCGCGGGGTGTCGTCCAGCCGCCGGCCTTCGAACCACACGTCGGCGAAACGCACGGTGTCAAGCAGATCCGCGTCGTCGGTACAGCCCGACAGGATTTCACAGCTGAGATCGGAGTAACGGCTCATCGTCAACTGCTCGTCGACGGAAAGCTTCCCCGGTTTGCGGAGAACCCGATCGGGAATCCCGATCTTGCCGACGTCGTGAAGCAAAGCCGCGACCTCGACCCGGTCGCGGTCGCGACCCGCCAGCCCCAACCGCTCGGCCCACGCCGAACAGACGATCGCGACGCGGAGCCCGTGGGCGGCCGTCGGCGGGTGACGGACGCGGAGGGCATAGTACAGCGAGGTCGCGATCCCCAGCCGCACCATCGCCAACCGGTTCTCCTCACGCTGGCGGCCTTTCCCGGCGCCCGCCGCAGCGTATGCCGCCGCAGCGTATGCCGTCCCAGCGTACCGGTCACCCTTCAACTCGCCGAACAACCTCGCCAAGTTCGCCCGGTTTTGCCGGCCACTCGGATCGGCCACTTCCGCCGAAACCTCCGCGTCCGATGCGGGGAGACACGACGGTTCGGGGATTGGCGAGGGGTCAGGGAGGCCCGACGGGGAAACGGGGGCCGCCTCCGATGGGGACGCGGATTCGAGCGGTGTCGTCCCGAAATCGCGGGGGCCGAAACCGGGCGCGGGAGAAGTCGTCATGCGGCGTCGCGAAGCGCGAGAGAGAAAAGTTCGGGTCGATGGCAACGGATAACGAAAGCTAGGTCACACGCCCGCCGGCAGCAAAAGCCGGACCCGAAAGATTCGGTCTCGGTCCCGACCGGATCGTGACGAGTCGGCCAGGGCCGAGGGGCCCGCCATCGGGTCGACCGCGTCGGGAAAGGGGCAGCCCGAGTGGCGGACGGGGCGGACGGGGCGGGCGGGGAAAAACTTGCGATTCGGACCGTTCCTGCCTAATATCCAATGCGGGGATTTACCTTCCCTCGCGGCCCTGTCCCCCGCGGCTTGACTCCTCCCCCACCGCGCGCCGTGTCCGTTCGGGCTCGGACGCGTTCCCCCCCCCGATCGTGATTGGGTGCCATCTCGTGAGCCTCTCGGAAGTCGACCGCCTGCTCCTCCAGCGGTGCTTGGATGGCGCCCCCCACGCCTGGCACGATTTCGTCGATCGGTTTCTCGGGCTGGTCGTTCACGTCGCGAACCATACGGCACGGTCACGCGGGATCGAGATCGACGGGGCGACCCGAGACGATCTGACCTCCGAAGTGTTCCTGGAATTGTTGCGGAATGACTTCGCCGTGTTGCGGCGGTTCCGACGGAATTGCTCACTCGCGACCTATTTGACGGTCATCGCCCGCCGCGTCATCGTCCGCCGTCTCGCGAAGTTCCGCCGTCCGCCTCGCGTCCTGCCACTCGACACCCGCCGCGATGTCGCGGCCAAGCCGAGCGCCCAGACAACGAGCGCCCAGACAACGAGCGCCCCGACAACGAGCGCCCGGACGAACGGGAACCCGGCCGTTGATCGGTTCGACAACGAAGAAGAAGTCCGACACCTCCTGCTCCGACTCGACCCCGAGGAGGCGAACCTCGTTCGCATGTACCACTTGGAAGGGAAGTCGTACCGCCAGATCAGCGAGGCGAGCGGGCTGGCCGAGAATAGCGTCGGACCGGCGTTGTCGCGGGCCCGCGCGAAGATGCGCGAGGGAAGCGGCGTCCATCAAGGCGGGGCGGGGACGAACTGAGTCCCGACCGTCCCCTAGCGACCGGGGCTGTACCAGCCCGACTCCGACGAACGGCGTGGCTTTGCCGGTCGACGAGCCCTCGCACCGCGGTCCGGGACGGTGCGGTCCGGGACGGTGCCCACCCGCGTCTCGTTCGTCGACCTCGATCGATCCGACGTCACACCACCGGCGTCAGAGCGAGGCGTGGCGGTGGTCGACTCGCGGATCAGCGAAGCTTCCAGGACCGGCGCGGAAAGCCTCGGCCGAGATCGGTTCTCGGACGCGGGACGCGATCGGTCGTCTTCGAGAGACGGCAGACGCTGCACCTTGGGGGACGGATCGGTCGTCGGATCGCCCTGATCATCATCCTCGGGAGCCGGGATCGGGCGAGCCGGCGTGCGGCCAATCGCCGTTAAACCCGACCGGTTGTCATCGCCGATCGTCCCGTTTTGTCGTCGCCACGGATTGCTGGCGGCCCCGTCGCCACCGTTGTCGTAGCGGTCGTTGTCGTAGCGGTCGTTGTCGTAGCGGTCGTTGTCGTCATCGTCGCTCTCGTATCGGCCGCTGTCCGCGGGGGAATCGAACGACGGACGGGCGGAATCGAGCCTTGGGGGGGGCATCGGGGTTTGGTCGCTTGCCGAGCCCGATCCGGTCGCACCGCCAGCCGACGTCCCGGCGTTCGGAGGGAACGTTCCGCCGCCAGGGTTACCTCCGTAACCGGGGGAAGCCCCCGCGCTCGGCGCCGGCCCAGAAGCGGGGGGCGGCCCAGAAGCGGGGGGCGGCCCAGAAGCGGGGGGCGGCCCGTACGAAGGTGCCGACCCGTACGCGGGTGCCGCGCCGTA
>JAWLFY010000225.1:0-1308 GCA_041685355.1 Pirellulaceae bacterium | reverse complement strand
CGGCCCAGAAGCGGGGGGCGGCCCAGAAGCGGGGGGCGGCCCAGAAGCGGGGGGCGGCCCGTACGAAGGTGCCGACCCGTACGCGGGTGCCGCGCCGTAGGAAGACCCGCCGGCCGGTGGCGGGCAGGCGTCGCCCGTCGTGCCGCCGGGAGAGGTCGTGCCGCCGGGATAGTTAGGAGCCGGGGACGCTGGCGCCGCGAACGTCGTCGTCGGCGTTCGCTGCAGACGCTGAACCGTCGACGTGCACGGTTGCTGCACCGTCACCGTCGTGCCGCTGACGGGGTCCACCGATGTCACCGGACGGTAATACGTGATCGGGGCCGAGTAGTACGAGGTTTGATAGTTGGTCCCGAGCAGCCTTCCAAAAAATCTCGCGAGACCCCCGCGACGCGGCGCGGGCGGGGCGGGATAGACCGGTGCCGCTGGGGCGGCGATCGCCCCGGCGGTGCCGCTGACGTAAGAATCGGTCCCGCCGTAGGTGGGCCCCTGATAGGTGTTCGGATACTGGTTGCCCGTGCCGTAAAACGGGTTCGACGTCGTCGCGAGCCCGCGGATCGACCCGGCGAGCGGCACCCGATTGCGTTGCACCAACGGGAGCGCCGCCGGCGAACCGGAAGCGACCGGGAACCGGTTTGCTGAGTATCCCGACGTGATCGGAAGTCCCGATGACGTCGGCACGCCCGTTGTCGTCGGCACGCCCGTCGACGTCGGCACGCCCGTTGACGGTGGCAGCCCCGTATAAACGTTCGCGTTATCGACCGGCAGCCGACCGGCAACGTAAGGCCCCGACGTGACATCGCCGCCGCTGACGTACCCCCCGCTGCCGTAGCCGCTGGTCACGACGACCGGGTAGCCGGCGGCGTACCGGTTGGCGGCATAAGCGGGGCTTCGGCCGAACAGAAAATCGGTCAGCCAACACGCCGAGGCATTGTCGGCGAACAGAGAGAGCGCAAGCAGCAGCGAGAGCGTGGTTCGAGGGTGTCCAGTTGGCATCCGACAGGGTCCCGTGCGGGGGTGACATCCGTTGCGGGAACGCCGACGTGAACGGCACGTCGGTGCTCCCTGATCAATGGACGTCCCCGGATGCCGCCGGTCAACGTTCGCTAAAGTCCGATCCTGGCATTGGAAAAGCTTTCGGGGCCACCGATGCCGCTCATTCCGATTGTGACGACTTTGCCGATCCGAGCCTGGACACTTCCCCAGCCCCGGCTGTTCGTTGTTCGTTGTTCGTTGTTCGTTGTTCGTTGTTCGTTGTTCGTTGTTCGTTGTTCGTTGTTCGTTGTTGGTGGTTGGTGGTTGGTGGTTGGT
>JAWLFY010000070.1:13059-23574 GCA_041685355.1 Pirellulaceae bacterium | reverse complement strand
AGCGCTCAAAACGTCCAGCCGCTGCGAGGGAGCCGTCGGCAAAACCGGGCTCTCGAACAACAGCGAATCCTGGTTCGGCTGGACGCCGATCAGGTCGGGCCCCGCAAGCAACTGACGGTTCTCCAGCGACTCCAACAACGCGTGTCGCCGCATCCGACGATCACGTTGCAATCGGTCTCGCCCTTCTCGGCCGAATGTGCGTCGTTTGGGTCGCAGTGAAAGCTGACGGTGAGTCATCCAAGGGGCCTCGTCTCGTAGCCACCCGATGGGTGGCAATTGTCTAGCGGGGACAAGCTATTTCGATAAGCCAGAGCGTCTGGGCGAAATGCGCAAACACATGATCCGGAGTTTAGTTGGGAGGACCAGGGAAGCAACGAAATTCACTGCCACGCCACGGCTTCGGGAGCCTTCGCGGGGCCGTCGATTCTTCGCACGGGTCCGGCCAGGGCGACTTTGACGGTTGCGACGAGCGATAAGTTCCGCTCTTGCACGGTTTCACGCCCCGTTGCTACGGTCCCCACCGTCCCGGACCGCTCCCGCGAGGAGCCCCCGGGCCGCGTCGCCAGCCGCACCGGTGCGGCCGCGATCCGACCCCCGCGACCGCGTTCCCCATCGGCCGCCCGCCTCGCCCCCGTCAGGACAAGTCGCTCCCATGGCCCCATCACGCATGGCCCGAACGATGCCCCCGACCCGATCTGCGGCCCCCAACCGATCTGCGGCCCCCAACCGATCTGCGGCCCCCGACCGATCTGCGGCCCCGACCCGATCCGCGGCCCCGACCCGATCCGCGGCCCCGACCCGATCCGCGGCCCCGACCCGATCCGCGGGCCCCGAAACGCACCGCTCCCCCGAAAGCGGGTGGAGGCAACTCGCCTCCCTCCTTGGGGCGGTGCTCGCCGGCACCCTCGTTTGCTCACTCGCCGGATGCCAATGGGCCTCCAGCGGCCAGAACGCCGTCGGCGCCCGGCTCTACGAACAGGGCCAATACACATCGGCGATGCAGGAATTCCAAAAGGCGATCGCGACCGACCCGACCAACCCCGATGGCTACTACAACCTCGCCGCCGCCTACCACCAGCAAGGGAAGCAGCGGCAAGACGCCGAGTCGATGAAGCAAGCCGAGGCGCTCTACAACCAGTGCCTCGACCACGCCCCGAACCATGTCGAGTGCCATCGCGGACTCGCCGTGCTGCTGGTCGACACCGGCCGTCCCGACCGCGCGTTCGCGCTGTTGAAAAATTGGGCGTCGGACAACCCGACCGCCGCCGACCCCCGGATCGAACTCGCCCGGATCTACGAAGAACACAGTGAACCGGAAACGGCGCTCAAATATCTCGAAGACGCCGTCCAGCTCGACGCGAACAACTCCCGGGCGTGGCTCGCCCTCGGCCGGATCCGCGAGTCGGGCGGCGATCCGACCCAGGCGCTCACGAATTATCAACGCGCCTACGCACTGAACAACATGCAACCGATGGTCGCCGAGCGGATCGCGGCCCTCAATCGGCAACTCAACTCCGATCGTGACGCCTCGCTCGCCCGGCCCGGCGGCACCCAGATCGCTACCCCGTTGCCGTACGGCCAACAGCGATACTAGGCTCTGTCTCTCAAAGGCTCATGGTCACCTTTTGCTCCGCAAAAGTCTCGGGAACGTTGCTTTCGCGGAACGAAAGACGACCTTTCGAGACTGAGCCTGGGCTTCCCCATCCCTGGGATGCCCCCCTCGCTCGCCCCGCCGGACAACGTCTGCAATGAAATCGATGGAAAAGATCGTCTCGCTCTGCAAACGCCGCGGGTTCCTTTTTCAGTCGAGTGAGATCTACGGGGGGATCCAAGGCTTCTGGGACTACGGCCCCCTCGGTGTCGAGCTCAAGCGAAACCTGAAGGACGCGTGGTGGCGGGACATGATCTCCGCCCACAACGAACTGGCGACGCCCACCGACGCCCCGCGGCCGTTCGAAATGGTCGGCCTCGATTCGACGATCATCATGCACCCCCAAGTCTGGAAGTGCAGCGGCCACTACGACCTGTTCCACGACTACATGGTCGATTGCCGCGAATCGAAGCGGCGGTATCGGCATGACCAGGTCCGCGGGCGGTTCGCCGAATACCAAGGTCGCGAAATCTTCGTCGCGACGATGGCCGAAGCGGCCGAGGAACTCGACGACGTCCGCCGCCGGGCGATGAAGTTCTTCAAACTCCGCGGTAAAGACGCCGACAAGGTCACGGTGCGGGACGAATCGATCACCCTCGACCGGCTCGACTCGACCGACAACGTCCTCGGCCCCGACGCGAAACATCTGGGCACGCTCACCGAGCCCCGCGAATTCAACCTGATGTTCAAGACCACCGTCGGGGCGCTCGGCGGGGCCGAAGACGCCGCGTTCCTGCGGCCGGAAACCGCCCAAGGGATCTTCGTCAACTTCAAGAACGTCCTCGACAGCAGCCGCGTCCGGGTGCCGTTCGGGATCGGCCAGGTCGGCAAGAGCTTCCGGAACGAAATCACCCCGCGGAACTTCACCTTCCGCTCCCGTGAATTCGAACAGATGGAAATCGAGTTCTTCTGTCACCCGGGCGAATCCCAGCACTGGTACCGCTACTGGCGCGACCGCCGGATGGCGTGGTACCTAGCCCTCGGGCTCGACAAAGAATCGCTCGTGATGCGGGAACACGCCCCCCAAGAACTCGCCCACTACAGCGTCGGGACCGCCGACATCGAGTACGCCTTCCCGTTCCTCCCCCCAGGCGAATTCGGGGAACTCGAAGGGATCGCCCACCGCGGCGACTTCGATCTCCGCAGCCATATGGAGGGCAAACTCGACCCGGAAACCGATCCGATGGAGGTCGAAAAAGACGAGCGGGGCAAGCCGAAGTACCGGGGCAGCGGCAAAGACCTCAGCTACCGAGACGACTTGTCCGGGGAACGGTTCATCCCCCACGTGATCGAACCCTCCGCCGGTGCCGACCGCGGGGCTCTGGCGTTCCTCTGCCAAGCCTACACCGAAGACGAGGCCCCCGACGACTCGGGGAAGATGCAGACCCGGACGGTGATGAAGTTCCACCCCCGGCTCGCCCCGATCAAGGCCGCCGTGTTCCCGCTGGTCAACAAGGACGGGATGCCGGAAATGGCCCAGCAGATCTATGGCGATCTGAAACGCGAAATGAACGTCTTCTACGACGCCAAAGGGGCCGTCGGCCGACGCTATCGACGCCAAGACGAAGCGGGGACCCCGTTCTGCGTCACCGTCGACGGCGATTCGATCCGAGACCAGTGTGTCACGATCCGCGACCGAGACTCGCTCGAGCAGTGGCGGGTCAAGGCGGACGACGTCGCCGCCGAACTCAAACGGCGGATCGGCTGAGCCGCTCCTGCTCGCCTCTCACCTGCTTGCCTCTCCCCCGCTCACCGCTCAACCGCGGCGCTCCCCCGCCCGCTCCCTTCCCGCAGCCGCCCCGCTCGTCCCCACCGCCAAACCGGGGTCCCTCCGGATTGATCTTGGGTAGCGTGCAGGCAGGCGGCGTGCAAGGAATCCAGCGATCCGGCTGCGGCGATGCCAGGCACTTTGGACACCGGAGCCATGCCTAAAAAATCCATCGCCACCACTCGCATCCGTGCACCCACAACCATCCCAGATGGACCCAAATCCGCCGGGTGCGACAATCGGCTGCGTTTGCCCCGCACGCCCCTTCGCGGTTCAATACGCGTGCGAGTGGGACCTCACCCGTCCCCCAACCGTTCGCCCCGCCTAAGCCATCATCCGCGCCACCGATGCCACGCCGGCTCCTCCCGTCGCTTCTCCTCTTGCTCGTGCCGCTCGGATGCGGATCGCGGGAGGAGGACCAGTTCGAGCCGAACGAGGTCTATTCGCTCACCCTCGCCCGCTCCCGTGGTGCGGTGACCGAAGCGGCGAGCCAGGACGTCACCGACGTGCTGACGGAACTTTTCGGGACCCCCGACGATCCGCGGTGGCCGAGCGATCAGCTCGTCGACGCCGACCACCGGGCACTGGTCGCCCCGGAACGGCTCGCCCAAGCCGCCGGCCCGGTCTTCAGCGAACAGGACGGCCGTGACGGCGGGCTATACCAGAAACACTGTGTGACCTGTCACGGGCTCGCCGGCAGCGGGACCGGTCCGACGTCGCGGTTCCAAAACCCTTACCCCCGCGACTTCCGGCACGGCGTCTTCAAGTGGAAGTCGACCGAGCGGGCCGCCAAACCGACCCGTGATGACCTGCAACGTCTGCTCGCCCGCGGCGTCCCCGGGACCGCGATGCCCTCGTTCACCCTCGTCCGCCCCGCCGACCGAGACGCGTTGATCGACTACGTGATCTATCTGTCGGTCCGTGGCGAGGTCGAGCGAGAACTCTTGGCGGTCGCCGTTGACGAACTCGGTTACGACGAACAACCGCCCGAACCGCAGTGGCGACTCGCGGTGAATACCACGAACATCGAGGACAAGGCCAAGAATCCGTCGCGAGACCCCCAACCGACTCCCGGTGCCGAGTCAGTCATCGACATCCTCCGCGAGGTGGTCGGCGGCTGGGTCGACGCCCCGCAACTCGTGGTCGAAGTTCCCCCACACCCGACCGTCTCGCCACAACCGACCGTCTCGCCACAACCCGCCAACTCGCCTCCACCGCCCGACGAGTCGGCCGAATCGCTTGACGAGTCAGCCGAATCACGGCTCGCTTCGATCGAACGCGGACGCGATCTCTTCCACGGCGCGATCGCCAACTGCGCCGGTTGCCACGGCCCCGGAGGGAACGGACAAATCGTGACGCTCGACTTCGACGATTGGACCAAGGAGTTCACGTCACAGATCGGGTTGACGCCGAACAACCGAGACGCGATCCGGCCGATGCGTGACGCGGGGGCGCTTCCCCCACGACCGATCCACCCGCGGCGTCTCCGTTCCGGGGTGTTCCGTGGCGGGGGCGAACCGGAAACGATCTTCCGCCGGGTCACCCAAGGGATCGCCGGGACCCCGATGCCGGGCGTCGAGTGGACGTCGGAACCGAGCGGGATGGGGCTGACGACCGGCCAAATCTGGGACCTCGTCGCGTATGTCCTTTCGCTGCACGAGTCCGACGAAGGGACGGGTCCGACGAAGCGGCGGCCCCAACGAAGCGGCGGGCCCAACGAAGCGGCGGGCCCAACGAAGCGGCCGGGGGTAACGGATGAGCAAAGATAACTACCGATCGATCGGGGCGATCCTCGGTCTCGGGATCGGCTTGGGTTTGATGTTCGCGATGGGGCTCGGCGGGATGATCCCCGGAGCCGTGTTCGGGGCCGGCGGCGCCGTCCTCGGCGGGATCTCCGGTGAGAAAGTATTTGCGTGGCGCCATGTCGAATGACTCTACCACCGCACCTCGAGGACGAATCGAGCCGCCCGGACGAACCGAACCGCCCGGACGAACCGAACCGCCCGGACGAACCGAACCGCCCGGACGAACCGAACCGCCCGGACGAACCGAGCCGCCCGGACGAACCGAACCGCCCGGACGAATCGAGCCGCCCGGACGAACCGTGCATCGAATCGCCATCGTCGCCGTCTGCCTCGTCTGGCCGTTGATCTGGGTCGGCGGAATGGTGACGACTTACGACGCCGGGATGGCGGTCCCCGATTGGCCCGGCACCTACGGCTACAACCTCTTTCTTTATCCGTACAAAACGTGGCTGCTCGGCCCGTTCGATCTGATGGTCGAACATGGCCATCGCTTGCTCGGTGCGGTCCTCGGGTTCGTCGCGATCGCGCTCGTCGCCGCCTCGTTCTGGGGCGAGCCGCGACGCTGGGTCCGATGGCTGGCGGTCGCGGTGTTGCTGGCGGTGATCGGGCAGGGCGTCCTCGGGGGGATGCGGGTGTTGCAAAGCGACAGGACGCTGGCGATGGTCCACGGCTGTACCGCCTCGGGCGTGTTCGCGATGTGCGTGATCGCCGCGGTCGTCACCAGCCGCTGGTGGTGGCAAGTCGGGCCAGGTCAGGGCGGGCCAGGTCAGGGCGGTGCAGGTCAGGGCGATGCAGGGCAGGGCGATGCAGGGCAGGGCGATGCAGGGCAGGGCGGGGCGGCAGACGGCAGCGGCGCGCGATCGTTAACCGCTACCATTGCGGCGGCCGCTGCCAGCACTTCACCGGCGTCCCGCGGGGGACGGCGACCGGGTCGCTTCGCGGTCGTGTTGACCGCCACCATGGTCGCGATCAGCTACGGCCAACTCGTGCTCGGGGCACTGCTGCGTCACGTCCAACCGGGCGGCTCCCCAGGCGGTTTCGCCCACACCGTCGCGATGCACGTCCTCACGGCGTTCCTGCTGTGGGGGATCGCCACAACGGTCTGGTGGAGCCTGCGGCGATGCGGCGATTTGACGCTGTCGCGACCTGGCCTTGTGTTGATAGGATTAGTGGGAGTTCAGATCGTCTTCGGGGTAGGGACTTGGGTGGTCAAGTATGGCTACCCAGGGTTTCTCGAGTTCATGCCCGGGGCGACCGAGTTCGTGATCCGTGCCAAGGGCTGGGGGAGCTCGTTGCTGATCACGGCTCACGTGGCGACCGGGTCGCTGATTTTCGCCGTCGGCACAATGTTGCTGGTCCGGCTGTTACGGTTTCGTGACGTGACCTCGCGGCAATCGACCACTCCGCCAACGTCGGAAACCTCGCGATCGCCCGCGGCCATGGCGGCCAGCTAATCGCGGACCCCAAGCGTTGAATCATTCGCAATCGCACTCGCACACGAACCCTTTGATGTCCGCCGACTTGACCCTCCCCGATTCGATCGCCGCCGGCCACGCGACGCGGGGCCGTGACCTGGCCGCGGGACAGTCGCAACGCCACCGCGGCCCAGACCGCGTCGTCGCACCGCAATGTCCCGTCAAGTTTGGCGGCTGCGAGTCGCAATCCGGCGACGCCGCATCGGGTCCGGTGGATCCGGCGACGGCGACGAACGCTCACGATCCCCGTGGTCTTGATGGCCCCGTGGGTCTTGATGGCCTCGTGGGACATGATCGCCCCGTGGCTCTTGATGGCGTGCGACCCGACGGCACCCCGCGGGCCGATCACGCGTCCTCGTCGATCAGCTCCCGAATCGCGGACTATGTGGAACTGACCAAGCCCCGCATCGTGACGATGATCCTGGTCACCACGGCGGCCTCGGCGATGATCGCCGCGGGCGGGCCGGTGCCGGCATTCGACTTCATTTGGCTGTTGCTCGGGACCGCCGCGATCGCCGGCAGCGCGGGGGGGGCGAACCAGATTTGGGAACGGGTGATCGACCGCCAGATGCCTCGGACGGCCAACCGCCCGTTACCGGGCGGACGGATGTCGAGGCTCGAAGCGGCCAGTTTTACCGCTTTGATCGGGATCTTCGGGACCGGGATGCTGCTGGCACGCTTCGGGCCGGTCCCCGCGGCGATTGGCGTGATCACGTGGCTCGTGTACGTCGTCGCCTATACGCCGATGAAGACCCGGTCGTCGTGGAACACCACCGTCGGCGCGATCGCCGGTGCACTGCCGATCCTGATCGGCTACACCGCCGCCGGCGGCGGACTCGGCGACGCGACCGGTTGGCTGCTGTTCGGCGTGCTCGCCGCGTGGCAATTCCCGCACTTCATGGCGATCGCGTGGATGTACCGTCGGCAATACGGCGAGGCCGGGTTCACGATGACGACGACGGTCGACCCCAGCGGCCGATGGGCGGGCGTCCAAAGCGTCGCCGGATCGCTCGCGTTGATCGGTTGCGGCGTCGCCCTGGCGTTCGGCTCGTCGGGATGGCTCGGCGGCGTGATCGCGTCGATCGGGGTGACGCTGTTTGCCTATCCGATGCTCGCCGCGTCGTGCCGGTTCGCGGCGTCACCCGACGACGGCCGCGCCCGCAAGATGCTCCGCTCGTCGTTGCTCGTGTTGCCGGCCGTGCTTTCGATCGTCACGCTCAACGCGATCTTCTAAGGCGGCCCCAATGATTGACCGAAATGCGGCTGACGGGGGTCAGCTTCCGGCTTGCGTGGCGACCGACGTCCGTCACCGATACGGCAACGCGATGGCACTCGACGGGGTCGACTTGGTCGTCAACGCCGGCCAAATCGTGGCCTTGCTCGGCCCCAACGGGAGCGGCAAAACGACTCTGTTTCGCTTGCTCTGCACGTTGGTCCCCCTTCAACACGGCACGATCGAGATCGCCGGGGTCGACGTCCGACGCGACCCGCTGGGCGTCCGAGGACGGATCGGCATCGTGTTCCAATCCCCCAGCCTGGACCCGAAGTTGACCGTCGACGAAAACGTCGCTTGCCAAGCCGCGCTGTACGGGATCGGCGGCGAGATGATGCGGCAGCGACGCGACGAAGTCCTCGCGCGGATGGGGCTCACCGATCGGCGACGCGAACGATGCGAATCGCTCTCGGGTGGACTCCGGCGACGCGTCGAACTCGCCAAAGGGATGCTCCATCGGCCGCGGCTGATGCTGATGGACGAACCGAGCACCGGGCTCGACCCGGCGGCGCGACGCGAACTGTGGGACGCCGTCCGTTCGATGGCCGATTCCGGCGTCGCCGTGCTGATGACCACGCACCTGATGGAGGAAGCGGACAAGGCGGACCGCGTCGCGATCATGGCTGCGGGGAAGAAAATCGCCGAAGGGACCCCCGGCGAACTGCGGCAATCGATGGGCGACGGGTTCGTCACCGTGACCGCCGCCGACCTCGACGCGGTCGCCGCCCGAATCCACGAAGAACTCGACGTCGTCCCCCTTCGTGTTCAAAATCAGCTCCGATTGCAAACCCCGAACCCGGCGTCTCTGGTCCCCATGCTGGCCCAGCGGTTCGGCGACCAACTCGATTCGATCACCGTCGGTCGACCGACCCTCGAAGACGTCTTTATCGCCCGCACCGGACGGTCGTTCGTCGAGCCAAGCCCCACGGAGCTGACATGAACTTGTTGGAAGAGCCGAAGGCCGAACCCGATTCGACCCCCCATCCGGCGCCGCCGACGGTGGCCGAGGCGAGCGTCGGAAACGGGATGGCCGCCGCGTGGATGCTGGCGCGGCGGGAATGGACCCGTTTCTTTCGGCAACGAAACCGGGTCACCGCGGCGATCGTCCAGCCGATGCTGTTCTGGTTGCTGTTCGGGTTCGGACTCCGCGGCTCGTTCTCCTTCGCCGACGACGTCGACTTCCTCGAATTCTTCCTCCCGGGGACGGCCTGCCTGATCGTGCTGTTCACCGCGATCTTCTCGACCATTTCGGTGATCGAAGACCGCCGCGAGGGGTTCATGCAATCGGTGTTGGTCGCCCCCGTCGGCCGCTGGCCCGTGCTCGCCGGCAAGGTGCTCGGCGGAGCCGCGATCGCGTGGGTCCAAGCCGCCCTGTTTCTGGGACTCGTTACCGCCGTGGGAACCGTCACACCGGGTTGGAACCTGTTCCCGCTGCTCGCGTTGCTCGCGGTGATCGCCGTCGGGATGTGCTCGTTGGGGATGATCGTCGCCTGGCCGATGGAAAGCACCCAAGGCTTCCACGCGATCATGATGCTCGGGCTGATGCCGATGTGGTTGCTGAGCGGTTCGTTCTTCCCGATCCCCGAATTCGGAACCGGGGTCGGCCCCGCGGTGCTCGGAGGGATCATGCGGGCCAACCCGCTAAGCTATTCGATCGTCGAAATGCGGCGGTTACTCGATCCGGGGATGGATACCGCGACGGTCGCCTTCGCCCCCGGCACCGCCGTTTGCTGGACCGTGACCGTCGTCGCCGCCGCCGTGGTGACCCTCATCGCGTGGGTCTTGATGCGGGGAAGCCGCCGGGCCGACGTGATCGTATGAACCACCTCGCACCGAAATGGGGATGACCATGAAGACCCTCGTGCACATCGTGTTGATCCTCGTCGCCGGCGTCGCCCTTGGACTCGTCGTCCGTTCGTTCCGTGGGAAACCCGTCGCCGATGGTCCGCCGCCGGACGCGGTCGTATTCCGCGACGACGGCCCCGACGACGACACGCCGATCGACAACGACGAGCCGACCCATCCGCCTGAAGACGAGGCCTGGCTGAGCCGATTCGAATTGACCGAACGGAGCGGCGAAAAGATGGCCAGCGAAGAACTCCTCGGAAGCCCCTACGTCGTCAGCTTCTTCTACAGCACCTGCCCGAGCATCTGCATCCGGCAAAACCAAAAGCTCAAGGAGTTGCAGGACGAGTTCGAGGGCCGCGGCGTCCGTTTCGTCGCGATCTCGGTCGACCCCGAAACCGATACCCCCGAGGTCCTCCGCGAATACGCCGCCCGGTTCGGCGCCGACGAAGACCAATGGCTGTTCCTAACCGGCGACCTGACCTACATCCGGCGGATCGGCGGCGAGATGTTTAAACAACCGGTCAACAAACAGTTCCACACCGAACGGTTCGTGCTGGTCGACCCCGAGGGAAAGATCGAGGGCTTCTACAACTGGCCCGAAGAACGCCAACTCGAAAAGCTCCGGGACAAGATCGCTTCGATGTTGGCCGATTCGGACGAACAGGGATTGGACGGGTCGGACGAACAGGGATTGG
>JAWLFY010000070.1:0-12959 GCA_041685355.1 Pirellulaceae bacterium | reverse complement strand
TCGGACGAACAGGGATTGGACGGGTCGGACGAACAGGGATTGGCCGGGTCGGACGAGAAGGGATCGGAATGAGCTGGGACTTTTTGGCCGCCAATTTGCCGCACGCGACCGCCATACTCAACACGGCGGCGACCGTGGTGTTGATCGCCGGGCTGGTCCGCATCCGCCAAGGCCAAGTGCGGCGGCACAAGAACCTGATGCTCACCGCCCTGGCCGTCAGCGGGCTGTTCCTGCTGCTGTATCTGCTTCACAAGGTCGCCCTCTATCAGACCACCGGCGAGCCGAACAAGTCGTTTCCCGCGGACGCCCCGGCGGCGGCCCGCGTGACCTACTTTTCGATCTTGATCACGCACCTGATCCTCGCGATCACGGTCCCGTTTTTGGCGTTGCGGGCGGCGTTCCTCGCGATGCGGGGACGGATCCTGGCCCACAAACGGCTCGTCCGCTACGCCTTCCCGATCTGGATGTACGTCTCCGTCACCGGCGTGATGGTCTACCTGATGCTCTACCAACTCTACGCGGTGCCCCCCGCGGGCTGACCCAAATCGAAGGCCTCATGAGCCTTCATGCCGCCGATCGTTCTTGCCACGGGGCAGCGTGGTCGCCTATCTTCCGCCGGACGGTCCTGATCCGCGTGTCGATGGAGCGACAGACGTTTGAGCCCCGTGCCCCGATTGCTGACGGTTGGTCTGATGGTCGTCGCGTGGGCGGCGACCGGGACGACCCCGGCGCGCGGTGACGACGCCGACAACCCCGCCCCGCCCCAGGTGCTCGACCGCACCCCGGTGAAACTGCCGGTGGAAACGCTCGACCTGATCGCCGGCGGGCCGGACGAGTGGACCAGCCCGGAAGGCCTGACGAGCAGCCTCAAGGTGATGCTGCTCCTGACCGTCCTCAGCCTCGCCCCGGCGATCCTGCTGATGACGACTTGCTACGTGCGGATCGTGATCGTCCTCGGGTTGCTCCGCCAAGCGATCGGGTTGCAATCGTTGCCGCCCAGCCAGGTCATGACCAGCGTCGCGCTCTTCATGACCCTGTTCGTGATGGCGCCGGTGTGGACCCGGGTGTATGACGAGGCGATCGAACCGTACACGAACCCCGATGTCGAGATGACCCTCGAGGAGGCCTACGAGTCGGGCGCGATCCCGGTCCGCGAGTTCATGTCTCGCCAAATCGACGTCGCCGGTAATCACGACGACGTGCTCCTGTTCTTCGGCTACATGGACCCCGAAGGCCCGTTGCCGACGTCGTTCGAAGACGTCCCGCTTCGGGTGCTGCTGCCGGCGTTCATCCTCAGCGAACTCAAGACCGCGTTCCTGATGGGATTCCAAATCTACATGCCGTTCCTGATCGTCGATTTGGTGGTCGCGAGCGTCACGATCTCGATGGGGATGTTGATGTTGCCCCCGGCGGTGATCGCGTTGCCGTTCAAGTTATTGCTGTTCGTGCTCGTCGACGGATGGCGGCTGGTGGTGCAAATGCTGATGGACAGCTTCGGCACGATCGGCATGTGACGTGCCCCAATCGATCTCGCGACCCGGCACCGCCACGGACGTGCGCGGACGCCTTGTTTCGGAACCCGGAGTGAACGGATGATGGATACCAACGCCGCCATCGACCTTTGCCGTGCGGCGCTGTTGACCGCGGTGATCGTGGCCGCCCCGATGTTGGTGATCGGAATGGTGGCCGGACTGGTCGTCGGGTTGCTGCAAGCGTTGACCCAAGTCCAGGACCAAACCGTCTCGTTCGTCCCCAAGATCATGGCGATGGCGGGAGTGCTGATCGCCTGCGCGCCATGGCTGCTGACGCGGTTGGTCGATTTCACCCGCGAGGTGTTCGAGAACGCGGGTGGCCCCTGATGCAACCGTTGGCGGAATGGTTCGTGGACCACCTCGTGTTGGCCGTGTTGGTGTTGACGCGGCTGAGTACGCTCCTGATGGCGATGCCGTCGATCGGGGTCGGCGTCCCGCGACGCGTCCGCGCGCTACTGGCGATCCTGATGACCGGGCTGTTGCTGCCGCCGGTCGCCTCGGCGACCGATGTCGAGCGGTTGCCCCACATCGACCACCTCATCGATTTGGCGATCGCGGTCGGACGCGAAGGCCTGATCGGGATGCTTTTCGGGGCCACGATCCAACTGATCATCACCGGCCTCCAGCTGGCCGGCGAGGCGATCTCCAGCACCGGCGGGATGCAGCTCGGCGACGCCGTCGACCCGACGACGAACAGCAGCATGCCGTCGCTCGCCCGGCTGGTCGGGCTGTTGGTCACCGCGGTCATGCTCATCGTCGGCGGTCACCGGATCCTGTTGACCGTGTTGGTCGACAGCTTCCAAGCCCTCCCGGCCGGCCACATCGAATTCAGCGACTCAATGATGGGACTGGTCATCGATCAACTGTCGGCCGGCATGTCCGCCGGCGTGCGGGTCGCCGCGCCAGTGGTCGGGACGCTGCTGCTCAGTAATCTCGTCACCGGACTCGTCAGCCGGACGCTCCCCCAGATCAACGTGTTGGCGATCGGACTCAGCGTCAACGCGCTCGCGATGTTGTTCGTCTCCGCGATCACGATCGGCTCGGCCGGACTGATCTTCCAAGACGAATTGGCACTCACGGTCGAACGAATCACGGCACTCTGGTAGCGGAAGCAGCCGATGGCCGAAGGAAGCGGCGAAAAGAAACACGCAGCGACCGACCGGCGGCGACGCCAGGCCCGGGAAAAGGGCCAGGTCGTCCGTAGCCAAGACCTGACGTCCGCCGCGCTGTTGCTCGCCGCCCTGGGCGTGCTTTGGTGGTTCGGCGACGCGGCCTCCGAACAGATCGCCTCGACGATGAAGGAGGCCCTCTCGAACCCGCGGATCGAATCGCCCGGGACCGACGGGGCGACGCATGAGCTGCTTCGGATCGGCGGCCGGCTCGCACTCGCCGCCGCCCCGATCCTGATCGCGATGATGACGGCCGCGATCTTGGTCAACGTGACGCAAACCGGACTGATCTTCACGCCGTCCAAGTTGGTGCCGAACTTCAGCCACGTCAGCCCGTTGTCGGGGATCAAACGGATCGTTTCGCTCCCCGGATTGATGCGACTCGCGTTCGGACTGTTCAAGGTCGCGGTAATCATCGCCGTCACCTACGCGTCGCTCACAAACGGCGAAGAGTTACTCCTCTCCCTCGCCAGCATGTCCGTCTCGCAACTCGCCAAGGCGATGTTCACGTCGCTGATCAAAACCTGCCTCTGGATCGGGGTCGCGTTGTTCATTCTGGCGTTGTTCGAATACGCCTTCCAGCGTTGGAAGCACGAGAACGATCTGATGATGACCGACCAAGAGATCCGCGACGAACTCAAAGAAACCGAAGGGGACCCGCAGGTCGCGGCACGGCGCCGACAGGTGCAACGTCAACTGGCGATGAACCGTCTCGCGTCCGACGTCCCCAAGGCCGACGTTGTCGTCTCCAACCCGACCGAGCTCGCGATCGCGATCCGCTACGACCCGCTCACCATGCCGGCCCCGATCGTGCTCGCCAAAGGCGCCGGACTGATCGCACAACGGATCCGGCGGGTCGCGCTCGAACACGGCATCCCCGTCGTCGAACGCAAACCGCTCGCACAAATCCTCTACAAGACCGTCGACGTCGGCGAAGCCGTCCCACCCGACCACTATCAAGCCGTCGCCGAAGTACTCCGGTACGTCTACCAGCTCCAAGGCAAAGAGATCCCCCGCGCCGCCTGAGGGGACGCAATCCCGGAATGAGCCTTCTCCGTTTACCGGGCTTCGGTGTCTCGACCTAAATGGCACGTAAATGTCCGAGTAGGCCTGCAAGAAATCGCATCGCACGCTCCGAGGAAGTTGCCAGATCAAACCTTCGAGAGGGCCGACGCTCGGAGTTCCGCCTCGTCAGGGAACAACAACCCGAACGGTTCTGGATAGGCAACCGCGATTGAAGGATTGATCGGTCGGGTCGACGGTGATTTCGACCGAACGCCTCGGCGGCTATCGCTGGTAGATCGGCAAATAACCGCGGTCGAGTTGCAACATGATCAGGTTACACGCGGTGACGTACACCGGGTGGATCTGGCCGTCCCAATATCCCTCGGGCCGTTGATCGCCCGCGATCCGGTCGTAAAGCCGGTCGCGGAACGGTTGCCACAACTCGTCCCCTCGGCGGTACACAACTTGGCTGTAGTACAAATACGTGTAGTGCCAGTGGCCGAACGCGCGGGCGCCGTCGCTGATGTCGTGCAGCGTCTCCTTGGAGTACTCCCACATCTCGGGGACGTGTTCGCTGTCGTAGTCGCCGGCGTTGTACAACGCCGCCAACGCCGCCGCGGTGATCGCCGGGCGGCTGCTGCCACGTTGACGGCTGCTGTAACTGATCCCGCCGTCCGGGTTCTTACACCCGTAGATGTACTCTTTCGCCCGATCGATGACCTCACCGCTGACGGGGATCCCCGCGTTGCGGCAACCCCGCAATCCCTGAACCTGCGTGATCGTCGTCGACCCCTCGTCGAAGTCGTTCCCTTCCTTCGCCGAAACGTACCCCCATCCGCCGGCGGCGGTCTGCGCGTTGCCGCTGAATTCGACCGCCTTGGTCAACACCTCCACCAATTCCTCTCGGCGGTCGAGCAACCCCTCTTCGCCGAGAACCTGCGACAGGAACAACATCGCGAAGCCGTGCCCGTAGGTGTATCGCTGGTCGGTCGCAGGGTCGCCGATCAGCCCGTTGTCGCGACTCTTGCTGATGATGAAGTCGGCCGCCCTGGCGATCTCGCGGGCGTACGGGCCCTGCGTCGTCGTGCTGCCGCTGCCGATCATCGCGGTCCCCGCCAGCGCCGCCATCGCGGTCGGATAGACGCTGGTATTCCAGTGCCCCCGCGAAGATTGATTCCGGCGAAGCCAATCGAGGCCGCGGTTCGTCGCGTCGATCCACCGCGGATCCCGCGCGGCATGAGCGGACGATGATACCGACCCCACGCCCCCCGCGGTCAACACCGCCGCCGCACGGAGCCACCGCCGACGATCCATCACCCACCGACAATCAC
Source organism: Pirellulaceae bacterium (assembly GCA_041685355.1). Classification (GTDB taxonomy): domain Bacteria; phylum Planctomycetota; class Planctomycetia; order Pirellulales; family Pirellulaceae; genus JAWLFY01. The sequence goes on along the minus strand of JAWLFY010000070.1, from coordinate 7,922 downwards.
GGATCGGGGAGGACGGCGAAACCGGGAACGTCGTTTTCGGAGCTGACATCGCGTCGTGACCGTGGGCGGGGGGATGACGTCCCGAAGTCCGTGTCGGGATAATCTTCATTCTAACGGGCCGGGGAATCGCCGCGAATCTCGATCGTGACCGACCGATGCTGTCCGCGACGGAGCTGGCACACCGGACAGAAGAACGTGGCTCGTTGAGCCTGCACGATCCGCCGGATCGTCCCCTCAAGGCATCGAGTACAGGCGATCCCGGCCCGGTCGTAGACGCGATGCCGGTTCTGGTAGCTGCCAGGGTCGTTCAACGCGTTTCGATACGTCCCGTCGCGAAGCGTACTCCCTTCCCGCCGAATCGCCTCATGAAGCACAGCCGGGATCGCCGCAGCCATTCGCCGCCATTGAGGCCGGGCCATTAGGTCACAGCGGGTCCGAGGATCGATGCCCGCCAAAAACAAGATCTCGGCGGCGTACAAATTCCCGATCCCCGCCACCCGGGTCTGGTCGAGCAACGCGACCTTGATCGCCCGACGACTCGCCCCCAACCGATCGCGCAAGCCCAACGCGTCCACCTCCAACGCGTCGACACCGAGCCGCGCATCGACTTCCCGGGCGAGCTCCCCGGTGCGAAAAAGTCGGACCGTGCCGAGCCCGCGGCGGTCCCAAAAAAGGAGCTCGGGCGGCCCGTTCCCCGCGAGCCTTAACCGCAGCCTCAGGTGCTCCCGCGTCGGCGGATCGGCCAACAACACCAATCCCGACATCCGCGGCTCAATCACGATCCACTGGTCATCCTCCACCCCCAACATCACCCGCTTCCCTCGCCGCCCCACCGAATCGATCCGCCGCCCGACCACTCGGCGACGGAACGCGTCGATCCGAGGCGTGAACCGGATCGGCCGCCGGGGACAAGGGGGACGCTCGACGGCGACGACGCGGGACCCGACGACAGGCAACAACCCCCGACGCATCGTTTCGACCTCAGGAAGTTCGGGCATGCTCGCGGACCAGGAGTTCGATCAAGCGGTCGTTTCGGTCAAGCGGTTCAACCTTCGCCGCCACAAGATTCTCCGCCACAGTAAACGAACCCCTCCGCGGGATACCTTCGGTGGCGGCCGATCGCGGCGTGGTCGGCATGTCGGACACCAAGCCAACACCCAAGCCCGGCGAGCACGGCATCGATCGCGTCGCCTCCAGGGTCGGACATCATCACCCTTCGCCGATGCGCCGAAAAGGTCACCCAACGCGAGATCCCCCTCAAGATCGCTTGCCGGTTCCTTCGATGCGTCGCGTCTGGGGGGCGGCCGCCCGATTGCTTGTAAAGACGATGGGGCAACCCCAATCGCTTCAGCGTCGACGAAGGGCACGCCTCGGCCACCACCCGCCGTGCCCCACCGACCGAGCCGTAACGGAACGGGATCACCGCCGTCGCAGGGTCACCCGAGATCGGTCCCAGCACGTCACGCATTCCGTGAAACGTTTGGTAAATGATCCGATAGTGGTAACAGTCGAACGGCGTCTTCGTCTCCCGGTCAGTTTGACGACGGACATGCATCCCGCCGACGAGCCTCCGCGTCCGCTCGACCAAACCCAAGCCGTACTCCCGTGCACCGCCATCGAACCGCCGGACGTCCCGAAGCTGCTTCAGCCACCCCCCCAAGCGCAACTCGACCGGCAAACCGAACGGAAAATCGAACCCCCACAACGTTTCCTCCGAACCGAGAACGCGGTCAACCAAGTATCCGCAAACCGCCTCCCGTCGGTCGTCCCCCGCCAACCGTCCGATCGGATTCAGCGACCGCAAGATGAAGTTGGGTTCCCCAACCGGTTCTCCCCCTCCCGACGACATGACGACACCGCGACTCGAAATCGCCCCCTGCCGCGAATTCACCTCCGCGTGCAGCCCGCATCCCGGTGTCGGCACTCGCTCCAGTTCCGCGATCCAAGCCGTCTTCCCCGATCGGGACGCACCACTGAAATCGACCCCGATAACATGTGGAAAGCTCGGCATCTCAGGCTCACAATCCTTCGGCCGATTCGCGGCCCCTCCGGATCGACTCCCCCCGCGTGCCGGGGGTCCCGTTGCGTTGACCAAATCTTGATTCCCAGCGACAATCCATCCATCAAACTTGTACGACGCCCCGTTCCCGACGCCCCGTTCCCGACGCCGTCTTTCAACCGCGTTCCGCCCCCCGGCAAGCCACCCTCCGAACCCGAGTCGCCTCCCCATGAGCACCGCCCCCGTCGAACCTCAAGCTTCCGCGACCGTTCCTGACCAGCGGGGACGGTTCGGCGATTTCGGCGGCCGCTTCGTCCCGGAAACGCTGACCCACGCCCTCGACCAACTCGCCGACGAGTACGAGCGGGCCAAGCGGGATCCCGAATTCCAACGGGAACTCGACTCGCTGCTGAAGACGTTCGTCGGCCGACCCAGCCCACTGTATCACGCGCGTCGACTCAGCGACTCGATCGGCGGCGGCCAAATCTGGCTCAAGCGGGAAGACCTGAACCACACCGGTGCCCACAAGATCAACAACACCCTCGGCCAAGCGTTGTTGACGATGCGGATGGGGAAGACCCGCGTGATCGCCGAAACCGGTGCCGGACAACACGGCGTCGCGTCCGCAACCGCGTGCGCACACTTCGGGTTGCCATGTACGGTTTACATGGGCGCGGAAGACATCCGTCGACAAAAACCGAACGTCTTCAGCATGCGACTGATGGGCGCCCAGATCTCGCCCGTCGAAAGCGGCTCGCGAACCCTCCGCGATGCGGTCAACGAGGCGATGCGGGACTGGATGTCGTCAGTCGAATCGACCCACTACATCATCGGCAGCGTGATCGGCCCGCACCCCTTCCCGATGATGGTCCGCGACTTCCAAGCGGTGATCGGGCGCGAAACCCGCGCGCAATGCCTGGAATCGATCGGGAAGTTGCCCGACCGCGTCGTCGCCTGTGTCGGGGGCGGCAGCAACGCCGCGGGGATGTTTTACCCCCTCATCGAAGACGACGGCGTCGAACTGTACGGCGTGGAAGCCGGCGGCCGCGGCGGCAAACCTGGCGACCACGCGTCACCCCTCTCGCACGGACGCCCCGGCGTGCTGCACGGCAGCTTCAGCTACGTGATGCAGGACGAAGACGGGCAAACGTGCGACGTCCACTCGATGAGCGCCGGACTCGATTACCCCGGCGTCGGCCCCGAACACAGTTACTGGAAAGACACCGGCCGCGTCCGCTACACCGATTGCGGCGACGACCAGGCGATGCAGGCGTTCGACCGACTGGCAAAGACCGAAGGGATCATCGCGGCACTCGAGACGAGCCACGCCGTCGCCGAGGCGTTCCGTTTGGCGGCCGAAATGTCGCCCGATCAACACCTCGTCGTCTGCCTCTCCGGACGTGGCGACAAGGACGCGATGGAGATCGCCCGCCTGCGAGGCGAACGGTTCGACTCCGAGTAAACAACGGGCGGGAACCCCCAACCACGACCCTCCGCCCTCGCACGCCCACCCCCCCCAATAGCGGCACGGCGAAAGCCGTCCGGTCTCTGCACTCGGCGCGGCCGCATCGTCCCCCGCCACCGTCTCGGGCGGTTGACCCTCGACGCGGAGTGACGTCATTCTGAAACCCCGCGTATCGCGTCACGAACGCCTCGCACCTCACGACCCTTGTGATGACCTTGCCCGTTCGGAAACCGCGGCCGCCCAAACACGACACCTCCCGAACCCGCCGGAGCCTCCGATGACGAAAGTGACTTGGCTCGGCCACGCCAGCTGGCTGATCGAAACCGACCGACATCGCGTCCTGCTCGACCCGTTCTTGACCGAGAACCCGTCGGCGACGACGAAGCCCGAGGACTTCCGAGACGTCTCACACGTGCTCGTCTCGCACGGCCACTTCGATCACGTCGCCGATGCCGCCCAGATCATCAAGGCGAACGACGCGACCCTGATCACCAATTTCGAGATCGTGCAGTGGTTCAGCGAGAAGCACGGCATCGAAGGCGGTATCGGGATGAACCTCGGCGGCGGCGTCGACACCGAATTCGGCCACGTGAAGATGATCCCGGCGCTACACAGCAGTATGCTCCCCGACGGCTCCAACGGCGGCAATCCGGCCGGGTTCCTACTCACCCTGGGCGACACCCGCGTCTACTTCGCGTGTGACACCGCCTTATTCAGCGACATGAAGCTGTACGCGGGAGGGGTCGATTTGGCGGTGCTGCCGATCGGCGACCTGTTCACGATGGGGATCGACGATTCGATCCGAGCGATCAAGCTGATCGAGCCGAAAGCGGTGCTGCCGTGCCACTACGGCACTTGGCCACCGATCGCCCAAGACGTCGACCGATGGGCCGATCGCGTCGAAAAGGAAACCGGCGCGGCCCCCGTCGTGTTGCAAGTCGGCGGCTCGTTCGAACTTTGACATCGGGCGTCTCCGCTGAACCAGTACACTTGATCTTCAAGAACAGCCGTCACCGGGAACGCGCCGCCGACGAACGATTACGATCACGTGGCCGCCGCGAGCGATCCACCACTTCAAAGAACTCAACTCGGCGGCTCACGTGCATCGTCTGGTTCGCCGCTCGCTAATGGTATCGTACGACTGAACCAATCTCTGCGGTCGGATGCAGCGTGTCGCAAACCGAAAATCGTAGGAATGCCGTCATCGTTAGTGAAGACAACCACATACGGGAAGCGATGAACCAACGCACCGCGAAATCCACCGCCGATGCGAGCGAACGATTCCGGTCGCTCGACCACGGTTTGAATTATGGAGCGGACATTTCCGCGAAAGCGATTCCCAAGCGTTTCTGCGATCGAATCGTAATACGAGCATGCGGCCGCCAAGTCACTCGCGAAGAGCGGATGGTATCGTTCAGTCGCCATCAACTCGGCGCCAAACCTCGTCGGCATCAATTGCGATTTCTGGGTTCGCCAGCAGTTCATCGCGTCTGCGGCTCATCTCTGCCAGTTCGTCTTCTGGCAATGTCAGCTGCGCTGACGCCGCTAAGTCATCCCAAAGCTCCGTAACGATCGCGAGCTTTTGATCGGGCGGTAGTGCACGAAGAGATTCTTGAAGTGACATAGGTCGATCCGTTTTCGAGGGTGCCTCAGTCTACCATCGCCCGGAAAGATGCGGAAACGGACGAGGAAACACGAGAAAAACAGCCCAGTCGCGTGAATCCAGTCGGCGGAACGTCGGCGATCAGCGGGCCGAAGGGATCGTCGACCCTCACCAACAGGCTTGATGAGGTCTCGGGTTGACCGCATGGTTCCGCTGTCGTGTGTTTCGATGCGGCATTCGGTCTCCCGGTAAGATCGATTTCCGCACCACCAAGATACCCGACCGCAAGGGACCGCGCATCGTTCTCGCCCGGGCAATTCGAGTATCCAGATCCGGGCAGCGGCGACGTCTTGGTGACCACGGGTGGTCTGGGGCGGCCAAGTCGCGATCCCATTCGGGACAAAGAGTGGTAAACGAAGCGATCGATCTCGGTCGGACCAGCGGCCTTGCCAACGAAGGACCGCACATCAATCGACCGCGCATCTCGTGCTCGTACTCAGCGAAGCGGTACTCGTACTCGTACTCGCCGGGGCTGGGCATGCGAGACGACGAGCAGCCGAGCTCGACATCATGAACGAGGAGGGCGGAACCACAACATCTCCGGGCCGAATCAGATTCGATTACGAGTACGAGTACCGCCGCAAGCGGCTGAGTACGAGCACGATCGGAAGCGTGAGGACCGACAGGCGGAACGGCGGCGGTAACGGGGCGGCGGGAATGTGCTGTCCATGTCGATGAAGCTGCCACCCGCCGCTCCCGTTCAACGCATGGTTCGTCCGAGTCGCCGAGCAATCGCCTTTGGGTCGCGCCGGCAATCCAGTATCGCCACGACATCAACCACCTGATCGGCGACAAGATAGTACATCGCAAATGGAAATCGTTCCGAAAGTTTCCGATGCAGGCCGTAAACGACCTCGTGAATCCCACCCTGAGATTCTAACGACTCCAGCTCCGAAAACAGACAATCAATGAAGTAATCACCAAGCCCGGCCCGCTGGGCCTCGTAAAACGCAGCCCCCTCAGTCAAATCGTGCCGCGCCTCAACCCTGAGTTCGACGCGCATCGAGCCGTTCCTTGACTTCCGCCTTGGCGTCCCTGAGCGTCAATCGCTCGCCCGGTTCAGGATTCGCCAACCGATCCGCAATGATTCGTCCGTGCCACTCCGGTGAGACGTAACGCGACGGTTCGCGCGAGAGATCGCGCCAGAGCAAATCCATCGCAGCGAGCTTTTCGCTGTGGCTAAGTCCGCTAAGTATCGACTCGAGTGTCATCGGCTCCTCCATGTGAACAATTGTACCTCGCGTGGAGGAGGCCAGCAAATCCGCGTCGGCTCGCGAAAAACCGGCGGCCCGCTGGATCGACACGACGAACGTCACCGATCACGGGGCGGCGACGGTTGATCTTCCATTGGCAAATCGGTCGACTTCGCCGCTCCCGTGCATCGGATGGTTCGTCGGGCTTCTAAGATCTGCCGCCCCGAGTCACGCTGATGCTCCTGCAAACTGGCAGCCAGCCCTTCCAGAGTGCCACCAGCGTCCGCCAGCAACCGGCGTCGCGTTTCATGCAGTTCGTCAAGAATCGGATCCGTCATTTTGCTCGCCCTGTGCGCCTAGAAACTCGGCGGGAGTGCAGATCAGCAGTTGCCCGAGCCCCTCTTGGTCCAGCAGATCATAAATCCGGGGCAATTCGTGTGCGTTGGCAATGTGCCGACAATTCAGTGTCAGCAGGTATTTTACCCCACCCAGTGCGGCAGCGGCAACGTGAATGGAGTCCGCAGCGGCTTTCTCAGGCATTGCGTGGGCTTCAATCAAGCGTCTTGCCAGCGATACCACGTCGGCGTTGATGTCGATTAGCGAAAGCCTATCCAGCAGTTCTAGCCGGACCGCCGCAGCGGCCGGATCGCCATCACCCGCTTCGTCAAGCGTGAGCTGGGATGTGACAAGGTTGAACTGGTGCCGTTCCTTCGCCCACCAATCCCGTGCCTGCTGCTGTAGGCCGGCTATCGTGATGTCACGACTTGGCCGAGCAGTCGCGTAGCTGACAATCGATGTTTCGATGTAGAGCTTGTCCATCGTGAAAGCTTACCACGGCGAACGTCACCGATCAGCCGGCGGCGATGGTTGATCATCCACTTCTAAACGCCCGACTTCGCCGCTCGGTTGCATCGGATGGTTACCCGCCGGTTGCCAGATCGGGCAGCCCGACGCGAGCATTCGAGCATTGGCATCTGCAGCGATCGCACGGACATCCCCGCCAAAGCGGTCAGAGATTTCGCGTCGCACGGCGTGTATTTCGTCGATAACGGGATCAGTTTGCGGCTTCTGGATCATCACCGATCAACTCCTCCGGGGTGCAGATGATAGGAATCGGAACGCCCAGGTCCGTCAACACTTGGTGGACACGCGGAAGTATCTTCGCGTTCGCGATGTGCTTGCAATTCCAGGTCAGCAAGTATTGTATGCGGTGATGCGCAACGGTGCCGATATGGAGTGCATCAACTGCCGCTTTGGGCGGCAGGATCGCTCGAGCCAAGATCTCGTCAGCAATACGGTCGATCTCGGGATCGCCGGGCAATCGCGGGATGCCAGCCAAAATGTTCAGTCGGTCGACAGCCAGTGTTGGATCGCCAGCCGAAGCCTCGTCGACAACATATTGTGAGACGACAAGGTCGTACTTCGCTCGTTCCGTGTCCCACCATTGGTGGGTCAGCAGTTGGTGCGCAGCGGCAACCACCTCTTTTGCAGGCTTCTGCCTCAAGTAGCTGATGATGGACGTTTCGATGTAGACAGAATCCATGCGTCCATTGTAGCGAAACGATTGAACATCGGCAGCGAAGTGACCTCAGTCGGGTAACG
>JAWLFY010000009.1:46477-68812 GCA_041685355.1 Pirellulaceae bacterium | reverse complement strand
TGACCGTGAACAGGGAACTCCGGTGAAATTCCGGGACGGACCGGCCGCTGTGAGCCGCCAGCCCCTCGATCGACTTTGTCGGGATCGCTCTCGGCGAAGACCGGATCCACGGGGCACGACACGCTTCCTTCTAGTGGGATGCCATTGCCCGACTCGTTTCGGGTGAGAAGGCCTTGGGCGTCGTCGGGCGGCGAGTCAGAAGACCTACCACTTGCCGCGTGAGTATGCCCTCCGGTTTTGGGGCCGCTCGCCGCAGCGTTTGTGTATCCATGCATCGGCGATGCCGCGGCTGTTCCCGTGTGCCGTTTGACCGACGTGACGGTAACGCGAGCACGAAAGCGTGTTCGCGTGGTCAGATTTGTCGCTCAGGTGGCGTGGGATCGGTGCGTGGTGCGGTGCGCCTTTCTGCTTCTTTCCCACGAGTTCATGATGCGTTTCGCGAGGATTTTCCGGCTGACCCCGCCCCGATTTTTGGGGCCGTTTCTGTCCCACCCACGAGGAGCCGAGCGCCCGCTTCCGGGTCGGCGACAAAGCGTTGTCGTTTTTCGTTTCGCCGCTCGGGTTTGTTTGGCGTTGGCGTTCGGATCGGCGGCGAGTGAAGTTTCGGCCGAGGTTTACTCAGGACCGACTCAAACCGATCATCCGATCGACCCGGCGATTCCCGCCTCCGATTCGCGGTTCGTCGAATGGGCGAACCGGATCGACCCGACGCGGACTCGGTTCGCTCCGCGGGGGAGTACTCAAATCGATCCGAGCGGAGGTTTCAACAGTCTCGGCGATTTGGATCGCGATGAGATCGCGGCGGGTGAGCAACCGGGGTACTTAACGGTCACGACTCCGTCGGGGATTCGCAACGGGTCCGGCGCGGACTTTGCGGTCTTTGAAAACGGTTTCGTGTTTCCGTCGGATCCGTATCTGTTTATGGAGCTGGCTTATGTCGAGGTTTCGAGTAACGGGGAAGACTTTGCCCGGTTTCCTTCGGTTTCGCTGAACGACACGTTCGAAGGCGGTTTCGGTCAGAGCTTCGCCGGATTCGATAGCCGCAACGTTTACAACTTGGCGGGGAAGCACGCCGCCGGGCATGGCACGCCGTTCGATCTTGACGCGTTAGCGGCTGACCCTTTGGTCGGGGCCGGGGCGGTCGATCTCGACGAGATTCGTTACGTGAAACTGGTCGATATCCCTGGCGACGGATCGTTTTTCGACAGCGCGGGCAACGGGATTTTGGACACGTGGCTCACCGCCGGGGGGAGTGGCGGTTTCGATTTTCGGCTCGGTGAGGGGCAGGGCGTTGGTGTGATTCACACCGCGACGGCGGTCCCCGAGCCGGCGGGTTGGGCCGTGATCGCCGCCCTCGTTTCCTTCGTCGCGGTTCGAAGCCGACGACGGGCCGCCCGGACATCGGGCGTTTCGAGCGATGGCGAGGCGACGTCATGACGGGGATCCCGTCACCCTGCGTCGGGTTTTGTCAGTTGGATGAACGGCGATGTTGTCGCGGTTGTGGCCGGACGGGCGACGAAATCGCCGGTTGGGGCTCGGCCACGGCGGCTCACAAGCTCGAGATCTGGTTCGCCAGCCGGAAGCGGCTCCGGGCGATGCCAAGACTTGATCCGGCGTCCGACGGCTCTGTCGGCCGTTCGACTCCGGGCTCGGTCGAAGGGGGAGAGTAACACGTGACGATCCGCTTCCGACACTCCGCCAAACGCCGGTCACGTTTCTTGTGCTCGGCGCGGGGAGTATTGTGCTCGGCGCGGCGAGCGATGTCGTTGGTCGAGTTGTTGGTGGTGATCGCCATCGTCTCGATCTTGATCGGGTTGCTGTTGCCGGCGGTACAGTCGGCTCGCGAAGCGGCGCGGCGGGTTCAATGCCAGAACAATCTCCGCCAGATCGCGATCGGGCTGCACAACTATGAATCGGCGCACCGCGTGTTTCCGAAGGGGGGCGCCGGGGTGGTCAGCTTGACCGATCCGGCGATCCGGGCCCGTTGGCGGCTGTCGTGGGGCGCCGCATTGTTGCCGTTCATCGAGCAGTCCGCGGTGTATGAATCGATCGACCCTGGTGAACCGTTCATCCATCCGGTGAACGCGGAGGCGGGGCGGACGCCGGTGTCGACCTACCTCTGCCCGTCGGCGCCCAAGTCTTCGATGTTACGGCCGAACGGTGACGATTTGGGGTCGGAAGCCCGGTTCGCGCGAACCGACTACGGCGGCAACTACGGCGAACGGAGTCTGCGTTGCTATCCCGACCGGGGTTGCCCCAACCGGTACTCCGGCGGCGGCGGCGGTCGGGGGACGTTAATGCTCGGGTCGGACCAAGACGTCGGCACCCGAGACATCCGCGACGGATTGTCCCAGACGATCATGGTCGGCGAGGCGGCGGAGGGGCTGCATTCGATTTGGATCGGGCACAAGAACGTGTTCGATCAGAGCGTGCCGCTCGACGCCCGTGTTCGGCCGGGATCGTCGTGGGCCCCTTGTCACCCCGCGTTCCGAAGTCCGGCGGGGGACGTGTGCGACTTCGGGCAAGAGTTTCATAGCTATCACGTCGGCGGCAGCGTGTTCGCGCTGGCGGACGGTTCTTCTCATTTCGTCAGCGATCAGCTCGACATCGGGATCCTCGCGGCCTTGTTGTCGCGAAGCGGCGGTGAGGTCGTGACCGAGTTTTGATCGTTGGTTCCGTTTCTGTTTTCCCGATGGGGCGACGGACACGTTACAGGTTTCTAAGCATCTCTCCCAGGTTTAAGGATTTCTAGCATGTGCGGACCTATTAATCGGTCAGCAATTTGGACGACTGTTCTTTCGACGGTCTTCGTGGTGACTTCAGTTTGTCACGCCGAAGTGGTCATCGACTTGGAAGGGTTCGACCTTGGGGCAGACGGTTTCTTTCGCGGCCCGGCGGATAACGCGGTCGAAGTACAAGGACAGCACGGCCCAGAGCAGGTGGGCACCATCGAAATTGACGGTGTCGGGTTCATCAACCGAGTCGACCCGACTTGGGATTCGTGGAGCGGATTTTCGATCTCGAGCCAGACGGATACGACGACGCCGGGGGCCGCGAACCAGTTCGCGGCGTTCGCCGGCGGCGGAAGCGATGGGGTGGGGAACACGGTGGCTGGCGGGACGTACGCGATGGCGAACGGCGACGGGGCGTATTTCAATCTTCCGGAACTGACGCGGATCGAATCGACGCGGGTGACCAATTCGACCTATGCCGCGCTCTCGATGCGGGACGGGGATGACTTCGCGAAAGCGTTTTCGACGGACGACAACGACTTTTTCTCGGTGACGTTTGAGGGCTGGTCCGGGGCCGATCGTGGGGGGGCGAAAACGGGCGAAGTGGAATTTTTCTTAGCAGATTTTCGTGGCGACGAGGGAAAGATCGTCGACACGTGGGAGTACCTGGAGCTGTCGTCGTTGGGTGACGCCCGGTCGGTCGGGTTGCAGTTTGCCTCGTCGGACGTGGGCCAGTGGGGGGTCAACACGCCGAAGTATGCGGCGATCGACAGCCTGCGGATCACGGCGGTCCCGGAGCCGGGGTCGCTGTTCGCGTTGGGCTTGGTCGCGGGCGTCAGCGTGTTGGTCTCGCGCGTTCGCCGGCGGCGAGTTCGTCGGCCAAACGCCGCGACAGCAAACGTCGTCTCACCGCGAGATTGAATCACGGCGTCGGGCGGAGGCATCGTCGCGAGCCCTCCCGAACGGTTCAGACCGAGACTTCGACGCTCGGCGGGCCTCCTTCGTGGTTGGCATAGCGGGCCCGGATCGGTTCGACCTGCTGTTCGATGAACTCGTCGACCTGTTCGGGGGCGCGGCCGACGAACGCGAGCGGTTCGGTGGCGGCGTCGAGGTCGACTTGGGCGAACGCGTCGTCACCGCGTAGGCGATCGAGGAGGTCGTTGTCGGCCCCTTCCTGTTTGACCTGGGCGGCGGCGGCTTGGCTGTGGACGCGGATTTTTTCGTGCAGTTCTTGGCGGTCGCCCCCGGCGGCGACGGCTTGCATCAAGATATTTTCGGTCGCCATGAACGGGAGTTCGGCGGCCAAGTTTCGCCGGATCGTTTTGGGGTAGACGACCAACCCCTCGGCGACGTTTTGCATCAGGACGAGCGCCGCGTCGATCGCCAGGAAGGCTTGGGGGATCACCAGCCGGCGGTTGGCGCTGTCGTCGAGTGTTCGCTCCATCCACTGGGTCGCGGCGGTCATCGCGGGGCTGCTTTGCAGGCTGATCGCGAACCGGGAGAGGCCACAGATTCGTTCGCACCGCATCGGGTTTCGCTTGTAGGCCATCGCGGAGCTGCCGATCTGGTCGGTCTCGAACGGTTCTTCGATTTCCTTGCGTCCGGCGAGGAGACGGACATCGGTCGCGATCTTGTGCAGGCTTTGCGCGACGCCGGAGGCCGCGTCGACGACTTGGCTGTCGATCTTGCGGGGGTACGTTTGTCCGGTCACCGAATAGGTATCGGCGAAGCCAAGTTTGTCCGCGATCGAGCGTTCGAGCTGGCGGACCTTGTCGGCGTTCCCGCCGAAGAGCTGGAGGAAGCTCGCTTGGGTCCCGGTGGTCCCTTTCGCCCCGCGGGCCCGCAAATGGCCGATCCGGTGCTCGATTTCCTGCAGGTCGAGGACGAGATCGTAGGCCCACAGGCAGGCCCGTTTCCCGACGGTGGTCGGTTGGGCGGGTTGGAAGTGGGTGAACGCGAGGCAGGGGAGGGCGCGCCACTGGGCGGCGAAGGTGGCCAAGCGGTCGATCGTGGCGGCGAGTCGGACCGCCACGAGTTGGAGGGCGTCGCGGATCAGGATCAGGTCGGCGTTATCGGTGACAAAGCAGCTGGTCGCCCCGAGGTGCAGGATCGGTCGGGCCGCTGGGCATTGTTCGCCGTAGGCGTGGACGTGGGCCATCACGTCGTGTCGCAGCCGCCGTTCGTACTCCGCGGCCCGTTGGAGGTTCAGCCGGTCGCGGTACTCGCGGAGTTCGTCGAGTTGGGCGTCGCTGATCGAAATCCCGAGTTGCTGCTGGGATTCGGCCAGCGCGATCCAGAGCGACCGCCAGGTGCGGAACCGCCGATCCGGGCCCCACAGGGCGGCCATTTCCCGTGATGCATACCGCTCGATCAAGGGGTTTTGGTAAGGAGGGAGAGTCGAATCGGTCATGCCACCACTAGCGAATACGGCGTTTCAGGGAGAAAACGAGTTCGATAACATACTGGCTGGCGGTGGGACCGCAATTCGTTGGGTCCCGAACGTTGCTTCCGAAAATTGCGGATCTTGAATGAACGCCTCACGAATTTCTCGCGGCCCCTTCCCGATCGTGCTCGTCGTCGCGACGGCGTTGATCCCCATTCGCGGCGCAGGGGGACAGGATCCCGGTGGGGCGGGCGGTTTCGTCGAGGCAACCCGGTTGCTCCCCGATTCGACGGCGGGGGTGGTTCGGATCCCTGATGTCCCGGCTTTTTGTGCCGCATGGGGCGAGACCAATTTTGGGAAGCTGATGGACGACCCGCTTTTGGATCCGTTTCGGGCGGCGCAGCGGGAGCGGTCGCGGCGGTACTTCGAATCGATCGACTCGAAAGTCGGTTTGAAGCCGGGGGATCTGTACGACATCGCTTCGGGGGAAGTCGTGGTGGCGTGGCTGCCGTTCGAGAGGGACAAGCGACGTCCGTATGCGATGTGCGTGATCGCCGATACTCGCGGAATGAAAGACGAGCTGGACACGACGCTCGAGGCGATCGACGGGGATCTGAAGGCCCAAGGGGCGACCCGAAAGGACGTCGAGCACAACGGGACCCCGGTCCGCGTTTACGCCCGCAAGCCGAAGCCGGGTCAACTGAAGATCGAGGAGATCGTGATCACGGCGGATGAGTCGCGTGTGATTGCCGCGGACCGAGACTCGGTCGTGTTCGACCTGCTCGACGCGATCGACGGGAATCCGAAGGGCCCCGCGATCGCCACGGTCGAAGCGTTCCGGTCGGTCACCGATCGGAGTCGCGAGCGGCTCGAGGCGGACATCGCCGGGGTGTCGGGGGAGCAGACCGAAGACGCAGCAGAAAAGGCGGACGGCGGGGACGCGGCGGATGACGGGGCAGGGTTGGATGACGGGGCGGTGGGGCTCGAGTGGTTCGCGAGGCCGTTCCAGATGGGGCGGATTCTCCGCGAGGTGATGGAGGTTGACCGTGGGAATCAGGTCGACATTGTGAGGCTGCTGGAGAACCAGGGGTTCAACGCGGTGCTCGCAGCCGGAGGGGTCGTCGGTTTGGGCGTCGACCGATACGACCTGTTGCACCGCGGGTTCGTGCTCGCCCCTCCGACAACGGCCGATTCGGGTCGCTACGAGTTGGCGGCGCGGATGCTGCAGCTACCCAACCTTCCGCTCGCCGACATACCGAGTTGGGTGGATTCCGAGGTGGCGACGTTCCTGCGATTCAACTGGAAAATGGAAAAGGCGTTTTGGGCTTCGGAGACGCTCGTCAACGAGGCGCTTGGGGACGACGAGATCTTTCAGTCGATGATCCGTGACATTCGCGAGGACGAAGAAGGGCCACAGATCGATCTCGTGGAAGACGTGCTCCCCAATTTGGACGACCAAGCGATCCTTGTCACCGACAACACGCTCCCCGCGTCGGTCGATTCCGACCGGATGTTGGTCGGGATTCGGGTGAAGGACGCGGAGGTGATTCGTCAGGTCGTTCGCGACACGATGGAGGTGGAGCCGGACGTGACGGTGATCGACGCCGTCCCCGGCGTCGAGATTTGGGTGGTGGATCGCAACCGGTCGGAAACCGATTTTGACGATGACCTGTTTGCCGACTTGGGATTTGACGAGGTCGAAGCGGAGTCGGACCCGCCGCCGCCGTTGTTGGAGCATTGGGCGATCGCGCTCGTCGACCAGGGTCCCGGTTCCGACGCGCCGTACTTGATGTTTTCCAGCCATCCCGAGTTATTGATTCGGACGGCTCGGCGGATTTCGGGTGAGCCTGCCGCGGGGGGAACCGGGCCGGAGGCGGACGCCGGCGAGGGTTTGGGTCAGATGGTCGACGAGCTCCGTCGATTGGGTGCTGACGAGGTCGCGGTTGACCGCGTCGTTCGGTTGCGGCTTTCGTTGCGAGTCAAATACGAATTGCTGCGGCGGGGTGAGCTTCAAGACATCGATTCGCTTGGCGCCTCGTTGCTGAGGCGATTCGCGCGGACGCCGGACGCGACCGGGCCGGGGTCGATCGACGGGGGGACGCTGCCGCCGGTGGAGCAGATCGATCACTACTTTCGGCCGGGCGGAAGTTTTGTCGAGTCGACCGATGACGGGTGGACCCTCAACGGGTTCATCCTTCGCTGACGGCTTTTCGCACGACCGGCAGGACACGATCGCGGACGTCATCGAGGGTTCCTTCGAGGAACGCTCCGGCGGCCGCCTTGTGTCCGCCGCCGCCGAACCGGGCCGCGACCTCGCTGCAGTCCATCGCACAGCGGCTACGGAAGCTCAGTTTGTAGCCCCCGCGGAGCTGGCCGATCATGATCACCGCCGCTTTCGTCCCGCGGATGGTGAGCATCCCGTTGATCGAATCCTCGGTGTCCCCTGGCAACGCCCCCATCGCCTCGAAGTCTTCGGGGTTGACGTAGGTGTGGGCGAGCGCCCCGTCGAGCTCGATTTCGGTCCGCGACAGGATCAGCCCGCGGAGCTTGACCCGTCCGAGCGTGTCCCGCTCGTAGAGGTCTTCGTAGATTTCACAGGGGACGACGCCGGCGTCGACCAGTCGCGCGATCACACGGTAGGTCTCGGCGGTCACGCTTCCGAAGCGGAACCAACCGGTGTCGGTGGCGATCGCGGCGAACAGCGGGACCGCGATCGTGCGTGTCAGCGGGACGCCGAGCGCGTCGGCCGCCTGGACGACGAGGTGCCCGGTCGCCTCCGCCTGGTAATCCTTGTAGAGGATCGCCCCCAGGTCGTCTTCACCGATGTGGTGATCGACCACGATTTTGTCGGCGGAGGAACTGCGGATCACGTCTCCCATATCGCCGAGTTGTGCCCAGGCGCTCGTATCGAGGACCATGATGCAGTCGGCGGTGATCTGATCCGGCTCGACGTCGTCGCCGAGGACTTCGATGTTCCGCGCGGGGTCCAGGAACTCGAGGGCCGGCGGTGTCCGGTGGGCGTTGATGATCCGCACCCGTTTGCCGACGGTACGGAGGATTTCCGCCATCCCCAGTTCGCTCCCCAACGCGTCGCAGTCGGGGCGTAGATGGCTCACCAATACGAATGACTCGTAGTGCCGGATCTGGTCGACGAAAGCGTTCCAATTGGCGCCCATGAGCGATCGTTCCTCGTGGCTTCCCGCCACGGCGGAGGGCGGGGCGGTTTGCGGATGGGTGGCAAGCGTCAGCGTTCGGGATCGAGCGTCGGCCATCGCCGACGGATCGCGAGGACGTCGCGCTGGAGTTGCTCGACGAGCTGTTCCGCGGAATCGAAGCGGGCAATGTCACGGACCTGCGTGAGCAAGTCAACCTGCAGCCGCTGGCCGTAGAGGTCCCCCGAGTAGTCGAGCAGATGGACCTCCACCTTCGGGGCCTCCGTGTCCGGGGCGTCGAAGGTGGGCCGCGGTCCGAGGTGGATCGCCGCGGGGTGCCGCGCCCCGTCGCTGACGATCGCGGTCCCGCCGTAGACACCGGGGGCCGGAAGGAGCACGTCGACGTCGGCGAGGTTTGCGGTCGGAAACCCGATTTCGCGGCCTCGCCGGTCCCCGGTCACGACGCGTCCGCGGATCCGATGGGGATGTCCGAGGGAGCGATTCGCCACTTCGATCTCACCCCGAGCGACCAGCTTCCGGATCCGCGTGCTGCTGACCATCGGGTGCCCGTTGTCGTTTGGCGCGGGCGTCGGGTCGGCGATCTCCAGCTCGACGCCTTGTCGTTCGCATAGCGTTTTCAGGAGCGTCACGTCGCCTTGGCGATCGCGTCCGAAGTAAAAGTTCGGGCCTTCGACGATTCCTCGCGCGGCGAGTCGGCCGACGATCAGGTCGTCGAAAAAACGGGCGGCCGACATCCGCAAGAACTCCGCTGTCACCTCGCAGACGACCAGGAAATCGATGCCGTGTGGGGCAAGGAGTTCCGCCCGGCGTTCGAGCCACGTGAGTTTCGCCGGCGCCGCTTCGGGCCGGAGCACGGCGGCCGGGTGGGGGTCGAACGCGACCGCGACGGCGGGACCGCCGACCCGATCCGCCATTCGCCGGACGCGGCGGAGCAACGCCGCGTGACCGACGTGTACCCCGTCGAAATTGCCGATGCTGACCGCCCCGCCGCGGACGGAAGCGGTGATGCGGGCGAGCGGTACCAGCTGCGTCACGATCGAATTCGGAGTTGCATCGGTGGGGACGACCGGATCGGTGGGGACCAACGGGGGGCGAGGCGGCGATAGGGCGAGACGATGTCAGGCCGAGCGGATGTCAGGCCGAGCGGATGTCAGGCCGAGCGGATGTCAGGCCCAGATTATGTCACGCATCGACGCCCGTTCGAAGCCCGGCTTCCTCCTCCGCTTGGACCTCCCAGATCGCTTCGGCGACGCCGTCGATCAGGTCGCTCGCGATCATCCCTGCCGGTCCGATTCGGCTAGCGACCAAGTCGCCGGCCCGGCCGTGGACCCAAACGCCCAGCCGCGCGGCGTCGGTCGCGGAGAGCCCCTGGGCGCACAACGACGTGATCACGCCCGTTAACACGTCTCCGCTGCCGGCGGTCGCCATCCCCGGATTCCCGGTCGGGTTGGTCCATCGATCGTTGCCGTCGACGATCACGGTGGGGCCCCCTTTGACCACGATCACGGCGCCCGAGCGACCCGCCAGTTCTTGGGCCGCCTCGATCTGGGATTCCCGATCGGAGGGGTCGACGCCGACCAGTCGGGACAATTCGCCGGGGTGTGGCGTCAACACGAGGAACCGCCTCGGCGTGCCGGGCCTGCGGGAGGGGTCACCGGGCCTGCGGGAGGCGTCACCGGGCCTGCGGGAGGCGTCACCGGGCCACCCGAGTTTCGCCATCACGTTGATCCCGTCGGCGTCCACGACGAGCGGGGTGTTGTCGGATTCCAGAAGTCGCCGGACGACGGCAAACGCCCCAGGGGCGGTGGTCATGCCGGGGCCGCACCCGAGGGCGGTTGTGCCGTCGAGCCGGTTCGCTAGCTCGTCCGCCGCGGCCGCGTCGAATCGGCCCG
Organism: Pirellulaceae bacterium; assembly: GCA_041685355.1. Classification (GTDB taxonomy): domain Bacteria; phylum Planctomycetota; class Planctomycetia; order Pirellulales; family Pirellulaceae; genus JAWLFY01. Next base: position 58,632 of record JAWLFY010000009.1, on the reverse strand, counting down.
TCCCGTCGTCGGCGAGCGGAACGGTCATCACACACGGATGGAACGCGGCGACCGTTTCGAGACAGCGATCGGGGACGGCAGCCGAAACGAGCCCGGCCCCGGCCCGCAGCGCCGCATGGGCCGAAAGCGCGACCGACCCGGCCATCCCTCGAGAACCGCCGACCAGCAGCACGCGGCCGAAAGCCCCCTTGTGCGCGTCGGGGGCCCGGCGTGGCAGTCGCAATGGCGGGTTGGGATCGGGCGTCACGATTGCTCACGCGTCCCGCTGGTCGAGTCGACGTTGCAACTGGCCCGCGACGACACCCGCCAAGTAGGCCCCTTTGAATCCGGCGTCGATGTTCACCACCGCGACATTCGCGGCACACGCGTTGAGCATCCCGAGCAGCGGTGTCAGACCGCCGAAGTTCGCCCCGTAGCCGACGCTGGTCGGGACCGCGAACACCGGGACGGCCAAGTGCCCGGCGATCGCCGCGGCCAACGCCCCTTCCATTCCGGCGATCACGACGACGGCCGAGGCGTGTCGGAGTCGCGGAACGGCGTGCAGCAAGCGATGGGGGCCGGCGACACCGATATCATCGAACCGCTGGAACGGAACTTCCATCCACGCGAGCGTCTCGATCGCCTCTTCGGCGACCGGCAAGTCGGTGCTTCCGGCGGTCACGACGGCGACATGGACCGTCTTCGCGAGCTCGTCGTCCGGGAGCGGCTGCGGGCCGCCGATCGGGTTTCCCGCGACCCGCAGCGTGTGCGAGAGCGGATGGTGATGCGAGTGCGGAAAGGGGAAACAGCGACGGACCTGGGTCGCCGCCGTCGGATCGATCCGGGTGACAAGCGACGTCTGGCCCGCCTCGAGTTGTGCCCGGACGATCTCGGTAATCAGCTCGGCCGGTTTCCCTTCCCCATAGATCACTTCGCTAAACCCGCACCGCGACCGACGCCCCAGATCGACCGTTGCCCCCTCAATCTCTTGGCGGGCGGCGAAACCCGGATCGGCGGCGAATCCGCCTCCGCTATAGGGCGGGTTGGGATCCGCGGTCGCGGTGACACTCCCTGGCGAGATCCCCGACGCGGAGATCTGACGAAGCGTCTCATCGACCGACAGCTCGCCTTGGGAAAGGCGTCGCAGCAGGTCGGGGAGGGCAGGGGAGGGGGGCATTTCGTTGACTCCGGCAAGGATCGACCGCTAACCAGTCGAGTTCACGCGAGGGGCGGTTGCAAGCCGATCCGATCAATTCTCAAATCGGAGCTTTGACGATCGGAAGTTCATCCGTTTTTAATCTTTGCCGGACACCCTCGCGATGAAAAGCTGCGTATTGGCCTACTCGGGCGGACTCGACACTTCCGTGATCCTCGGCTGGTTGCAGGACCAAGGATACGAGGTGCACGCGGTTTACGTCGACTTGGGCCAACCGTGCGAGGACCGCGAGGCGACGATGCAGAAGGCCCGTGACTGCGGGGCCAAGTCGGCCCGACTGGTCGACGTCCGCGAAGAGTTGTGTCGCGATTTCGCCTTCCCGGTGCTCGCGTGGCAGGCGAAGTACGAAGGAATTTACTTACTCGGGACCTCGATCGCCCGGCCGCTGATCAGCAAGGTCTGCTTGCAGGTCGCCCGCGAAGTCGGGGCGACGGCGTACGCCCACGGCGCCACCGGGAAGGGGAACGACCAGTGCCGCTTCCAGCTCGCCGCGGAGGCCCTCGACCCGACGATCGAGATGATCGCGCCGTGGCGAATCCCGGCGTTCCGAGAGGCGTTCCCGGGACGGACCGAACTGATCGCTTACTGCGACAAGAAAGGGATTCCGGTCAAGGCATCGACGGCGAAACCGTACAGCAGCGACGAGAACGTACTCCACATCAGCTACGAGGCGGGCCAGCTCGAGGAGCTCGACGTGAACGGGGTCGAGCTGGTCGATTTCGGGATGGGGGTCAGCCCGCAAGACGCCCCGGACAAGCCCGAGACCGTCACGATCGGGATCGAGGCGGGCGTCCCGAACCGGCTTAATGGCGACCCGGTCTCACCGCTGGAAATGGTGCAGCAGCTCAACACCATCGCCGGCCGCAACGGGGTCGGGCGGATCGACATCATCGAAAACCGGTTCGTCGGGATGAAGAGCCGCGGCGTCTACGAGGCCCCGGGGATGACGGTGTTGTACGACGCGATGATGTACGTCGAACAGCTGACCGTCGACCGCGACCTGCTGCACCTTCGGGACCGGCTCGCGCCCGAGGTCGCCGAGATGGTTTATTACGGTTTTTGGTACACGCCGAAGATGGACGCGTTGATGGCGTTCATCTGCGAGACCCAGCGGCCGGTGACCGGCGAAGTCACGCTGCAGCTTTACAAGGGGAACGTGGTCGTCGCGTCGCGGAGCAGCCCGAACAGCCTGTACGACGCCGAAATCGCGACGATGGAAGGGGGCGGCTCGTACAACCAAGACGACGCCGAAGGGTTCCTCCGCATCGCGGGGTTGCCGTCTCGCGTTCAAGGCGTCGTCCGTCCGCGTGGTTACTGAGCTGGCCATCGATGCGGCTCTCGATACCGATCCTGCCCCGATCGGTGCGATCGAGTGGAGTTCGAACCGGCGGGCATGATGAAGCAACCGGTCCATGGCCCGTTCGAATAGGTAAGCCTTGCCAAATATGCCGCGGCTTTGTCGATCGGTCATGGAAGCGGACCGTTAGGTCCGATGAACGAACGGTTGGCAGCGTTTCGCATCCAATGTCGGGCGTGGTTGCCCACGGCTGAACGCTTTTCAGGCAAGGACGTCTTGATGATCCGTCACACCCGCGTCGTTTCGCGTCGCCGCCGTTTGCGTCGTGCGGTTCTGCGACTTTCCTTGTTCGCGGCGTTTCTTGGAGGCGGATCTTCTCTGACGGCCGCGGACTTGACGGTGTTGAACCTTTCGGACAGCGGCGCGGGGTCGCTTCGCGAGGCGATCGGTCAAGCGAATCTCGACCCGACCGGATCGCACACGATCACGTTCGACGGGGCACTCAGCGGGACGTTGAACCTCGATTCGATGTTACCGATGGTCCAGCTGAATGGCGGAAGTTTGACGATCACCGGCCCCGGCGCGACCGGTCTGTCGATCAGCGGACAAAGCCAGCACCGGATCTTGTTCGTCGATTCGGGCACGGTGACGGTTCAGGGGATCACGCTGCGCCACGGGCAAGCCGCCGGAGGTGCTGGCGGCGACGCCGCGGACGGTGCCGGCGGTGGCGGTGGCGGACTCGGCGCCGGCGGGGCGGTGTTCGTTAATCAGAACGGCAACGTCACCCTGCGAGACGTCAGCCTCGCCGATAACGGTGCCAAGGGCGGACAGGGAGGCACAATCGCACCCGTTTTTGGGTACGGCGGTGGTGGCGGCGGTGGCTTTGGCGGTGACGGGGGTTCTGGTGGGTCCTCTGGGGGCGGGGGCGGTGGCGGATTCGACGGCAACGGGGGCGTCGCCGCGGACGCGGGGAGCGGCGGAGGCGGGCTCACGCAAGACGGCGGTGACGCCAGTGGCTCGACGGCGGGTGCGGGTGGCGGCGAAGGGGGCGATGGAGGGCCGGACTTGACGCCTGGGGCGGACGGTCAGAGGTTCGGCGGTGGGGGCGGCGGCGGTGTCGTGAGCAACGGAGGAGGCGGCGGTAATTTCGGCGGCGGGGGCGGAGGTGGAGAACAGGGGCAGGGCGGGGAGGGAGGATTTGGCGGGGGTGGCGGTGGCGGCGGCCTCGGAAAAACAGGCGGAACCGGCGGGTTCGGCGGCGGGAACGGGGGCGCATACCGAGATGGAGGCGACGGCGGCGACGGCCTTGGCGGTGCGGTGTTCGTCCGCGACGGGGGCGTCATCGAATTCGAGAACGTCGCCTTCACGAGCAACAGTGTGACCCCGGGAGCGGGCGGCATTGGACTTTTCAACGACGGAAGCGACGGCGACGCCCAGGGGGCGGGGCTATTCGCGATGACCGGCGTCACCCCGACCTGGACCTCCCCGAACGACGAAGACGTGACGCTCGACCCGAGCCTGTTCGGCGGCGGCGGACTGCTGAAATCGGGTGACGGATCGCTCAACCTCTCCGGCAGCAACGCGTCGCTCGATTCGGTCACCGTCGAAGGGGGGAAACTGTACGTCAATTCCGGGATCAGCTCCGACTTCACGGTGCAGTCGGGCGGGACCCTCGGCGGGGCCGGGGCGATCACGGGGCAGCTGATCCTCTCCGGCACCCTCGCCCCGGGCAACTCGATCGGCACGCTCACCGTCAACGGCAACACGACGTTCAACGCCGGGAGCACGACCGAGATCGAGATCAACGACGGGGGCAACACGCCGGGGGTCCACAACGACCTAATCGACGTCAACGGTGACGTCACGATCAACGGCGGGAACGTCTCGGTAGCGGCCGAGTCGGGCACTTACACCGGCGGGACGACCTACACGTTCCTGACCGCCGACAGCGTCACCGGGACGTTCGACTCGATCACCGACAACCTGGCGTTCTTCGACGCGATCCTGATCCATAACGCGGCCAACGTTCAGTTCAGTTTGCTCGCCAACACCAGCGACTTCGCGTCGGTCGGTGCGACGTTCAATCAGCGGTCGGTCGGCGGACACATCGACGCGTTCAGCACCGCTCCGACGCCGTCATTGCAAACGCTGATCGACGAGATGACGCCGATGACGAACCAACACGTTCAAAGCTCGCTGGACCGACTCAGCGGTGCGATGTACGGCAGCCTGCCGACGGCGAACTTTCAACACACGACTTACTATCTGTCTCAGTTGAGCGACCGTTTGCGGGCCCAAATGGTCCCCGCCGACGCGTGTCGGGCCCGACCGATCCGGACCCTCCGCGGTGTCGAGCTGAGCGAACCGGAGACGTGGGGCGGGCGATGTAACCCGAGCGAGATGACCGGCTGGATCTCCGGGTACGGTCTGGGCGGTCGCGGCGAAGCCGACGGGAACGCCGACGGGTTCGACTACGGCGTCGGGGGCACGCAAATGGCGGTGCAGCGAAACCTCGACGCACGGCACAGTCTCGGCGGTTGGGCGAACTTGGCGTGGGGCAACGTCCGGGGTGAACGGCTCAACGAATCGGCCGACCTGGAAAACTACCACTTTGGGACCTACCTGACGGGGTTTGACGGTTTCGGTTACTACCTCCTCAACGGCGGCCTCGGTTACGACCACGGTGACGTCCGCCGGACGATCGAGATCGGCAACGTGTCAGCTTCGACCCGTGGATGGTTCGACGGATGGCAAGCCAACGGTTACTTCGAACGCGGGCTGTCGGTCGCCCACCAAGGTTGGAACCTCCAACCGTACGGGGCGCTGCAGTACCTGTACCTTCGCCAGGACGGATTCCGGGAGACCGGCGGCGGGCTACTCAACCTGGCGGTTTCCGGGATCGACGCGCACTCGCTGCGAGGGATTTTAGGGGGCCGCGTTTCGACGACCCGTCGCGGTCCTGCGGGGCTCGTGATGACGCCCGAGTTCCGCGCGGCGTGGTTGCACGAATTTCTCGACACCGAGCAATCGTTTAACGCAGGTCTCGCGGATCTTGGAGGTAGTTACACCGTCCGCGGCGTCGATCTCGGTCGCGACTGGGTGAACCTCGGCGGCGGGGTCAACTTGATGTCGGGCCCGGGAAGTCGATTGTTCGCCGGGTACGACCTGCAGTTCAACGAGTACCAAGCGTTGCACGTCGGCTCGGGCGGCATCGAGTTCACTTGGTGAGCCGGCCGCGGTGTCGGGTCAATCGGACGTGTCGGGTCGATCGGACGCGTCGGGTCGATCGGACGTGTCGGGTCGATCGGACGTGTCGGGTCGATCGAGCGTGTCGGGTCAATCGAAGACGTCGTCGACGAGCGGTTCACCGCCGTCGGGCGTGACCAGCGCGCGAAACGTACGGTGGGAGTGACGTTCGCGGACGAACCGGCCCTTGCCGTCGACCGTCGCCACCGCAACGCCTCCCTCGGTGAGCCCTCCGGCGGCGATCTCGCCGCCCGCGTTGACGGCCCCTCGCAGCGCATCGAACTCCAGATCGATCGGTTGGATCCACGATACCGCTCCGGTCGGCGTGCCTTCCACGACGAGCAGGGTCTTGTCGCCACCGTCGGTCGCGTCGGTCTCCCGGCGGGGACCTGCCGGCGGGAACATCGTGTCGGGGCCACGGATTACGTAGTACGACGACACGTCGATCCCGACGGCCCCGAGCCGGCGTTGGCCTCGGCCGATGTCCGGGTGACGAAACACTTTCGGCATCTCCGCCGCCGCCGCGGTATTCTCCGGGGAGTCCCACGGGACGCTCAAGTCGAAACGGCGGTACAGCGCCTCCTCATCCAAGTACGGCAAGATCAACACCCGCCACGAATGAAGCGGTCGTCCCGAGGCGTCTTGCGTCATCGCCGGGGGGAATGTCCCGTGATCCGCGGCGTAGTTTCGCATCGCCGTCGCGATCTTTTCCAGGTTTCGCATCGAGAGCGACCGCATCCGCCCCTCCTGAACGCGATCGATCGCCTCACGACCGTAGCGGACACCCGCCACCAAGATGCCGAGGGTGATCACGATGACGACCGCCGCGATGGCGGCCCGACCGAACAGGAACCGCGGGAGTCGTCGATCGGACTCACCTTGCGGCCCCCGCGAACGGCCCTGCGGGGCGGATTCGGTAATCGTCTTGGTAGCCGAATCGGCCTCACCGCCACGGTCGCCGTCGGCGAAAGGGGGCACCGTGATCGGCTGGCCGCACGTGACGCATCGACCCGAACAACCGCTGTAGCGGCATTCGACGAGCGTCCGCGTCTGGCAATGGGGACAGGTGAAAAGGTGTGACATGAGAGGAGGAGCGCGAGCGCTCGCGATGCCGCGGGACGATTCGGTGTGACTTTCAGTTCACCGCCGACGTCTCCGGGTGGATCCGCGTGAGGATTCCGGGCGGAGCTGAAACTCGACCGGAGTCCCCAAGTCTATCCGACCCCGGCGCCGTGGTGTTTCCCGATCGCAAGTGAGCCGAGAAGCCAAAAAAGTTGTCGACGTGATCCGTCCGGATCGATCGTGGACCGCGTGCGAATGCGGGGTGAACGCCTATTCGGTGGCGCTGGCTCGAAGACGCACTCGCAAGAACCGGAGCTTATTGACTCTGCCTTACCATCCCGATTAACCGCATCGCCGAGGGAGCCATGATATTTTTGCCGGCGAATGACGCCGACCGAAATCGACCGATTTTGGGTCGTGGAGCCGACCTCCGGACGGGGAATGCGGACACGTGACTTTGGTTCGGGCACGTGACTTTGGTTCGGGGAACCCCTCTCGGAAGGAAATCATGCAATCTTTAACAGCAGTACTTGCTCAAGCCGAATCGGCATCGCCTGATCTCGGCAACATGGAAAACTATTTTACCTACTCCGTGACGCAATGGTCCGCGGTCAGTCATGTCCTGACCCTCGGGGTCGGCATTTTCGCCGCCGCGCTCGTCTACTTTCTCGCGACGATCAAAACGGTCGCCCCGCGGTATCGGCTTTCGAATGTGCTTTCGGGCGTGGTCATGGTTTCGGCGATGATCATCCTGCTGCGACAGTCGATCGCTTGGGACTTCTCGTTCGTGTTGGATGGGGACGCGGGCGAATACCTTCGGCGTGACGGCCAAGCGTTCTCCAACGGCTATCGGTACATGAACTGGACGATCGACGTGCCGGTGCTGCTGCTACAGATGTTGGTGGTGTTGCCGCTGGCCGCGAAGAAGAAGGTCCGTTACGCGACACAATTCGTTGTCGCCGGGCTCGGCATGATCTGGACCTCGTGGATGGCACAGTTTTACGAGACCGGTGGGGTCACGGTCGATGGCAAGGCCGTCGTCGAAGGCAGTTCTTCCGCCCCCTTTTGGATCTGGTATTTGCTCGGTTGGGCGTTTTATATCTGGATTGTTGTGATCGTCTGGAAGACCATTCGGGAGGGGATGCAACTTGTGCCGGAGGCCGCTTCGAAGATGTTGAGCGCGATCCTCGGGGTTTTTCTCATCGCTTGGACCGCATACGCCGTCGCGATCGCGCTTCCCCAGTTCTGGTTTGCCGCCGAAGCCGGCGTCGCCCGCGCCTTTATCTTCACGAGTGCCGATGTCGTTTCGAAAGCGATTTACGGCGTGATGCTCGGCGTGGTCGCCGCCATCATTTCTCGTGATGAGGGCTACGACTACAACGAGTTAAAGCCACAGACCGCCGAAACCGAAGCCGGTTAAACTCAGAATGCAGTCCGACCCGTTTTCGCCTCTTCGTCACCGTCCCGACTCGCCCTTCGCGTTTGCCGGGACGCGAATTCGATTCCTGTGGGGCGTGTTGATTTCCGTCCTGCTGGCGACCGGCATCATCGTCGAGGTCGTTCATGGAATGCCACGGTGGCTGGCGGCGTTCCCGCTCGCGGCATCGCTGTTCGTCTGCGGCATGCCGCACGGGGCGATGGACTGGCACATTCATCGGAGACTTCTGGGGGACCGATCGCTCGGCCTGGCGATGCTGGCGTTCATCCCGTACACGGCGATCGGTATCCTCTGCACGCTCGTTCTTTACGCGGCCCCGGTCGGATATATCGCGTTCTTTCTTCTGCTATCTGTCGTGCACTTCGGTCGGGTAGATGCCCGCATCCGGATTGGCAAAGCCGCGGTTGGCACTCCGGAGACGATTCGTGGCGTCGCTCGCGCCGCGGCCGTCGTCATGCTTCCGTTCGCTTTTTGGCCGATCGCGACCGCTAACGCGATCGGCAAAGTCTCCGCGCTGGTCGGAGGCCCGGCGACGCTTCCGGTGGGTCTTGCCCACGTCTTCGGGGTGCTCGGCTTCATCGGGATCATGCTCTGGCTGTTCGATGCGGCTGTCGTGTCTCGTGAAGATTTTCCGATCGTCCGTCTGCTTCCGCTGGCGGTTCTCCTGACAAGCGCGGTCCTGCCACCTCTTTTCAGCGTCGGCGTGTGGTTTCTCCTCTGGCACGCCGTGCGAGAGTGCATGGTGCTTGGCGAGCGACCCTCTCGCCCGCTCCGCTCCGTTGGGCGGGCTCACCGACGATCGCTCCCGCTGATGCTGCCGACGCTCACGCTCGCGGCGGCGCTGGGAATCTACGCGGGCGTTTCGGTCAGTGTATCCGGTGTGGCCGTCGTCACGCTGACGCTGTACGCAATCCTCACGCCGCCGCATCACTTGCTTCATGAGCTCAGCGCGGCGACGCCAGATCGACGCAAACCAGTTCTTCGTCGTTCCGGGCGAAAACGTGTCGGTCGGCATAGGCGGGGTGGGACCAGGTCACCCCGTCGCGACGACGCAGCTGTTGTGTCGTCGGGGCGATCAATTGGGCTCGGCTGATCTCGTGGTAACCTTGGGGCGACAACCGCGCGATGATCAGCTCTCCGCGGTCGTTGAACATCCAGACTCTGTCTCCGTTGCGGACGATGTGGACGGTCGCCCAACGCATTGTCGGGACGACCGTGTCGTTCTCCCAGATCTGTTCCCCGGTCGACAGATCGAGGCATCGCAGCACGCCGGTGTTGTCCGCCCCGTAGATCTGCCCGTCGATCACAATCGGCGTGCCCATCAGGGCGTGTAGCGCCGGCCCGTCGTCTTCGCTTCGGTGCCAGACCCGTTGGGCAGTCACGTCATCGCGGCCAAGCTTGAGCAGCAGCGAGCCTTTGTGCACCTCGGAGACGAGCAGATGATCACCGCTGTGGACCGGCGAGGCGATCCCGATCGGCCACTTCTCCCACTTGTAATCCTCCGCCCAGAAGACGTTCCCGTCGGCCGGGTCCATGCCGACGACCCGTTCGCCGGTCCAAACGACGAGCACCCGCTGTCCGGCTTGGTCGATCACGATCGGCGACGAGTAGGATGCGTCGTCGTCGAGCGCGTGCCAAGCGGTTTCGCCGGTTCGGCGGTCGAGGGCCACGACGCAGGCGTTCCCGGCGCCGCCGATTTGCACGATGACAAACTCGCCTTCGACTAACGGCGAACTGGTAATCCCCCACGTCGGCAAATCGACGTCGAAATCCGAACGCAGGTCACGTTGCCAAACGACGCTGCCGTCCGCCACGTCGAGGCAGTGCATGCGGCCGGTCGCCCCGATCACGTACGCAAGCTCGTTGTCGACCGTGACCGACGCGCGGGGCCCGGCGGTGTAGCTGACCCCTTCGTATGGGCAGGCGTACTCGTGGGACCACAGTTTCTCACCTGACCGGATATCGAAGGCGTGAACCCGCTCGATCGAGTCGGGATCGGAGAGCCGGTCCGCCACGAACACTCGCCCGTTGGCGACCGTCGGTCCCGAGTAGCCGGCGGCGATCTCGGCCGTCCAGCGTCGCTGGAGCTTGGGCGCTTGGAACGAGTCGACGAGTCCCGACTCCCGCCAAACGCCGTCGCGGTTAGGACCCCGCCACTGAGGCCAGTCGTCGGCGGCGACGTCACAAATCGCGGCGGCGAGCGATACCCAAACGGCCGCGGCGACCGTGGCAGCCCGAGACGGTCTCGGGCGGGGTAGGAAGGCACGGGGCGTCGGTCGGAGGGCGAGGGGACGGGATACGTCGGGACGAATCATTGCGGTCCTAACCTCTCGGGAAAATGGAGAACGGTCGTCCCGCTGGGAGTCGACCGACCGCCGCGTGCGTGCGCCACGGTGCCGCGTGTACAGACGACGGTTTCGCGTGTTCACGCGACGATGTCGTGGACGATATTTCCGTGCACATCGGTGAGCCTGAAGTCACGCCCTGAATGATGGTACGTCAGTCGCGTGTGGTCGAAACCCAGCAGGTGAAGGATCGTCGCGTGCAGGTCGTGGACGTGAACCGGTCGTTCGACCGCTTTGAACCCGAATTCGTCGGTCGCCCCGTGGACGTAGCCGCCTTTGACGCCGCCGCCGGCCATCCACATCGTGAACCCGTGATGGTTGTGATCGCGGCCGTTGACCTTCCCTTGATTGGCACCCGGCGTGGGGAGTTCGACCGTCGGGGTGCGACCGAACTCGCCCCCCCAGATCACGAGGGTGTCCTCGAGTAGGCCGACGCGTTTTAGGTCTCCGAGCAACGCGGCGATCCCGCGGTCGCTCTGCTGGGCCAATCGCCGATGGTTCTTTTCGATGTCGTCGTGGTTGTCCCACGGTTGGCCCGCGCCGTGCCACAACTGGACGAACCGCACACCCCGTTCGATGAGTCGGCGGGCGATGAGCATCTGGCGGCCCTGTACGGTGTCCCCGTACGCCTCGCGGACCGCTTCGGGTTCTCGCCCGATGTCGAACGCGTCGGTCGCCTCCATCTGCATCCGGTAAGCCAACTCGAACGACTGGATCCGCGTTTCGAGCGCCTCGTCGTTTTGACGCTGGTGGGCGTGCTCCTCGTTTAACTTGGATAACAGGTCCAACTGCCGCCGCTGCTCATCGGTCGAGTAGTGTTCGTTCTTGATATGCTCGATCAGCTTCTCGATTTCCTGGTTCCGGGTGTCGATGTAGGTCCCCTGGTAGGCTCCCGGCAGGAACGCCGATTGCCAATTCTGGGATTCTTGGATCGGATATCCGGGACACATCGCGACGAACCCCGGGAGGTTCTCGTTCTCGCTGCCGAGGCCATAGGTGACCCACGACCCCAGGCTCGGTCGGGGCAGCCGCGCCTCGCCGCAGTTCATCAGCATCAGCGACGGTTCGTGGTTCGGGACGTCGGCGTGCATCGAACGGATCACGCAGATGTCGTCGATGTGTTTCGCGACGTTCGGGAACAGGTCGCTCACCTCGACGCCGTTCTCGCCATGCTTTGAGAATTGGAACGGCGATCCGAACGCGGCGCCCGTCTTCCGTTCGGTCTTGAGCGTCTCGATCGGGAGTTCGCGGCCGTGGTATTCGGTCAGCTTCGGCTTCGGGTCGAACGTGTCGACGTGCGACGGGCCGCCGTTCATGAACAGGTGGATCACCCGTTTCGCGCGGGGCCGGTAGTGCGGCGACTTGACCGCCAACGGGTTCCCCGCCACGGTCGCCGACGGCGCCAGTAAGCCGCCTGCGGCGACCCCCGCCATCCCCATCCCGCATCGCGAGAGGAACGAGCGTCGGGTCAGAAACAGGTCGGCGGGATCGGTACGGTGGTCGTACTGGCTCATGGGGAAACGTTCTCGGTTCAGTCGACGCTGTTTCGGTTCAGTCGACGCTGTTTCGGTT
>JAWLFY010000009.1:42736-46377 GCA_041685355.1 Pirellulaceae bacterium | reverse complement strand
TCGGTTCAGTCGACGCTGTTTCGGTTCAGTCGACGCTGTTTCGGTTTAATCGACGAAGGCGAACTCGTTCGAGGCGTACAACACCAACGCGTATTGGTCCCATGGCGGGGCGTCAACGTTCTCACTCACACCGTCGAAAAACGTGGTCGCACGATCGAGCTCATTCGAGGTCGGGTCGCGGGCTAGCAGTTGGCGGTAAAGCCAACGCACTTTGTCCGCCGTCGAGCTCGCCTGGGCGAACCCGGTCGACGCCACCAGCCGTCGAGCCTGGGCGATCACCATGGGGCTGTTCATCATGAACAACGCCTGTTGTGGGACGGCGGTCTCGTGACGTCGTGGGCTGTGCAGGTCCGGGTTGGCGAAGTCGAACGTGCGGAACACGCCGGGCAAGTTTTGGCGATCGATGAACGCGTACAGCGTCCGCCGCGGCGGCGTCGGTGCCTCGGTGATCTTGACGGGACGCCCCCCGACCGTGGCGTCGTCGAGATTTCCGGACGTCGCCAAGATCCCGTCACGGAGTGATTCGAAATCGAGCCGACGCCGATTCGCCCGGTACCACAACGTGTTCTCGGGGTCGGTGTCGGCGTACTCCGGCCTCAAGTCACTCCGTTGCCGATAGGTCGCCGAAGTGACGATCTTTCGATGAAGCGACTTCAGTGACCACCCGCCCGCGATCAGTTCCGACGCCAAATGATCGAGCAGGGCGTGGTGCCGCGGTCGAGGCGTGGTTACCCCGAAATCGCTCGGGGTTTCGACCAGCGGCTGGCCGAAGTGGTGCATCCAAACCCGGTTCACGATCACCCGCGCGGTGAGCGGGTTGTCGGGGTCGACGATCGCCTCGACCAGGTCGCGCCGGCCGCTTCCGGTGCGGAACAACTCACGGTTTTCCGGATCGTCACTCAGCGCCGCCAGAAACCGCCTCGGGGCGAGGTCGCCCCGTCGTCCGGGGTTGCCGCGAATGAAAACCTTCACGTCGATCGGACGCGGCTTGTCGACCAGCGCCATCGCGCGGGGTGGGGCACCGGGGTGCGCCCCGTTGAGTTCGATGATCTTATTGTCGAGCGTCCGCAGCCGGTTGCGGTCGCCGCGGAACAGTCGCGGTCGCATCCGCTCGGTGTTGAGGTCGAGCGGCGATCCCGATCCGAGACCGATCCGCTTCGCCAAGCCGCCAGCGTTCGGTTCATTTTTGACGACCGACTCGTGGAGGAATTCGCCGTACAGGGTCGCGACGGCTTCGATCGAATCGGGGTTCGCTTCGTCCAGCTTTTGCCGAAGCGACGTCAACTCGCCCGCCGCGGCGTCATCGCCCGCCTCAGCCACCCCATCGTCGCCGTCGCGGTCGCGCGGCACGCGGAGGCGGTGCCAGGGGGCGAACAGGTCGTGATTGGGGTTTTCGGGCGAGCGGGCCGATCTCAGGAATTCGATCCATTCGGTCAACAACTTGTCGTGCAGTTTTCGCTCCGACGCTTCCGCGTTGACCGCGTCGCGGCCGCCGTCCCAAGCGGCGTGGGCGGCCCGCAGATACTCCGCGATCCCGTCGGCCGACCGTGCCGCGTCGACCCGCTGCTGCAAAAATTCCTCGACCGCGTTTTCCCGTTTGGCGAGCTCTTTCAGGAACGCGTCGTATTCGGGACTCGGCTTGGGGTCGCCGATCAGTGGCCACTCCTCCGGCTCGGTCGAACTCGCGAACACGCCGTACAGCGAGTAGTAGTCTTGCGTGGGGATCGGATCGAACTTGTGGTCGTGACATCGGGCGCAGCTGACGGTGAATCCCATCGTTCCGCGGGTCACGACGTCGATCCGATCGTCGATGATGTCGGGTTCGCGATTCAAGAACCGTCGGCCGAGCGTCAAGAACCCGAGTGCGGCGAGATGTCGGCGGTCGTGTCCCTCGGACTCGACCAGTTGGTCCCCGGCGATCTGGTAGCGGAGAAAGTCGTCATACGGCATGTCGTCGTTGAACGCCTCGGTGACCCAGTCCCGGTAGGTGAAGCTGAACGGGTATTTCCGCTCGACGCCTCCGGCCAGGTATCCCTTCGTGTCGGCATATCGGGCGACGTCGAGCCAGTGTCTTGCCCATCGCTCACCGAACGCGACGTCCCCGAGCAGTTCGTCGACGAGTCGCTCATAGGCAAGCGGGTCGGGGTCTTGGCGAAACCGTTCGACCTGTTCGTACGTCGGCGGCAAGCCGGTGAGCGTGTAATGCAACCGCCGGATCAGGACGCCACGGTCGGCCGCGGGTGACGGGGTCATCGACTCGTCGGCGAGACGGTCGGCCACGAACAGGTCGATCTCGTTACGGGCCCATTCGCTGTCGATCGGGGCACGGATCGCGGGGATCGGTGGCGGCGTGAGCTTTTGCAGCGCCCAGTGATTCGACGGGTCGTCGTCCGGCGCGTCGTCCGGTTCCGGCTCGTCGGGCCACGGCATCCCGATTTCGACCCAACGCTCGAGCGCATCGATCTGCTTGCCCGAGAGTTTCTCCTCACCCTCCGGCATCGGCATCTCCGACTCGTGACGGACCGACCGCAGGAGCAGGCTGTCGCGTGGCGCTTCCGTCGAGATCACCGGGCCGTAATCGGTCCCGCGGAGGATCGCCGCGCGACGGTCAAGCCGCAGTCCGGCCTCCTGGGTCGATTCGCCGTGACACGAGTAACAATGCTCGGCCAGTAGAGGCCGGATCTCCGATTCAAAGAAACGGATCGTGTCGGCATCGGACGGCGGCTTCGGTCGGCCTAGTTTGGCGGCTTCATCGCCGCGGCTCGGGGAGACGGCTCCCACCAACAACGTGGTGACCAACACGCCGCGGACCGCGAGCGACGGCAGTCTGGAGGACGCGGGCCGAATCGCGGCTGCGAAACCGGGGCAGGGGATCGATCGGTACAGGGACACGGTCTCGATGGGACGGAGGCGGGTGATGCGAGGCGAGGCAGGGCAGCGCGAGTCAGGGCAGGGCAGGGTAGGGCGAGTCAGGGCAGGGCAGGGCGAGTCAGGGCAGGGCAGGGCGAGTCAGGGCAGGGCGAGTCAGGGCAGGGCGAGTCAGGGCAGGGCGAGTCTGGGCGACGTCACACTCCAGCGACGCCCGGCTCATTCACTTTAACTGATCAGCCTCCCGCGCGAATCATCGCGTCACACAACCGACGGAAGTTGTCGATGAAGACTTGCGAGTCGACGACGCCCTCGTCGGGGATGACCTTCTTTCCCTCGGTGTCACGGACGAACCCGGGGGTCAGCCACGCCCCGTCGGCACGCTGCGACCGCAGCACCGCCGCGACGTCATTCTCAGGCGATTGGCGATCGGGTTGATCAAGCGATCCGCGATCGGGTGCCGGCGGATCCGCAGGCGGTCCCGACTCACGCAGTCGCCGATACCGCCGCTCGATCGCGTCGAGTCGTGAGGGGACGACGAACCCGTAGTGATCGGGGATGTCGGAATCGTCGGAGGTGATTCGGTACTCGCGGTCGAAGTAAATCGGCGTGTTCGCCTTCAATTCGTAAAACCGGGCGAGATTCCCGTCAGGCCGCTGGAGGCCTTGGAGGTACGTGATCGCCCGCGGGATCGGCTCGAGGAACCGCCCTTCGCCCGTCCAGACGTACAAGTCGAGCAGGGTGTCGAGGGTGTCTTGCGATTCACCCGCGGA
>JAWLFY010000009.1:5712-42636 GCA_041685355.1 Pirellulaceae bacterium | reverse complement strand
CCCGCGGACCGCCGCCTCACGGTACTCGTCGCGCCGGTAGATTTCCCACGCCGACCACATCGTGCGGATCATGTCGTGGGTGATCCGGTCATTGATCATGTAACACCCGCGGAAGTCTTTCGTCCACGTCCGTGACCAGTCGTCGGGGAAAGAGGCCTCGACGACCGGGTAGTGCTCGACGTCGGCTGTCCGCGTCGGGAACCGGTCGTAGTTGTGCCCCCAGGCGCCGATCGGGTACTGCGCCCCGAGAGTGGACCGGAGTGCGTAGGCGACCGCCTCGTGGATCTCTTTGCGGCCGAAGTCGGTGTGTCGGTCGAGCCGAGCGAGAAACCGAATCACGGCGGCGGTCGTGTCGTCGTCGAGCGTCGTTTTGTTCTCGCCATGCTCGCGACGTTTCCAAACGTCCCATCCGCCCGGTGCGGGGGTGGGCACGATCCGGCTCGGATCCCCGAGCGGGCCGGTGCGAAACGGGATCCCTTCCCGGTCGGCAGGGGAAAAAGGAATCGAGTACCCCCAACCGCCCGAGCGGAGTTGGCCTTCGATCAACGCTTGGCCCGCCGCGAGCGCGGCTTCCAAGTGGACCTGTTCGCCGGTGACTTCGTAGGCGTCGAGGAACGCGGCGGCGACCGCGGGCGTCCCGGGTGGCTGCACCCAGACCCGGTGCGGACCGGCGATCCCTTCGCCATGGCTGTGTATCCCGTCGTGGCTCGAGACCCACGCGTAACCGCCGTGATCGGCGATCGTTCCCCGCATGAATTCGGTCCCCCGCCGAATCGCGTCGATGATCGCGTAGTTCGGGGACGCCGAGTCAGGATCCCGGGTGACCGGGGCTTGGGCGGAGCCGTCGGTTTGGGCGAGGAGGAAGAAAGCCAGCAGCCACAGAGGAAGACGCAGGTGACTCATTCCGATCATCTCGGGGCAGGGCAGGGGAGGGGGGTTAGACGCCGACGAGCGCCTTGTCGCTGATGTCTTTGCGGCACCACGCGCCGGGCCAGCGGATCTCTTTAACGGCCTTGTACGCTTGCAACTTCGCTCCGCTGATCGAGTCGCCGATCGCGGTCACGCCGAGCACACGGCCGCCGCTGTTGACGATTTTGTCGTCGAGCTGGCGGGTGCCCGCGTGGAACACCTTGACGTCGGGGATCCCCGCGGCGCGGTCCAGCCCGGTGATCTCACGTCCCGTCTCGTAGTCGCCCGGGTAACCGTCGCTCGCCATCACGACGCACAGGCTCGGTCGCTCGTCCCAACTCGGCGGTTCGACCTCACCGAGCCGGCCGTCGACGGTTGCGTCGAGCAGGTCGACCAGGTCGGACCGCATCCGCATCAGCAGCGGTTGGCATTCGGGGTCGCCGAAGCGGACGTTGAACTCGAGCACCTTGGGGCCGGCGGGGGTGATCATCAGCCCAGCGTAGAGGACCCCTTGGAACGGACGGCGGGCCCGCTTCATCGCGTGGACGACGGGGACCAGGATGTCGGATTCGATCTTGGTGAGCATCGCCTCGTCGACGACCGGGGTCGGGCAATAGGCCCCCATGCCGCCGGTGTTCGGCCCGGCGTCGCCGTCAAACGCCGGTTTGTGGTCTTGGGCTGGCGGTAAGGGGACGATCGTTTCGCCGTCGGTGATCGCCAATACGCTCACCTCGGGTCCGGTAAGCCGTTCTTCGATGATCAGTTCCCGGCCCGCTTCGCCGAATTCCCGGCGGGACGCGATCCGGTCGATCGCCTCGAGCGCCTCGCTGCGGGTCTCGCACACGATCACCCCTTTTCCCGCCGCGAGCCCGTCCGCCTTGACGACGACGGGAACCGGGTCGGTCGGTTCGGAGTAGCGATCCTTGATGTACCGTGTCGCGTCGTCGGCGTGACGGAACGTCCGAAAGCCTGCG
The DNA here is from genome assembly GCA_041685355.1 of Pirellulaceae bacterium. Lineage (GTDB taxonomy): Bacteria > Planctomycetota > Planctomycetia > Pirellulales > Pirellulaceae > JAWLFY01. The sequence continues at coordinate 40,753 of JAWLFY010000009.1, read as the reverse complement.
GTCGGGATGTCGGCGGTGTGGAGCAAGTTCTTGCAAAACACCTTGCTCCCCTCCAACTCGGCTGCGGCCTTGGTCGGTCCGAACACCCGCAAGCCTGCCGCCTGCATCGCGTCGACCAATCCGGTTACCAACGGCGCTTCGGGGCCAACGACCGTCAGCCCGATCGAATGCTCGGTGGCGAACCGGATTAGCCCCGCATGGTCGTCTTGAGGGATCGCGACGTTTGTCGCGTCGAGAGCCGTGCCGGCATTTCCCGGCGCGACGAAGACTTGTTCGACCCGTGGACTTTGCGAGATCTTCCACGCCAACGCGTGTTCCCGGCCACCACCTCCGACCACCAACACCTTCATCGCCTGCCTTGCCTTTCCCGCGGCGGCCTCCGACCGGAAGGTTCGACCGACCGAACAGCGCGCGAAAACGGATGAGTTCGAAACGGATCAATCGTACGGACTTCGACCGCGCGGCGACAGCGGACGCCATCGGATCCGGGGGCAATCGTCCGGGCTCCGGGTGCATGCGAGATTTCCGAGTGCGCGTGCGCGACCACTACCGGGCATTTCCGACCACTTCCGGGCATTTCCGGGTGCGCGTGCGCGGTCGGGGGCAGGGGACCGCGAGGGCGCCGGTCGTGTGATCGGGTGTTCACACTGTTGGCGCGAACAGCATTGGGGGGAAATTAACCCTCGGTGCCGCCTTTTAGTGATGGACAGCGATCCGCTAATCGGTATAATAGAGGTCAGTCCCGCCGGATAGCGATCATTTCTGCCATCCACACTTCTATCCCGCCCCGTTGGATGGCTCGTTATCCAGGGCTATTTCAAAAGAGGGCGGCGGCTTGCGGGCCCCCATCTCCGCCAAGCCGTCGCCCTCGTTTTCCTTTCTGGTTCATTTCTGCTTTTGAGCCATTAGAATGTAGTTGCGCGTGGCGGACGATCTTGTCGCCACGGCCTTCCCGCCTGCCTTCCCCCCCCGAGGAGACTTAGAGTTGAAAACGCGATTGATGATTGGGGGCTTGGCCCTCGCCCTGATGGGAGCCGCTCAAGCCACAGCCCAAACGGGCACCTTGCGGATGAAGTTCGTTTACGAGGGGGACGCGATCTCGCCCGATGCGATCGACGTGAATAAGGACGTCGAGTTCTGTGGGAAGCACGGGTTGATGAACGAGAAGGTATTGATCAACCCGGAGAACAAAGGGATCAAGAACGTGGTCCTTTACGTCTACACCGGACGTGGCGGATCGAAATTGCCGGAGATCGAGCCGCGAAACGAGACGCTCACGTTGGCGAACAAGAACTGTCGTTTCGATCCTCACATCGTGATCGCCCAAACCGGCGACACGTTGAAGGTCACCAACCCCGACCCGGTCGGGCACAACGCGAACCTGAACTTCTTTCGCAACACGGCGCAAAACTTCACGATTCCCGCGAACCAAGAGAAGTCCGTCGAATTGACCGAGCCCGAACCGGCACCGATCCCGGTCGACTGCAACATCCACCCCTGGATGCGGGCTTACGTCGTCGTCCTCGAACACCCCTTCGCGGCGGCGAGCGATGAGAACGGGATGCTCGAGATCGAGGGGTTACCGGCTGGCCAGGAACTCAATTTTCGCGTTTATCACGAGGGGCTCGCCCAGGGCGAATCGTTTGAAGACGTAAAGATCGACGGCGAGGCCCAAGGCTGGCGTCGAAACCGGTTCGACTGGACCGTCCAAGAGGGTGAGAACGACGTCGTCGAAGTCGTCGTCCCCGCCGGCACCCTATCCGCCAACTGACGCGTCATCCGCCAACTGACGCGTCGCTGCCCGAAGACGGGACGACGTCTTCAGTGACCTTCGACCCCCGCCAGGTTTCGACCGGCGGGGGTTTTTGCTGCGCTCCGCTGTTTCGAATCACGCGACGGATCCGGCGAATCGGGACATCATCCCCGAATCGGGACATCACTCCCGAACGGGGACGCCACCTCGTCGCAACGCGAACGGGGACGCCACCTCGTCGCAACGGCGAGGAAGGGTCAGAATGGGGCGACTTGATCGCGGCCAGCGATCGGCATCTGAATTCGAACTCGCCGAAACCCTTCGAAACCCTTCGAATCCCTTCGAACCGCGCCGTGAACACTTCCACGTTGACCACCGTGCCGCAGCGATTCCGTCGTCATCGCGGCGTGGTTGCCCGTTTGGGCTTGTGGTCGATGGTGCTTCGGACCGCGATCGGCGAACGGTTGGTGTACCGAGGCGACTTTGCCCTCGGGACACTGATGCGGTTCTTGCCGATCGTGACCCAGATTTTTCTGTGGTACGCCGTGTTCGACTCGATCGGCAAGCCGACGGGGGACGGGGCGGAATCGATCGGCGGGTACCAGTTCGAGGACATGGTCGCGTATTACCTGATCGCGATGATCGCGCGGGCGTTCTCCAGCATGCCGAATCTCGCCGCGGGGATCAGCCGGCAAATCCGCGAGGGGGAGATCAAACGTTATCTCATTCAGCCGATCGACCTGATCGGGTTCTTGTTGTTGACGCGAATCGCGCACAAACTTGCCTACTACGCGGTGGCCGTCGCGCCATTCGCATTGGTGTTCTTTTTGTGTCGCGATTACTTCGTCGCCGGGTTCCCGCCGCCGCACCTGTTCGTGGCGTTCCTCGGTTCGCTGGTGATGGGGTTCCTGATCGGTTTTTTTCTGGAGGCCGCGATCGGGATGATCGGGTTTTGGTTCCTGGAAGTCTCGTCGCTGCTGTTCGTGTTCATGTTGTTTAGTTTCTTCCTGTCGGGGCACATGTTCCCGCTGACGTTGCTCCCCGACGGGGTGGCGGCGGTGGTGCAGTGGCTGCCGTTTAAATACCTCGCGTATTTCCCGGCCGCGGTGTTTCTGGGGAAGGTCCCCGACGACGAGTTGCCGATGGAGATGGCGGTCGAGGCGGCGTGGTTGACCGTGTTGATCGTCGGTTGCCGGTTCGCATACGCCCGCGGCGTCCGTCGATACAGCGGGTACGGGGGTTGAGCGATGAGTCAGGCGACCAGGCCGAGTTACATCCGTGTGTTCCTGACGTTCGCCCGCAACAGTCTGGTTCGGGACATGACGTTCCGCACCAACTTCGCGTTGCAATGTGTCAGCAGCCTCGGCTGGACCCTGATGAACGTCGGCTTCTACCTGATCGTCTTCCAACACACCGAATCGATCGGGGAGGGGACCGGATGGGACCGGGACCGGTTCTTCGTGTTCCTCGCGACGACGTGGTTTATCAACAGTTTGGTGCAGGCGTTCTTCATGCCGAACGCGGAGGAGTTCAGCGAGTTGATCCGTACGGGGGGGCTCGATTTCGCGCTCCTCAAGCCGATCGACACGCAGTTTCTGATCTCGTTCCGTCGGATCGACTGGAGCGCGCTGGCGAACTTCTTCGCCGGAATGGTGATCGCGATCGTGGCGTTGGTCCGGTTGGCGTCCCGGGAGTCGGATCCGTACACGCCGTCGCTACTCGCGTCGGGGCTGTATTTCGTGTTCATCGCCTGCGGGGTGGCGATCATGTACAGCCTGATGATCTGTTTGAGCGCCACCAGCATCTGGCTCGGTCGCAATCAAACGTTGTACAACTTTTGGTTTTACATCACGAATTTCAGCCGCTACCCGATGGAAATTTACAACCGCGGTTGGGGGCAGCCGCTGTTCGGATTCTTTACCTTCGTCGTACCGGTGTTGGTCGTCGTCAACATCCCGGCGAGGTTGTTGGCCAAGCCGCTCGATCCGCGATCGCCGTGGGAGATATGGCTGATCGCGTGGGGAATCGTGGCGACCGTTTTGAGCGTCGTCGCCAGCCGCATGATTTTCAAGTTGGCGCTGTTGAGTTATCGCAGCGCTAGTTCCTGAGTCGAACTCGTGAAGAGTTTGGAGGGTCACCCTTCAAGGCCGGCGCTTCGGAAGTCTGCACGACTTCCGCGACGGGTTGAAAGTCACTCGGTGAGGTCGAACGCGAACAGCAGGTCTTGGTCGCGGATGTAGAGGGTTTGTCCGGCGACCACCGGGTGGGCCCAGATCGCCCCTTTGTCGCGTGACAGTTGGGTCTCCTTGGGCAGCGTCAGCGTCCCTTTGGGTGACCACGCTTCGCGGTTCGGCTCGGCGAGGATCACGGTGCCATCCTTGTCGTTATAGCAGTAGAGCCGGCCGTCGGCGTAGGCGATCGACCCGCTGCTGTTGCGGCCCACCCTTTCCGACCACAGCACTTCACCCGATTCCAAGTCTTGGGCCATCCAGGTCCCGCCGTCGGTCTTGCTAAAGCCGTAGATCGTCTCGTCGACGAGGACGACGCCGCCGTGGTGGTTGGTCATCGTCTTGCCGTCGAAGTGGTAGACCGACTCGGCATCGATGCCGCCCCCATCTGGGGCTTTCAACCGGAGCAGGGTGTTTCCCGCCCCATAGTTGCTGGTGTGGTAGAGCAGGTCACCGGCGAGCACCGGGGTCGGGATCACGGCCGTCCGGTTCCCGGTCGATTCGTCGCGGAATAGGAGTTCTCCGGAATCGGCGTCGAACGCGACGATCCCCGAGGCGGAAGCGGTGACGTAGAAATCGGTTCCCGCCATCGTCCCTTTGATGATCGAGACGTACTGCGCCCCTTCGTCGATGCCGCTCGACTCCCAAACCTTTTCGCCGCTGTCGCGGTCGACCGCGATCAGGAACGGGTCGCCCCCGGGGGTGACGACGATCCGCTTGTCGTCGACCAGGACCGATTCGCTATAGCCCCACTTCGGGATCGAGCCGCCGTGGTCTTCGACCAAATCGACTTTCCAGATCAGGTCGCCGCCGGAGCGATCGAGTGCGGCGACGACGCCGATGTCGGAAAGGACAAAAACTTGATCGCCGTCGACCGTCGGCGTGCTCCGCGGTCCGCCTCCCCAGCCGTGCAGGTAATCGTCATCGGTGCTGGCACGCGAAATCTCGGTTTCCCACAACGTTTCGCCGGTCTTCGCGTCGACGCACAACGCGAAGCAGGCGCCTGCTCGCGATCCCATGGTGAACAGTTGGTCGTCCACCACGGCGACCGACGAATAGCCGCGACCGGCTTGCTGAAATTCCCACTTCCGAGGCGGGCCGTCCTCGGGCCACTGCGACATAACGTCTTGCGGCGCCGCGTGCCCGTCACGATGCGGGCCGCGCCACTGGGGCCAGTCCGCATCGCCAGCGACGGCCGGCGTCGCGATGAAGGAAATCCCGGTCAGTACGGCGGCTGCGACGACGGGGAGCCAGGCGGGCCACTTCGACCGTGGGGAAGACCGCTTCGGCCGCGGGCCAGTGGAGGTGGGTCGAGCGGGGCAGGGCAGGGGCATGACGATTCGGGCTTTGGGCATGCGGGTTGGCGCCATAGGATCGGTGGGTCGGTTGGAGGGACGGATAGCGGGTGGACCGATTATATCACGAAGGTTCCGAAAAACTCATCGAGAAGCCGTCGGCGACGGGGCCGTCCCCCTCGGCCATCTGCAGGTGGATCATGTCGCGGTACCTTCCGCCTCGGCTTAGCAATTCGTTGTGGGAACCGACCTCGAGCACCCGTCCGTCTTCGAGGACGACGATCTTGTCAGCTCCGACGATGGTGCTGAGCCGGTGTGCGATGACGATCGCGGTGCGGTCGCGGAGCAGGTCGTGTAGGCTCCTTTGGATCAGCCGTTCGCTCTCGCTATCGAGGTTGCTGGTCGCCTCGTCGAGGATCAGGATTTTCGGGTCGGCGAGGATCGCGCGGGCGATCGCCAAGCGTTGGCGTTGGCCTCCCGACAATTTCACCCCCCGTTCGCCGATGGTGGTGTCGTAGCCGTTTGGGAGACGACGGATGAACTCGTCCGCCGCGGCCGCCTCCGCCGCCCGCACGACGTCGTCCATCTCGGCCCGCCGGCGGGCGTAGGCGATGTTTTCGCGGATCGTCCCGTCGAACAGGAACACGTCCTGTTCGACGATCCCCAGCAGCCGCCGGTAGCTCGCCAGTTCGATATCGCGGAGATCGGTCCCGTCCAAGCGGATCGTTCCGGACGTCGGGTCGTAGAAACGGGCGACGAGGTTGGTCAGCGTCGTTTTGCCGGCGCCGCTGCGTCCGACGAGCGCGACCGTTTCCCCGGCCGCGATCTCGAGCGAAACGTTGCTCAGCACTTGCTGACTGGTGCCGGGATAGGCGAAGCAAACGTCTCGCATCTGGATCGATCCCGCCGCCTGATCGCGTGGAAGCCGCGTGGTCGTGTCCCGCCTCGGCAGTTCCTCTTCGGTTTCGAGCACATCGAGGACGCGGTCGAGCCCTGCCAAGTTGTTTTGGAAGGTCACGGCGCTGGCGGCGATCGTCGCCAGCGGGTCGAGCAGCATCGTGAGGTAGACGAGGAACATCATCAGGTCCCCGAGCGAGAGTTCCCCCTCGAGGATTTGATACCCGCCGTAGAGCAACAGCCCGGTCGAGGCGAGCGGGACGATCACGTCCCAGATCGTTTCGATGATTCGCGTCCACCACCATGTGAAGAGTTGTTGGCGAACCAGGAAGTCTCCTTCACGGACGAACCGCCCCGACTCGCTCCGTCCGCGAGAAAACGTCCGTACGACGCGGATCCCGCCGAACGTCTCGGTCGCGTTCCCGTCGATCCGTTGTCGCTGTTTGCGGATGTCGCGGTACAGCGGCCGGATGCGGTTGATCCAGGTGCGGTGGGTGGCCCACACGATCGGGAGCAGCAGCAGGCCGCCGGCCATCAGCTTCCAATCGACGAAGACGAGAATGACGAGGCTTCCGAGAAACTGCACGATCGCCCGCCACGGGTTGTACAGCATGCTGAAGATCAGCTCGGCGACTCCCCCGGCGTCCTCACGGATGAGGCTCGCGACACCCCCACTTTTCATCTCGTGGACGCGATGCAGCGGGAGCCGGATCGAGTGTTCGAACACGGCCCGCCGGATCGAGACCTGGGTTTGGTTGACCGCCTTGGTCGCCATCCAGCGGCTCGCGAGGTGAACGACCGTGGCGGCGAGCGTCACGACCGTGACCGCGACGGCGATCGCGACCAACAGCGACATCGGGGTGTCGGCGTAGCTGCCGAGCACCTTCTCGATCGGCGGCGGCAGCGGTTCGGGGGGACGGGTCAGCACCGAGTCGATCGCCAGCTTGGTCCCCACCGGCGGGATCAGCCGCAAGCCGATCGCGACGGTGAGCAGCGCGAGGGCCGAGAAAATCGTCCCTCGGTGCCCGGACAGCAGGCCCCAAAATTGACGCAAAAGCTCCCGAACCCCACGCTCCCGCTCGCCAAGCTTCCGGGGGGCCAAGTCCCCACGACCGTGCGGGCGAGGGCGTTCTCGGCGAGCGTTTCGCTGGCGAACGGCTTCGCGATAGTCCTGAAATCGGCTGCGGCTCGGCTCGGTTGGCATGATCTATTGGTAGTAGCGATGCCGGGATTCGACAAGGTCACGAGATGACCCGTTGTCGCGGGGCGGACGCAGGGGGGCCGAGAGATGCTAAACTGCGGCCGCGATCCTCGTATCGTGACCCCCCCTCCAGCTTTCGCCTCTCCAACCCGTCGACGGCAAGCAAGATGCAGCTGACCGATTACGTCGTTCTCGTCCTGTATTTCGTCGTGATGGTCGCGATCGGCCTCTGGGCGATGCGACGGATCCAGAACCAGGAAGACTACTTTCTCGGCGGACGCGGCTTCGGCAAGTTGCTGCAAACGTTCGCGGCGTTCGGGGCGGGGACGGGGTCTCACGAACCGGTGACGGTGGGGCGGACCGGGTGGACGAGCGGGTTGAGTGGCGTTTGGTCGGCGTTGATGTGGCTGTTCGTGACGCCGATCTACTGGATCACCGCGGTGTGGTATCGGCGGATGCGGCACATGACGCTCGGGGACTGGTTCGTCGAACGGTACGAGTCGCGATCGCTGGGGGCGGCGTACACGTTGTTCGCGATCATTTTTTACATGTTCTATCTGTCGACGATGTTTTCCGCGGTCGCCAAGTTTTCGGCCCCTTTGATGGGCGTCGAAACCCTGTTCGGGCTCGAGCTCGAATACGTCTTGGTGCCCGTGATCGCGGTCGTCGTGATCGTGTACGGCGTCCTCGGCGGATTGACCGCCGCGTACTGGACCGACTTGATTCAAGGATTCTTCATCATCCTCCTTTCGGTGTTGCTGATCCCGTTCGGGTTGTGGGCGTTGGCCGAGCAGTACGGGGCCCCCGGCAGCCAGGGACTGATGGACGGGTTTCGGATCATGCACGAGCGGGTTTCGGACGATTACTTCAACCTGTTCTCCGGCCCCAGCAGCGGCGAGTTTCCGGTCCACTACATCATCTCGCTGTCGCTATTGGCCCTGATCGGGATCGTCGTCCAGCCGCACTTCATCGCCACCGGGGGGGGCTCGGCGAAGACCGAGGACGAGGCCCGGATCGGGTTGGTGACGGGCAACTTCCTCAAGCGGCTGTGCACGGTCGGTTGGGCGTTGACGGCGCTGATCTCGTTGGCGTTGTTGGCGGGGAACGTCGAAATCGCGGCGGACCCGGATCGCGTGTGGGGCGTCGCCGCCCGTGAGATCTTGGGGCCGCTCAACCTCGGACTCGTCGGATTGATGTTGGCGTGTCTGCTCGCGGCGCTGATGAGCTCCGCCGACACCTACATGATCGTCACTTCGGCGTTGGTCGTTCGCAACCTTTACGCCCCCTATTTCGATTCGACCGCCGACGAACGGACCTATGTGCGTGTCGGGCGGATGACGGGTTTGATCATCATCCTCGGGGCTTCGGTTGTCGCGTTGACCTATTCCGACGTGTTCGGCCAGTTCAAGATGGCGATCGACCTGCCGATCCTGTTCGCCGCCCCGTTTTGGGTCGGGATCTATTGGCGACGCGCCACCCGGGCCGCGGTGTGGGGGACGATGCTGTTCTCGCTCATGGTGTTCTTCATCTTGCCGCCGTTGGTACCCACGGTGTTTCCGGGGCTTCGCGAGAACCCCGACCTGATGGCGACGACCCGTGTCGTGACGACGAACGTCGTCCGGCCGGCGACCGAGGCGGACGTCGCCCGGCATCAGGCTTGGGTGGAAGCCCGCGAGGCGATCGACGCGGATGACGAGACGGCGCTCGAGACGCTCGGGCCGGAGCCTCCGGAGGCAGAGTTGGGCGAGACGATCACCGTCAGCCGAAAGGTGGGCGGGAACCCGATCTTCTGGCAAAGCCTGACGCCGATCGGCGAGCTGGAAACCGAAGAGCTCCGGCGCGAACAGGAGGGGAACGTCGAGACGGTGACCGAAAAGGTCGTCGGTCCACGTCGCGGCGAAGGGTCGCTCAATATCGACTTCGTGCTCTACTCCGCCCTCGGCATCGACCTTTCGTGGGCCACCAAGGCGGCGCTCGAAACGCTCCGCCTGCCGGCTCGGCTGTTGACCCCGTTTCTGGTCCTGATCGTGCTCAGCTGGATCACGCCGCGTGGGTCGCTCGCCGCGCTCGATCGGTACTACGCCAAAATGCGGACGCCGGTCCTCGCCGACCCCGAAGCGGACCGCCGGGCTCTTGCCGCGGAGCTCGAGTCCCCCGATCTGTCGCGGAAACTGTTCCCCGGGACCGATCTCGAGTTCTATCGACCGCGAACGAAAGATGTGGTCGGGTTTGTCGCCTCGATCGGCGTGTGCGTGTTGATCATCGGTCTGCTCGTGTGGCTCGCCGGGATCGGGGCGAGCTGAGGTTTGGGTTATGTTGGGGATGAAGCTCCGGCCACCACTCCGACGAACCCAACGCCACGCGAATGTCACGTCCTTTCCCCCCGCCGCCACTCCGTATCGCCGACCTGGTCGTCGACCCGCCGATCCTGCAGGCGCCGATGGCGGGGTTCACCAACGCCGCGTTTCGGCAAATCGTGCGGCAGTTCGGCGGGGCAGGGCTGCTGGCGACCGAAATGGTCAACGCGCGGGGTTTCGTGTGGATGGACGAACATGAAGCGGAACACCCCGACCGGTTGTGGGGCGTCGCCGACGAGCCGAGACCGTTGGCGGTTCAGATTTGGGATAACGATCCCGAGACGATGGCGAAGGTCGGCCGTCGGCTGGTCGAGGAATACGGGGTCAGCGTCGTCGATATTAACTTCGGGTGCCCGGTCAAACAGGTCACCGAGAAGGCGCACAGCGGCAGTTATTTGCTACGTGATCCGCAGCGGATGTATCACATCATCCGCCGGCTGGTTGACGCCTGCACGCCGACGCCGGTGACCGCGAAGATCCGACTCGGGTGCACCCGCGACGCGATCAATTGCAACGACGTCGCCCGCGTCGTCGAAGAGGCCGGGGCGGCGGCGCTGACGGTGCACGGGCGGACCGCGCAAGACATGTTCCGTGGGAACGCCGATTGGGACCGGATCGGGGAGATCAAGGGACACCTAAGGCGGATCCCGTTGATCGGCAACGGGGACCTCGATACCCCGGAGAAGGTCGTCGAAGCGTTTCGGCGGTATGACGTCGACGGGATCATGATCGCCCGGGCGTCGCTCGGGCGGCCGTGGCTGTTCGCCCAAGCGGCGGCGGCGCTGCGGGGCGATCCGGTCCCGCCCGAACCGAGCCTCCAGCGGCAACGCCAAGTGATGCTTCACCACTACCGGCTCGTGGTCGATCGGTTCGGCGAGGAAAAAGGGACGGTGCTGATGAGAAAGTACGCCTGTTGCTATGCCCAAGGCAAACATGGTGCCCGACACTTCCGCACCCACGTCGCGAAGGTTTCGACGCCCGGCGAGTTCTTCCGTGTCGTCGACGAGCATTTCCCCGCCGAGATGCCGTCGGCTGACTATACTCGGGAGCGAGTTTGACACGCCGGAGAGGAATCATGAGACGCGGGTTCACGCTTATCGAATTGCTGGTCGTGATCGCGATCGTCGGCGTGTTGGTGGGGATTTTGCTGCCCGCGGTCCAAGGGGCCCGGGAGGCGGCGCGGCGGGCCGATTGCATGAATCGGATGCGGCAGCTGGCGCTCGCGACCCACATGCATCATGACGCGATCGGCTATTTCCCGCCGGCCCGCTATGAGCCCCATCCCGATTTTCCCGATGATCCGCCGTGTGGCCTTGAGACGCCGACGTGGCTGGCCCGGGTGCTTCCGTTTCTGGAACAGGCACCGCTGGGTGCCCGATGGGATTTGTCGGAGCCTTGGCAGAACCATCCCCAAGAGGTTCGCACGACGGTCCCCGACGTATTCCTATGCCCGTCGCGTCGCGCCGGGACGCGGCCGATCTCGACGGTCAACCGCCGCCAAACCCAAGGGGGAGGGCAGGGGAGGCTTCCGTGTGGCTGTCCGATCCCGTTGCCAACTTCCGAGGAGGACGTCGAAGTCGAAGGGGCGCTTTCCGATTACGCGGGGAACCACGGCGACTTGTCGCCCGGGTCGGTCGGGGCGTCGAGCGATTTCTATTACGGGGGCAACGGGACGGGGGTGATCATCAGCGTCCGTCCGAACTGTCGCGACGGTCGGGCGATCGGGCCCCTCGACCGGATCCGGATGAGTTCCGTCACCGCGGGGACGTCGAATACGTTCCTGTTCGGCGAAAAGCATGTTCCGCTCGGCCGACTCGGGCAGTTCCCCGAGGATTCCCCGAGTTACGACGGTGACCACCTCCCCGCGTCGGCCCGACTCGCCGGCCCCGGGTTGCGACTCGCCGCCGGACCCAACGACCTGATCGCCGACATGTTCTCCTTTGGCAGTTGGCATCCGGCCGGATGCCATTTCGCCTACGTCGACGGCAGCGTCCACCTGTTGTCCGCCGACACCGATACGAAACTCCTGGGCGCCTTGGCGAACCGCGACGACGCGCGAGTGGTGGAGCTGCAGAATTGAGTACTGGGGCTGGAGGATTGACCGCCCGCTTCCCGCGTGTCGGAATCGTGTTGCTCACCCTGGCGACGATCTCCGGATGCTCCGGTGGTGGCGTCGAAGTGAACGGAGTCGTCCGCTTCGCCGATGGCGAGCCGGTCCGCTCGGGACGGATCGAGATCCGGCACGCCGAGTCACGGCGTCGCGGCATGGGCACGATCGACGAGGAAGGCCGATTCCGTTTGGCGGAGATGGACGGCGGCCATCGGTTCGATCCGGGGGAGTACGACGCGATCGTCGTGCAAATGATCGTTACCGAAGACCTCGCGTTCGAGGACCACGGTCACGGCCGGATGGTCCCGCGACGGTTTGCCGACTACGACACCAGCGGCCTCGCGGTGACCGTCGACGACGACCCCGCCCAGCCGATCGAGCTGGTTATCGGTTCCACGGGAGCCGGCCGTCCTTGAAGAACGAGTCGGGGCCCGGTTCGGCGATGTAGGGCTGTTCCCACCGGGCCCGCGTCTTGAGCCGGTCCAGGATCTCGTGGTCGCCCCACGCCAAATACGCGAGCAAGAACAGCTTCGCGTAAACGCTGACGTTTGACCAAACGCTATTGCTGAAAAACTTGAGCGCCGTGCCGAACGAACGTTTTAGGCGGAAGTGACCGCGACGAAAATCGAGGCTCCAGATCTCGTCGAGGATCAAATGGATCATGAACCCGATCACGACCGCCATCGTCTTGTAGACGCGGACCCCTTCGGTCACCGAAGGCATTAGCAGATAAGCGGTGAGCCCGGCGACCGCTGCCGCCGGGATGCTGTGCCACATTCCCCGATGCACCGTGTACCGTTTGAAGAACTCGACCGCGATGAAGCGGATCGTCACGTAGATCAACATCGCGGCGAGCGCCATCGCCTCCGGCGATAGCCCCAAGTCGCGGAAACGCTCGATCATCAACATCGGGACCACCGCGGCGGCGAACAGGCTCGTCTCGCGGAGCGGAATTCCGGAGTCGCTATCGAGATCCGGGAGCATGCCGCTCACCGAACAGAGCCCGACCGCCAGGATGCCACTTTCCAGTGACATCCCCTGATGCATCACGCCCCAGTAGCCATACCCGGCTCCCGCGAGCGTGCTAGCGGTGATGTGTGTCTTGAAATCGGCCACGGCTATCTCATAGCCCCTGCCGCGACGTCGACGCCACCTCATTCGCCGAGAATTGATCTTCGGGCCCACAAAACGGATCGCTATACTCGCCCGAGAAACCGAATCCTATGATGACGGGATCGGTGTGCCAGGAATCTCCGGCCGCGTTCAGAACACTCGACCAGCCGCACGGAAGCATCAACTTGGAAGGCTACGACATCTTCATGTTGTGCGTCTTGGTCGGCGCGACGCTGTTCGGCGCGATTAAGGGGTTCGCGTGGCAGTTGGCGGCGATCGCTTCGATCTTCGTCAGCTACTGGGTCGCCTACACGTTTCGTGAACCGTTCAGCGAGTCGATCCGGGCCGAACCGCCGTGGAACCGGTTTCTGGCGATGTTGATCTTGTACGTCGGCACGTCGCTGGTGATCTGGGTCGCGTTCCGGATGGTCAGCCAAACGATCGACCGGCTCAAGCTTCGCGAGTTCGACCGTCAAGTGGGTGCCGTGTTCGGTTTGGCGAAGGGCGCGCTGTACTGTGTCCTCATCACGCTGTTCGCGATCACGCTGCTGGGCGACCGCAGTCGCGAAGCGATCGTCGCGAGTCAAAGCGGTCGGTACATTTCGCGGGTCCTCGACCGAAGCGAGTCGGTGATCCCGCCGGAGATCCAAGGGGTCGTCCAGCCGTACCTGGACAAGTTCGACCGGCGGATGCAGGAAGGCGGTTTGGAGCAACTCCGGGACGCGATCCCCGAAACGCTGATGGAGGCGAACCAGCCGGGTGAATCGCCGCCGTTCGCCCCGTCGTTCGAACGGGACGCCGGTGAGACGAACGGGTCGGGCTTGGCCCCGTGGCGAGAGGACGACCCCTATCAAGCCCGCCAGCCGCCGCCGTGGCTCGATTATCAGCGGTAGCCGGACTGGTGAAGAGTTCGGAAGCGTCACGATTCGAGCCGGGCCGGTCGGAAGTCTTCACGGCTTCCGCTACGGGGAATCCTCGTTTTTCCAACGAAAACGAGGGTCCGAATACAACATAAGGGGCATTATCGGACGTTGCGTGACAGCCGATTTGCCGCCGAGACTCGGCGATTTCGCCACGTTCCGGCCCGGCTTTGGCCGCCCGTTTCAGACCGCCGCCGGCGAGTGCGACGGCGATTCCTGGCCGGACCCGACGGGGGCAACCGTGAACCGCTGGCCGACCGGAATCCGATCCGCTCGATCCGCCGATTCGAGCTCTGGCGATTCGACGAGCATCGGCAGGATTTGGTCTCGAAGGTCCTCCACCGAGCATTCTTCGGGTGAGACGAAGACGACCGGGATCCCCGCCGCACACAACGCTCGCTCGACCTTGCCGACCAGACGTGACTCGAGGCTTTCGCCGCCTGGAAGCAGGCTGACGGCAACCGAGGGGCGCATCGAGTCAATGTCGCACAACAGGAATCCGACGCTCTTCCGGTCAATCGCGACCGCGTCGTCCATGTTCGTACTCGCGTCGAGAACTGCCAGCACGTCGGCGGCGCGGACTTTCGGGCAGATGATCGCGTGGTTGCCGACCGCGCGGACGAGCGACCGATGAAGGTTGATTTCGTCACACGAGAGAAACTGATCGCGTTTGACGAACGAGCCCGGCTCGCGTTCCGGAACGCACTCGCCGGTTGGCGGCAAATCGTGGCCGCCACGACCAACCAGTTTTTGGTACCAGCGCATAAATAGATCCTTCTCAGAACCGGACCGAAAAGATCGAACTGGTGAACGCCGAAATCCCACGCACGGCATCGCACATGGGATCAAATGAACTTCAAGACGCCGCTCAACCGAGCTTGGCGACCCGGCGGCGGCGATGGATGACCAAACCGATCCCGCTCAGTAGAGCGAGCCCGACAACCGTCGACGGTTCGGGGACGGCTGTGACAGAAGCAAAGGCTCCGCTGATTCCGCTCTTCGGCAAGGTCAGGTTCTGATTGAAAACCGCATCGGTCAGCTCGAACTGAATCGAGCCCGAATTGACCGGACCGAGCCCAGCCAGGTCGAGATAATCGGTCGCACCTGCCGTGGTAAACACTCCGCTTTTACTCACGGTCCCCGCAGCGGTTTCAAAATCGACTTGATAACTTGCCGTCTTCCCGGGATCGACCGCCGCACCAAAGTCGAACCACAGCAACGGCACAGGGGCACCGGTGGAGAAACTAGCCGTAAAGCTCGTCGATCGCTCGCCACCAGCAAGGATACTGGTGATGTCAGGCGCGGCCGAACTGGTCGCGATCCCATTTTCGCGGATGACTTTCGTGTTTGTCACGGTCACCAAGCCGCCACCAAAGCTCTCGGTCGACGAATCGCCCATGCTAAACGCCACCACCTTGGCGGCATCGGATTCTGCCGTATTCACAAACAGCAAAGCACCGACCGCCGCTAACGCAACGAAAAATCTCATTTCCAAACCTCGAAAATCATGGTGCATGAAAGGACAGCTGCGAGTGGCGGCCCGCTCCCCGACCGGGAAATCCGCTCCCCGACCGGGAAATCCGGGCTAATCCACAAGACCGGCACATTATTCAAGGGATGGTGAGCAGGTGCAACCGTTCTTTCGTGCTTTTCCCCGCCAGCCCAACCGTCTGGGCGAATCGGGGGCAGAGACATCGATCCCAAGTCGGCAGCAAGGGGGCAATCTCGTCCGTAGGGGTTTCTTAGTGGGGGAGAGAACGGCGAAATTGCGTACGTGAGGATCCCGGGAAGCTTCCGTGAGTTGTCTCCGAGTTTGGGCTCGCCGATTTTTGGGAGTGGACACTCGGTCGAATCAGGTGGGAATCGCCAGGTCGTCTAAGAAGACACCGATTCGCCGAAACTTCTCATAGCGGTCGTTCAACAGTTGTTCCGGCGGCTGGTCAACCAATTCGCCCAGCACCTTCGCGAGGTACGTCTTCAGCCGCGTCGCCATTTGGTGGTGGTCCCGATGGGCCCCACCCAAGGGTTCCCCGATCACGTCGTCGACGACCCCGAACTCGGTGAGATCGCCGCTGGTGAACCGCAGCGCCTCTGCCGCGTCGGGGGCATATTGGTGGCTCTTCCAGAGGATTCCGGCGCAGCCTTCGGGGCTGATCACGCTGTAGTAGGCGTGTTGCAGCATCGCCACCTTGTCGCCGACGCCGATCCCGAGCGCCCCGCCCGAGCCCCCTTCGCCGATCACGACACAGATCACCGGGGTCTTGAGCCGGCTCATTTTGAACATGCTCTCGGCGATCACTTGGGCTTGGCCACGTTCTTCCGCCCCCACGCCGGGGTAAGCGCCGGGGGTGTCGATGAAGCAGATGAGCGGAAGGCGATACTTTTCGGCGAGCCGCATTTTGCTCATCGCCTTCCGGTACCCCTCCGGGTGGGCGCATCCGAAGTGGCAGGCGGCCCGTTCCTTGTACGTCCGGCCCTTTTGGTGGCCGAGCACCATCACCTTGAAACGGTCGAGCTTCGCGAAGCCGGAGAGCATCGCCCGGTCATCCCCGAAGTGTTTGTCGCCGTGCAGTTCGACGAACTCGTCGAACGCGAGTTTGAGGTAGTCGCGTGTGTACGGACGGTTCTTGTGTCGGGCGACGAGTACCGTTTGCCACGGGGTCAGGTTCCCGTAGGTCTCCTTGAGTACTCTGACGAGCTCGGTTCGCAGCGTGCGGATTTCGCCCTCCACTTGGTCGCTCCGCTCGGTCTGTCTCTCGAGCGTCGCGATCCGGCTCTCCAGCTCGGCGATCTCGGCTTCAAATTCCAGGCCGGGTCCCCCGCTCATGCCGACTCCTCCCCTGCCCCGTCCGCCGCGTCGGGCCGGCGGATCATGTCTTCGGCCCCTTTAATTTCGGGCCGATCGTCGAACACGCTGACGTCCGGTTTCCGAGGCCGTTTCTTGAAAATCTCCATCGTGCGGAACTCCTTCAAAAAGTCCCACATCGAGGCGGGGCGTTGGTCCGGCTTCTTGGCCATCATCCGCTTGACCAGTTCCGCGAACTCTTTCGTCACGTTGTTGTTGTGGGCGATCGGCGAAGGGATCGACGCGGAAAGGTGTTTCGTGAGCAAGTCGTTCGGGTTCGAGCCGGTATAGGGCGGCTTGGCCGTGCACGCTTCGAACAGCAGGCACCCGAACGAGTAGACGTCGGTCCGCTCGTCACAGACCTTGCCCCGGATCTGCTCCGGCGCCATGTAACTGCGGGTCCCCTGCACCACTTTGGCGCTATAGAAGAGCCTGCCGAGCCCCGACCGCTTTCGCTCGGCGATGGTGAAGTCGATCAACTTCACCTCCCCGTCCCGGCTGACGAGGAAGTTGTCCGGCTTGATATCGCGGTGGATCCAGTTCTTGGTGTGCAGGTAGTACAGCCCCTCGGCCGCCTGTTCGATCACTTTCTTGAGCATGAACGCGAGGGAATCGGGGCCCCTCCGCAAGGCCTGTTTCATGTTCAGCTCGCTGAACAATTCCATCACCAGGAACGGCCGTCCGTTTTCCACGCGATGTTCGTACATCCGCACGATGCGAGGGCTGTTGAGCTCCTTCGCGACGTTGAACTCATGTTTGAGCGCGGCGAGTTCGGTCTTGTCGTTGTGGTAGTTCTGTTTCAGGATCTTCAGCGCGAACCGCTTCTGATCGTGTTCCTCGATCGCCTCCCAAACCTCGGACGTGCTGCCGCTGCGGATCAGTCGCGTGAGTCGGTACGGTCCGAGGAAGTCGCGGGTCTTGGTCATCGGCGATTTCGGGGGGAACGATCGGAGAAGGGGCCGTGGACGGGGTTCATGATAGTAGAACCCCGTTACCGGGCGGAAGGTGGACCGGTTGGGCGGTCCGATTCGAGCAACCGTTGGTACAGCCGTCGGATCTCGGCGGTCATCGTTTGGTGGCGGAACCGTTCGGTGAACCTCCCCTGCCCCGTTTTCCCCAGCCGTCTTCGCAACTCGGGGTCGGCGACGAGCCGCGAAATGTCTTCGGCGAGCTGTCGCGTGTCCCCCGGCGGGACGAGGAACCCGGTTTCCCCCGAGACCGTCACTTCGCGGGCCCCGTCGACGTCGAAGCTGACGACCGGTCGGCCGGCGATCAGGGCTTGCGGGAGCGCCCGCGCCAAGCCTTCGCGGAGCGAGGTATGAACGAGCAGATCCATCGCCCCGATCATCGACGGGACTTCGTCCGGGGGGACCAGCCCGGCGAAGATGAAGTGGGACTCGAGGCCCAGCGACCGGACACGGCGACGGAGCGTTTCGCGGAGAATCCCGTCGCCGACCAGCAGGAACCGGACCCTCGGGTTCTGGCGGGTCACTTCGGCGGCGGCGGTGATCAGGTCGTCGTGACCTTTGAGGTGGAACAGCCTGGCGATCTTCCCGACGACGACTTCGTCGGGGCCGATGCCGAACCGCCGCCGGGTCGACTCGCGGTTTCGGTCGGCGTCGAGGAACGGCTCGACATCCATCCCGCTATAGATCGTGGTGAACCGGTCTCGCTCGGCGACGCCGGCGTCGACCAGCCGGTCGGTCATCGCGTCGGCGACGCTGATCAGGTGGTGACAACGTCGCGCGGCCCACCGTTCGCACGCGACGAAGAAGCGACGTGCGAGCGGGGACTGGTAATCGTGAAACGGTGCCCCGTGGACGGTGTGGACGACGACCGGGACGTGCAGGGACCATGCGGCCGCGCGTCCGAGCAACCCGGCCTTGGCGCTATGCGTGTGGACGACATCGGGGCGGAACCGGCGGATCGCGTCGCGGAGCGCGGCGCGGGCGGCCCAGTCGTGTCGAGGATCGATCTCGCGGCGGAGGCTCGGGACCATCTCGACCGGCAACTCCCCTGCCCTGCCCCCGGCGAGCAAGTCGCCTTCGGGCCCGATCGCCGGTCCGGTCACCAACAGCACCTCGTCCCCGTGATCACGGATCAGGTCGAGGCAGTTGAACAGCGTGTTCTCCTGCGCCCCGCCGACGATCATCCGGGTGATCAGGTGCGCGACCCGCATCGTCAGGTGCCGAACTCGGTCCGCCGGACCCCCAGCTGTTGCTGCAACCGGTTGACGATCGACGTGTGCATCTGGCTGACCCGCGACTCGGAGAGGTCGAGCGTCGCGCCGATCTCCTTCATCGTCAACTCTTCGTAATAGTACAGGATGATGATCAGCCGTTCGTTCCGGTTCAGGCCTTTGGTGACCAACCGCATGAGGTCGTTCTTTTGAACCCGCCGGGTCGGGTCCTCCCCCTTTTTATCCTCGAGGATATCGATCTCGCGGACGTCTTTGTAGCTGTCGGTCTCGTACCACTTCTTATTGAGCGAGACGACACCGACGGCGTTGGCGTCCGACTGCATCTTTTCGAGTTCGGGGACCTCGATCTCCATGAAATCCGCGAGCTCATGGACGGTCGGGGTGCGGCCGAGTTTGGCCTCGAGCCGTTTGGTGGCGTCGGAGAGCTTGCTCGCCTTGCTGCGGACGAGTCGGGGGACCCAGTCCATCGTGCGAAGTTCGTCGAGCATGGCGCCGCGGATCCGCGGCACGCAATACGTTTCGAACTTGACGCCGCGGTCGCGATCGAAGGCATCGATGGCGTCCATCAGCCCGAAGATCCCGGCGCTGATCAGGTCGTCGAGGTCGACCCCGTCGGGGAGCCGTTGCCAGATCCGTTCGCCGTTATACCGCACCAGCGGCATGTAGCGTTCGACGAGCCGGTTTCGCAAGGACTCGTATTCCGGGTCGTCTTTGGACGTCTCTTGGAACGTGGCCCAAACTTGCTGGATCTCATCGTCGGCTGTGACTGTCGCTGCCATTCAATCCTCCGTGATCTCATGACGAGGGGGGACAGGTTCGACTGTCGCCCCAAGGCCACGTTCAGTTCGAGTCGTGCTAGTCATTGGCGGAAAACCCCGGGGCTCCCGCGATCCGTGCGGGTTGACCGTGGCGTTTGCCGGCCGTGACGTTCGCTTACGCGTTCGTCCCGTCGGCGGGGTCGGCTTCGGATGAAGCCAGGTCGACGAGTCCCTCGCGGTACCAGTCGACGCGTTTGCGGAACAAGTCTTCGAGCGCGTCCCGGATCAGGTAGTCCGCGATCCACCCGGCGGCCCATCCGACCACCGCGAAGGCGAGCATGGCGACGATCGCTTCCGCCGCGACCGCCCCCGCGAGCTCACCGAGGATCGCCCCGCGAAACACGACCAGCCCCATCGCCAGGGATCCCAACGCGGCGGCGTAGCTTCGTGTCACGTGGCATGAATCCGTTTCGAACCGAACGACTTAACTTCCCAACGGTGCCAGCCGGACGCGACAAAAGTCGACTCAAGTCGATCGTCTCCCGCGCGGCCCGCTCCTGTTTCTGTATCGGACATTCGTCGTCCCCTCATGAATCTTTTCGGAGGATTCGCTTACGCCGCATCGAGGTAGGACGGCGCGAACTTTTCCGGCAGCAAGCGGTGGACGAGTATTTCCGCGGAAGCCAGTTCGATGTCGTCGGGGACCTGCTGTCCGGTCGTGACGTAACTGAGCGCGGTCCCGGCGGAACCGGGGTCGGCCGCGGTCAACGCCGCGAGCACCCCGGCGGTCTGGACGGTTTCGTCGAGTTTCGTGAGGATCGCCGCGGTCGGGCGGACCGGGGCGAACCCGTCGAGGATCGACGCGATGCTTTCCGGTGAACTGGTGGCACTGAGCACCAAGTGGGTCTCGTCGGGACGCGCCTCTCCGAGCAGTCCCGACAACTGCTCGATCCGGGCGTCGCTCCGCGGGCTGCGGCCGGCGGTGTCGATCAGGACCAAGTCGACGTCGCCGAGGCGGTCGAGGGCCGCCCGCATCTCGTCGGCCCGCTCGACGACCTCCATCGGTAAATCCATGATTTCGGCGTACGCCTTCAACTGCTGCACCGCGGCGATCCGGAACGTATCGATCGTTAACAACCCGACGCGTCGGCGGGCTTCGATCCGGAACCCGGCTGCCAACTTCGCGACCGTCGTCGTCTTGCCGACGCCGGTCGGGCCGACCAAGGCGACGACGCGGCGGTCGCCGGGGTGGGTACGAATCGGGCCGGCGAGCTTGAGGTCTCGGGCGACAGCCTGTTGCAACTGCTCCCGCCATGCGGGCGGTCCCCCAGGTTCGCCGAAGTTCGCCGTGAAGCTTGACGCGGCATCGACCCAACGTCGCGCGACCCGCGGCGGGACACCGACGCGGATCAATTCCTCCTGGTATTCCCGCAACGTCGGCGGGAGCCGGAACGAGGTGTCGCCCCGGTAGGCGATGTCCCCGGAATACCCGAATTCCGTTGCCGATCTGTGGTCGGACCGATCCGTGGGGGACGTGTCCCTTGCGGTGACCGGTGCGTGCTCCGCGGCGATGGCAACGTCGGCGGATGGCGCGGCGTGCTCCGAGGCCGGTGTCGCGGCCGGTGTCGCGGCCGGACGGCCGTCGTCGCGCAACCCCGCGGTGACCTCGACCCGGGTCCGCCCCAGCCAGCCGAGCCAGCCGTCGCGGACTTGACGCGTGTGCAGCACCGACGCCTCGGGGCCCATCTGGTGACGGATCTCCTCGAGGGCGGCGTGAAGGTTGGCGGCGCGAAAGGTGCGGATGTGCATGGGGCTTCAAAGGCAGGTTAGGTGTCGCTGACGATCCCGTGCGATTCGATCCTGGTGTCCTGGGTGATCTCGTTGTAGGACAACACTTTGAGCCTCGGCATCGCCGACGCGGTGATCTGTCGGAGTCCGGGCCGGATCCGTGGGCTCACGAGCACCACCGGCGGATGGCCGGCGTGGACAAGCTTCTTAACGGCTTCTTGCAATTTTTCGCAAGTGAGGTCCACCGCTTGCGGGCTCATTCGCACGAATAGCCCCCGCTCGTTGTGCTCGATCCCGCTGGCGATCCGGTCTTCCATCGCCGGGTCGAGGGCGACGACGTGCAGTCGCCCGTGTTCGTCGCGGTAACGGGTGCTGATCGCCCGCGCGAGCCGGTGGCGGACGTACTCGCACAGCCACATCGGGTCCTTCGTCTTCGGGGCGAAGTCGCCGAGCGTCTCGAGGATGATTCCGAGTTGCCGGATCGGGACGTCCTCGCGGAGCAGCAGATGCAGGACCTGTTGCACCTCGCCGAGTTTCATCGTCGCGGGGATCAACTCGTCGACGACCGCCGGGGAAACCTCTTTCAGCTCGTCGATCAACGCCTTCGTCGCGTCCCGCGAAAGGAGTTCGTCGGCGTGACGCCGGGCGATCTCTTGCAAGTGCGTCGCCAGCACCGCGCCCGGCTCGACGGTCGTGTACCCGTAGATCGCCGCCTGCTCCCGTCGGATCGGCTCGATCCACACGGCGGGCTCGCCGAACGTCGGGTCGCGGGTCGGTTCCCCCTCGATCACCCCGGTCGTGTGCCCGCCGTCGATCGCCAACAAGCGGTCGGGAAGGACCGCGTCGCGGGCGACGGGGCTCCCCGCGATGCGGATCTCGTACTCGAATTGGCCAAGATTCATTTCGTCCCGCACGCGAACCTTCGGGAGCACGACCCCGATGTCGGCCGCGATCGAGTTGCGGACCCCCGTGATCCGCTGCATCAGGTCGCCGCCACGGGCCGGGTCGGCCAGCCCGAGGAGCCCGACCCCGATCAACATCTCCATCGGGTCGACGGTCAAGAAGTCCTCGACACGCTTCTCCGGCGGGGCACTCGCCGCCGCCTCGTCGGCCTCCTCGCGGGCCCGAGTCGCTCGCTCGATCTGGCCGTTTTGCCGGTTCATCACGATCGCCAACCCGATGCACCCGGCCCCCAACGTGGCCATCGGGACCGTCGGCAGGTTGGTCACGATCAAAAGCGCCAAGAACCCGCCCGCGACGGCGAGCGCCTTGGGGTTCCCGAACAGTTGCTGCATGAACTGGTTCGGCAGGTTCGACTTCTTGGCGCTGCGGGTCACCAACAAGCCGGCGGCGAGCGAGATCAACAACGCGGGGACCTGGCTCACCAGCCCGTCCCCGATCGTGAGTTTCGAAAATAGCTGGGCCGCGTCCCCGATCGACATCCCGTACTGCACGACGCCGAGGTACAACCCCCCGATCACGTTCACCACGGTGATCACGATCCCCGCGATCGCGTCCCCCCGCACGAACTTGCTCGCCCCGTCCATCGCCCCGTAAAAGTCCGCCTGGGCGCTGATCTCTTCCCGCCGTCGCTGGGCCTCTTTTTCGTCGATCAGGCCGGCGTTCATGTCGGCGTCGATCGCCATCTGGCGGCCCGGCATGCCGTCGAGCGCGAACCGGGCGGCGACCTCGCTGATCCGCGTCGAACCCTTCGTGATCACGATGAATTGGATCAGCACGATGATCACGAAAATGATCACCCCGATCTCCAGTCGGTCTCCGGCGACGAACTCGCCGAACCCCTGGATCATCCCCCCCGCCGCGGACATCTCGTTCGCGTTCGCCCCGGTCAAAATCAGCCGCGTCGTGGCGACGTTGAGCACCAACCGGGCGAGCGTCGTGGCGAGCAGCAGCGACGGGAAAACGCTGAACTCGAGCGGGCTGGCGACGTAGATCGTCGTCAACAACACGATCACCCCGACCGTGATGTTGGCCGCCAGCAAAAGGTCCATCAGCGGTGTCGGCAGCGGGACCAGGATCACCACCAAGCAGGCGATGATCCCGAGCGGCAACACCAGGTCCCGGTAGCGGGTCAACGATTCCATCGGCGCGATCCTTCGCGGGTACGACATCACAGCGGTGGCCACATCTCAGCCGTCGCGGCGCCCGCCAACCGGCGAGACGTCTCCGGCCGGGACGTTACCCGAACCGGCCGTCGAGGGTCCAGAGAGTTTGCCGGGCGTGCTCACCTCGCCCGCCGCTTCGCCGGGGTCCCCCCCCAACAAAATCGCGATCCAACGCGTCTCGGGGAAAACCTCCAACGCGACCTTGATCGCCATCGTGATCGGCGCCGACAGCAACATCCCGACGGGGCCGAATACCCACCCCCAAAATAACAGCGACAAGAACACGATCAGCGGCGAAAGCCCTAATCCCCTCCCCTGCATTCGCGGCTCGATCACGCTCCCGAAAACCTGGTTGACGGCCACGTAAAGCAAGACCACCAGCAACGCGGTTCCTCCGCCATGCTGGATCATCGCCAACAACACCGGCGGGACCCCGGCGATGATCGAACCGACGTTGGGGATGTAATTGAGCAGGAACGCGAGGAATCCCCACACCAACGCGTGGTCGATCCCCAGCACCATCAACCCGATCCCGACCGTCAAACCGGTCCCGGCGCTGACCAGCGTCTTGATCCCGACGTACCGATGAACGCTCGCGATCACTTCCGCGACCCGCCGTGACGCCTCCCCCGACCCGCGTTCGATGACCGCCACCTTGGCGGAAAACCAAGCGGTCTCGGCGAGCATGAACGCGACGAGCAACAACACGATCATGCCGTCGCCGAACGCCCGCAGCAACCCGTTCAGGAACGTCCCCAGAACCGACGCCACCGACCCGACGTCGAACGCCTCGCGAAGGTCGTCCGAGGGGAGATTCACCCCCCAGCCACGCAACCGCTCGATCGATTCCGCTTCCAACGTCCGCAAGTCCTTCTGAAAACCGGGCAGGTCGTTGATCACCTGCTGCACCGCGGTCCCGACGAGCACCGGGATCGCGATCAACAGCGCGATGAGCCCGAGAAGGATCAAGCCGACGGCCACGCCGAACGGCATCCATCGCTCCAACTTTTTGACCGGCGGGCCACAAATGATGCAGAAGAAGACGGACAGCATCAGCGGCACCGTTACCGCCGCCGCCGCCCGCACCCCGGCGATCACGATCACGAACGCGGCACCGCCGATCAGAACCCGCGTGAAGGTGGGAATTTCTCGCGGAAGCCGCGATTCGCGGTTCGCCTTCCGGTTCGACACGCTGTCGTCCCCGAGGGGGCGGGAGGCGGGATCACCGGTTCGCGGATCGCGATCACCCGTCATCGCTTCGCCGCCGGTTGCAGCGACCAAGCGATCGCGTTGACCAACAGCCGTGGCAAGACGTCGCCGGCGAAATCGTCGACGTGACCGAGCGACGTGTAGAGCGACTTCCCGCCGTCGGCTCGCGTGAAGACCCAAGTGACCGGCTCGGCCGGCTTCGCGTCGACCCGCCCGGTCATCAACACCTCCGTCCCGGGCCGCAGCGGTGAAACCCGATACAGCGAGCCCCCGGCGACGAACGGCGGGTGGTCACCAAGCCCGCGGAGCAGCGTCCCGCCGGCCCCCGCGTCCGACTCGACGGTTACCGTCGCGTCGAGCGAGTTCCCGTAATGATTCGTGTAGTTCCCGCCGAACACCTCGGCGTCCCATTCCGGCCAGACTGCCCTGCCCTGCCCCACCTCGCCGCCGCGGACCGAGAACGCGTGGCTGGCGGTGCGGATCCCGATCACCGGTTGGCCGCCGGCGACATAGTCACGGATCTTGGCGAGTTGCCCCTCGGGGAGCGTCCGCCGGCGGACGCTGACCACCAACACGTCCGCGTCGTCGACCGCGTCGATCCCGTCGAACCGGGTCGGATCGGCGGGCTCGGCGAACACGAACGTCGTGCGGTATTTGCCCGCCAAATGCCGCTCGGCAAACCGCGGCAGAGACTCGTCCGTCTGGTACTCCCGTTCGGCGACCAACATCACGACGTGTGGCTTCCCGTCGTCGGCCCAGGCCGAACCCGCGTCCGCCATGGCGAACGCGAGTGCGAAGGCCAACAGGCCGGCGATCAACGGCAGCCGACGCGTGCCCCGCCGAGACGAGTCACGGGGGAACAAATCACGGGGGAACAAATCGCGGGGGACCGGGCGGGACACGGGATTCGGCGTAAGAAGAAACATGGCGTCGCTGGATGATTCGCGTGGAAAGGGTGCACTCGACCCGCCATGATAACCGACCCGCACCGCCACCGACCCGTCGAGCAAGGGCCGACCTGTCGAACAAGGGCCGTGAGGATCGGCCGCCCTGGTCGCCAAGTCGCCGCCCCGCGAGAGGGCTCAGGAGAGCCAGCTCGGAAGCTCGCCCGCGGCGGGCAGGTCGATCGTTTTCACCTTGTTGATCGCCTCGATCTTGCTGACCTCGTCGATCGCCTCGGCCGAGACCTCACCGTCGACGCAGAGGATCCCGATCGACGGGCCGCCGGGGGTTTCTCCTTCGCGACCGACCGCCATTTGGGCGATGTTGATGCCGTGGCTGCCGAACACCGTCCCGACGCGGCCGATGATCCCGGGGACGTCGTTGTGCGAGAAGATCACCATCTTGCCGTCGAGGAACGATTCGAGGCGGTAGCCGTCGAGCATGATCAGCCGCGGCATGTTTTGACCGAGGATCGCTCCGCCCGCGGTGACCGTCTGGCCCCCGCCCGAGACTTCGACGGTGACGCTCGAGGAGAACGCGCCCGGCTCGCGGAGTTTCTCTTCGTTCAGTTCGATTCCCCGTTCGCGGAGGAGCATTTCCGAGTTGACGACGTTGACGTCTTCGACGATCCGTTCGAGCAGCCCGGCGCAGAACGCGTTGTTGAGCACCCGGGTGTCTTTGCCGGCGACGTCACCGCGGTAGGTGATCTTGACGTGATCGATCCCCCCGCCGTGCCACTGCGCGACGAGCAGCCCCATCCGGCGGGCGACGTTGAGGAACCCGCGAAGCGCGTCGAGCGTCTTGGGGTCGAGCGAGGCGACGTTGACCGAGTGCCGGATCTCGCCCGTCTTGAGGTAGTTGATCAACAGCTCGATCCCCTCGACCGCGACCTGCGTCTGGGCCTCTTCGGTGCTCGCCCCGAGGTGCGGCGTACACACGGTGCCGGGCATCCCGAACAACGGGTTATCGGTACACGGTTCCTGTTCATAGACGTCGAGGGCGACCCCGGCGAGCTTGCCGCTGTTGAGCCCTTCGACGAGCGCGTCGATGTCATAAATGCCGCCGCGGGCCGCGTTGATCACCCGCAGCCCCGGTTTGACCTTGTCGAGTTGGGCCTTGCCGATCAACCCCTTCGTTTCCGGGGTCAGCGGCGTGTGCACGGTGAGGTAGTCGATCTCGGGGAGCATCGCGTCGACCGTGGCGGCCCGCTTGACTTTGAGTGACGCGGCTTGCTCGTCGGTCATGAACGGGTCGAACGCGACGATGTTCATGTCGAACGCTCGCGCCCGCGAGGCGACTTCGCGGCCGATCCGGCCCATCCCGACGATGCCGAGCGTCTTCCCCGCTACCTGCGTCCCCATGTAGGCCTTCCGGTCCCAACGGCCCTCGACGAGGCTCTGGTTCGCCGGGGCGATGTTGCGGCTCAGCGCCAGCATCAGCGCGAGCGCGTGTTCGGCGGTGCTGACGGTGTTTCCGGCTGGGGTGTTCATCACGACGATTCCCCGCCGCGTCGCCGCCGTCTTGTCGATGTTGTCCGTCCCGACCCCGGCGCGGACGATCGCCTTCAGACGTGTGTTCCCTTCGAGCGACTCGGGGGTGATCTTGACGCCGCTGCGGAGGATCGCCCCGTCAAACCCGTTGAGCGCCTCGCGGAGTTCTTCCCCTTTGAGACCGGTACGGATTTCGTATTCGACGCCCTGTTCGGCGTCCAGCAGATCCAGGCCTTCCTGGGCGATGTTGTCGAGGACAATGATGCGATACATACTTCGGCAATTTCGAAGGTGGGGAAAGGACTACGACGCGTTCTTGGACGCGAAGTCTTTCATGAAGTTGGCGAGCGTTTGCACGCCTTCGACCGGCATCGCGTTGTAGATGCTGGCCCGGATCCCGCCGACGCTGCGGTGACCCTTCAAGCTGACGAGATCGTGTTCGGCGGCCTCGGTAAGGAACTTCGCCTGGATCTCGTCGCTCGGTAAACGGAACGTCACGTTCATCAGCGACCGGGACTCGGGCCGCGCGTGACCTTGATAGAACGAACCGTGGGAATCGATCACGTCGTAAAGCAGGTCCGCCTTGGTGCGGTTCTGACGCTCCATCGCTTCCAACCCGCCGACCGAATCGGCGATCCAGTGGGCGATCTTGCCGAGCAGATAGATCGCGAACGTCGGCGGCGTGTTCCACTCCGAATCGTTCTCGGCGTGATTTCTATAATTCAGATACCCCGGCAGTTCGGGGCTGCCCCGCTCGAGCAGGTCGCGGCGGATCACGACGACGGTGACCCCGGCCGGACCGGCGTTCTTCTGGGCACAGGCGTACAAGATCCCGTACTTGTCGACCGGCAACGGGCGGCAGAGGAAATCGCTCGAGGCGTCACTGACCAGCGGCACCGAAGCGGGACAGGCCGGCTCGGTCGGGAACTGAACGCCCTGGATCGTTTCGTTGCTGCAGTAATAAAGGTACGCGGCGTCTTCTCTTACGGTGTACCGGTCCGCCCCGGGGACGTGGTCGTAGTTCGACGCCTTCGCGTCATACAACGTCTCGACCTGGCCCTCTTTCACGGCCTCCTCGATCGCCTTCTTTCCCCACGACCCGGTCAGCAGGTACTGCGCGGTCTTGCCCGAGCCCCGCAGCAGGTTCGCGGGGATCATCGAAAACTGCAGCCGTGCCCCGCCTTGCAGGAACAGCACGGCGTAGTCGTCGCTGATCCCGAGCAACGAACGGAGGGTCGACTCGGCGTCGTGCAGGATCTCGATGAAACGCTTGTCGCGATGGCTCAGCTCCAAGAGCGACGCCCCGGCCCCGGGCAGACAAAGGAACTCCTCTTGAGCCTCTTGAAGCACCGAGAGTGGGAGCACGGCAGGGCCGGCGGAGAAATTAAAAAGCCGCTGTGCGGTCGCGGTGGCACTCATCGTTCGATCGTTTCCTGAGGACGGTCGGGGAGGACGGACCGAGGCGGAGAATCTCGCTCGGGCCTTATGAAGTCTCGGTTTCGGGGCGACTCTTGAAAAGGGGGTGCGGTCGCCAAGCCGTGGTGGAGAAGTCGCCCCCCGCTTGCCGAATGACGCCATGCCTCGCCGTTGCCCGCCGTCTCCCCTGCCCCGCGTGACCCGCGACAGCCCCCTTACAATTCAAGCTCAGTGCGAGCCGAACGGTTTCGCCCGCCACCGCTTGACCCGACCGAGCGAGGTGCGGTGATGACCCAGCACGCACGGGTCCGAAATCCGCATGCGGAGGCTTCATCCATGCAAAACCCAGACACCGGACATGTGAACGCTTGGCACCCGGATCGAGACTGGGAAGCGGACGCGACCCGGGCCGTGTCGCTCGCCGCCGAACTGCTGCAGACGGCGACGCGGAGGCAGACCCCCCAGGAACGTCGGCAGCAGGCCGAACTCGACCGGCTGATCAGCCAAGACGAGGACAAGTCGACGCTGGTCGAAATGACCGACCAGGCGTTCCGGACGCATACCCCGGCACGCGTCGCCGACCAACTGACGCACCTGCTCGACGTCCAAGGCATCCCCCGTTTCTTCAGCCCCGTCGAGCACGCGATGCTCCGCGGGTTCCAGTCGTTCGGCGAATACTTGCCGGGCGTCGCGGTCCCGTTGGTGAAGGAGAAGATGCGGCGGGAGACCGCCAACGTGATCTTGCCGGCCGAGCCCGAGATGCTGGGCGAACATCTTCGCCAACGACAGCATCACGGGATCGAGATGAACGTCAACCTGCTCGGCGAGGCGTTGCAGGGGGAGGCGGAAACTCAGCGGCGGATGCGACGTTACCTCGACGCGCTCCGCGCCCCGGACGTTCGCTGTTTGTCGGTCAAAATCTCGACGCTCTACAGCCACGTCTCGCCGCTCGCCCGGCGGCACACGATCCGGGTCGTCGCAGACCGACTCGAGATGCTGTATCGCACGGCGCTGCGTGAATCGACCCAGTCGGCGACGCCCGATGGCGAACTCGACGGGAAGCCCCGGGGAAAGTTCGTGTACCTCGACATGGAAGAGTATCGCGACCTGTACCTGACCGCCGACGTGCTTTGCGAAACGCTTCAAAGGGAAGGGCTCGAGCGGGCGCGGGCCGGGATCGCGTTGCAGGCCTACATCCCGGATTCGTATGGAGTGATGCGATGGCTGATCGAGTGGTCTCGGATGCGCGTCGGCCAAGCCGCGGAGCCGCTCACGATCCGCTTGGTCAAAGGGGCCAACCTGGAAATGGAACGGGTCGACGCGTCGATCTCGGGGTGGCCCCAAGCGCCGTACACCTCGAAGCTGGAGACCGACGCGAATTTCAAACGGATGCTCCGAGAACTGATCGAGGCGGCCGGACGTGGGGAGCTCCGTGTCGGCGTCGCCTCACACAACCTGTTTGACGTCGCCCTGGCGATGGTGTGGACCGAGGAACTGGGGGCCGGAGATCGGGTGCAGTTCGAGATGCTCGAGGGGATGGCCAACCATCAACGCCGTGCGATCACCGAACGGGAGGTGCCGATGTTGTTGTACGCCCCCGCGTGTCGCCAAGACGAGTTCTTGTACGCGATCAGTTATCTGATCCGGCGACTCGACGAGAACACGGGGCCCGAGAACTTTCTCCGGCACTCGTACCGACTCCGGCCCGATTCGGCCGAGTTCCGTGGGCTCGCCGACGGTTTCCGGCGGTCACTGCGGCAGATCGATCGCGTCCCCACTGCGCCGCGTCGAAATCAGGATCGTCGCGTCCTCCCCGATCCGCCCCCGCCGCCCGCACGTTGGACCGAGTTCGTCAACGAACCGAACACGGATTGGTCGCTGCCACACAACGCGGAATGGATCGAAGACGTTCTGACGGGTTGGAAGACGCGGTGCGATGACGACGCGACGAAGATCCCACTGACGGTCGGCGATACGCCCGTCGCGGATCAGGATGACTTGATCGAAAGCTCGACCGACCCGTCGCGTCCCGGCGTCGTCGCGTGTCGATATCAACAGGCGACGGCCGAACAGATCCGCCGCGCGGTGACGTTGGCGTCGGAGGACTCGTCCGGTTGGGGACAAATGTCGCCCGATCGGCGTTGCGAAACGCTGCGGAACGCCGCCCACCGAATCCGTGAACGACGAGGCGACCTGATCGCGGCGATGATGGCCGACGGCGGAAAGACGGTCGGAGAATCGGATCCGGAAATCAGCGAGGCGATCGACTTTACCGAGTTCTACGCGCGGACTCATCTCGATTGGTCACGTCACGAATCGATCCGGCTATCGCCACGCGGCGTGGTCGCGGTGATCACCCCGTGGAATTTCCCGCTCGCGATCCCGTGCGGCGGCATCGCGGCGTCGCTCGCCGCGGGGAACCGGGTGATCCTCAAGCCGGCCGCCGAAACCGTGCTGCCGGCGTGGTTTTTGTGCCAAGCGTTTTGGGATGCCGGGGTCCCCCGCGATGCGCTGCAAATGATGCCGTGTGACGAAGCCGACGCCGAGACGGGATTGGTCCGCAACCGACTCGTCGAGACGGTCGTGCTCACCGGCGGAACCGCGACCGCCCGGCGGTTGCTCGAGGTTCGACCCGACTTGCACCTGCTGGCCGAAACCGGCGGGAAGAACGCGACGATCGTGACCGCGATGGCCGACCGAGAATTGGCGGTGAAACATGTCGTCCAATCCGCGTTCGGCCACAGCGGCCAAAAGTGCAGCGCGACGTCGCTGCTGTTGCTCGAACGCGAGATCTACGACGACGAAGCTTTCCGGGAAATGCTCGCCGACGCGGTGCGGAGCCTCCCCGTCGGCTCGGCGTGGGATCTCGCCACCCGGGTCGGGCCGTTGATCGCGCCCCCCGGCCGTGATCTGACCCGCGGGCTGAAGAGCTTGGAGGATGGCGAGTCGTGGCTGGTCGTCCCGGAACACGTCGTTGACAACCCGAACCTGTATCGCCCCGGCGTTAAATGGGACCTCCGCCCCGGCTCGTTCACCCATCGCACGGAATTGTTCGGCCCGGTCCTGGGCGTGATGCCGTTCTCGCGTTTGGAGGAGGCGATCGAGATCGTTCGGGCCACCGGGTACGGATTGACCAGCGGGCTCGAGAGCCTGGACGATCGTGAGATCGCGGTTTGGCGGGATTCGATCCGCGCCGGGAACCTGTACATCAACCGCACGACGACCGGCGCGGTCGTCCTTCGCCAACCGTTCGGCGGCGTCGGGCTGAGCGCCTACGGACCCGGGTCCAAGCCGGGCGGGCCGCACTACGTCCTCTCCCTTTCCCATGTCCGCGACACCAACGTCGCACCCGACGCACGACTCAAACCTCTCCGTCCCCAAACCGACGATGCCGCCCTACCCTGCCCCGCCGATCGGTTCCTCGATTGGGTTCACGGCGCCGCGGCGGACGGACGGTTGGATAAGTCGACTGAGAAAATGGCCGGGTCGCTCGAGAAAGAAATCGTCGCCGCGACCGAGACCGCCCGGGCCGCGTACCGCGACGAGTTTTCACGATCGCACGATACGTTTCGGTTGATCGGACAAGACAACCATCGGCGGTACAAGCCGACGCAAGGGATGGCGATTCGCGTCGAGGCGGACGACCCGCTCGCCGACGCCCTGATCGCGGTGATGGCGGCGACCGCCGTCGGGACTCAGGTCACGATGTCGATCGACCCGAGTCACCCCGAGCCCTCGCGGGAACTGCTCGAGTCGATCGCCGACGCCCTCCCGGGGTTGGTGGAGCCGGTCGAGGAGTCTGTGGAAGACTTGGCCCAACGGGTCGCACACGGGCACGTCCAACGTTTAAGAAAGCTATGCCGTGTCAACGCGGATTCGCCGATCGCGCGGGCCGCGGCCGGGGCGTTCGTGACACTCGTCGACGAGCCGGTCCTACGTGACGGGCGTTTGGAGTGCTTGCGATACCTCGACGAACAATCGATCTGCCACGACTTTCACCGCTACGGCAATCTGGGCCGGCGGGCAAAAGATTTCGTCAATCGGACTCCCACCGACGGGGCGGCTCGGCCAGACCCAACGCCCGAATCTCCTCGCGGACCTGCTGTGGCGTCGGACGATGCAACGTCGCCCGGACTTCATCGGTGACCAATCGGCTAGACGCCTCCGTCGCCGGCGGAAGGGTTTCATCGACCCTTTGTCGGTCGATCGTCATCCCCGTCTCAGACGCGATCCGCACCGCCAACATCTCGGCGGTCTCCTTCGGCATCCGGGTGGACGTATGCAACACGGAAAAAACGGGCACGGAGGGGGCGGCGTGCTCGATCCGTTCATCACCTTGATCGCGACGGTACGTCTTAACCGCGAGTCCTGTGCCGCGAACACCTGCCCCATTCCCCCCCGCCCAGCATCCGAACCACGTGACAGGGGCCGAGTCGCCCGAGATCGCCCACGCGCGGCGGGCGGCTCCAGGTAGGCCGGCGGAACGGTCGACTCGGTGGTCATCGGCGGTCGGGCCACGATCGGGGTTGGCCGCAAAAAAACGGGACGCGGGAACGCAATCTCTCGTGGTCCGCGATCGAAACCACGTCGCTCGAAGTCGTTTCGTGAATCGTGCAGCCTGAACGGCGGGGAGGCCGCCGGCAACGTTTCGGCGGCGACTCCCACGACTATGCTACCGGTTGAGACCCCGCCGCATCGGCATCCCAACCCCGGCATCCCAACCCCGGCATCCCAACCCCGACATCCCAGTGACCGCGACCCTCGGAATCTCTGCTTTCTATCATGACTCGGCGGCCGCCTTGGTCGTCGACGGCCGGCTCGTCGCCGCGGCCCAGGAAGAGCGGTTCTCGCGGGTCAAACATGACGCCTCGTTCCCCCGTCGCGCCGTCGCGTTCTGTCTTGACGAGGCCGGACTCACGATCGACGACGTGGACCAGGTCGGGTTCTACGAGCGTCCGATGGTCAAGTTCGACCGACTCCTCGAGACTCACCTGGCTGTCGCCCCGGGGCACGCGTCGTCGTTCCGCACGGTGATGCGGGAGTGGCTCGGGTGGAAAGTCCGCGTTGCGGTACGGGTCCGACGAGAACTCGGGCTCCCCCGCCGATGCCCGCTCCGCTGCTGTGACCACCACCGTACCCACGCCCGCACCGCCTACGACGCCAGCCCTTTTGCCGACGCGGCGGTCGTGACGATCGACGCCGTCGGCGAGTGGGCGACGACGGTAATCGCCTCCGGCGACGACGGTCACATCACCCCGCTGCGAGAACTCCACTTCCCGCACTCGCTCGGCCTCCTCTACTCCGCCTTCACCGCGTTCGCCGGGTTCAAGGTCAACGACGGCGAGTACAAGCTGATGGGGCTCGCCCCGCTCGGCACCCCGCGTCACGTCGACACGATCCTTGAACACGTGGTGGCGTTGCATGACGACGGCTCGTTTCGGCTGAACCTTGACCTATTCGACTTCACCGGAGGCGACTCGATGCTGACCGATCGGTTCGGCGAGCTGTTCGACGCCCGACCGAGAGACGCCTCGTCGCCGATCCGCGAGCTCGACCGTGACTTGGCGGCGTCGATCCAATCGGTCACCGAGACGATCGTGCTGCGGATCGCCCGGCACGCCCGCGAGTTGACCGGACACGAAAACCTCTGCATGGCCGGCGGCGTGGCGCTGAACTGTTCGGCCAACGGGCGACTCCTCCGCGAAGGCGTCTTCGATCGCGTCTGGGTCCAGCCCGCCGCGGGGGACGCCGGCGGCGCCCTCGGGGTCGCACTCGAACTCGATCGTGAACTCCATCGCGAACTCCACCGCGAACTCGATCTTGAAGTCGACCGTGAACGAAACATCCGGCCTGCCGAGCCACCGCCCCGACCGCCGTTCGACAACCGGCTCGGCCCCGGATTCGATGACGAGTCGATCGGCCGCACGCTCCGCGACGTCGGGACGGAGTTCGAAACGCTCGACGACTTGACGCTTTGTGACCGTGCCGCCTCGCTGATCGCCAAGGGGAACGTCGTCGGATGGTTCCAAGGGCGGATGGAATTCGGGCCGCGTGCACTGGGGGGACGGAGCATCGTCGCCGACCCCCGTGACCCCGACATGCAAAAAACGCTCAACCTGAAGACAAAGTTCCGCGAATCGTTCCGCCCGTTCGCCCCGGTCGTGATCGAAGATCGGGCCGAAACTTGGTTCCAAATGGACGGCCACACGGACCAGCCCTACATGACGTTTGTGTTCCCGGTGCGGCCAGAGCGACGCGACCAGTTGCCCGCGGTCACTCACGTCGACGGCACGGCCCGCGTCCAAACGGTGCCCCGCGTCCAAACGGTGCCCCGCGTCCAAACGGTGCCCCGAGTCCAAACGCTGACGCGAGCCCAAGCGACACCACGGGGCG
>JAWLFY010000009.1:0-5612 GCA_041685355.1 Pirellulaceae bacterium | reverse complement strand
CCCGCGTCCAAACGGTGCCCCGCGTCCAAACGGTGCCCCGCGTCCAAACGGTGCCCCGAGTCCAAACGCTGACGCGAGCCCAAGCGACACCACGGGGCGAGTCGTCGCGGTGGAGCCGGTTGCTCGAAGCGTTCGAACGTCAAACCGGGACCCCGGTGCTGATCAACACGAGCTTTAACGTTTCGGATGAGCCGATCGTTTGCACCCCGATCGATGCGCTCCGTTGTTTCTTCGCCACCCGTCTCGACGCGCTGGTGATCGGCAACCACCTGCTGATCAAAGCGGCCCAGTCCCCGACGGTCGCCGACAACCTCGCCGGCGCGCGGCAGCGATCATCAGTGACAAACGGCGGTGCAACGACCGGCAAGCTATCCTCACGCGGACGCGGCGTTTGGCGACGGTTCGCCGACGCGACAGAACCGCTTCGGGTGAGGGTCGAATCGGGGCTGATCGACGCGTTTTACTACGCCGTCATCACCCCGTTCGGCTGCACGCTCCGGCTCTTCGGGTACGACCCGCTGCGAAGGAAGCCGCCGCGTGAGCCGACCGCGTGGATCGTCTCCCCGACCGTCGACCTTGCGGATCAGCAATTCGCCAGCAGCCCCGCGTCGCGGTACGGGTTGCTCGGCGAGTTCCTGCAATTCTTGCGGGAGGAAAAGAAATGGTGGCTCGCCCCGCTGCTCCTGATGATCGCCCTCCTCTCCCTGCTGGTCGCCGTCAGCGCCTCCCCCGTCGCCCCGTTCATCTATACGCTCTTCTAAGGAGTCCCGGGGGTGGTGCGCTGACCCCCGACCACCACGTCGACGTGTGGGGTGGATCGGAGGTCGACGATCTTTCCTTGCGACTTCGAGGAATGCTTCCCTTGGCCTTGTCCGTCGACCGTGATGTGATTGACCGAGCGTGTGCTCCACATCCATTGCTGGTGATGATCCGATCCCTAGATGTCGCGGTAACCGCTTCGCACCAACGCGATCGAGGCGAGCAAGAGATGGAGCAATGGGGATCGCATGGCAACGGACTCAACCAACGGCGGGAAGACTTGGGGGATCTTTGGCGGGCGGCGGCGTATTTTCTCGGCCGCAATTTATCAACCTAACTGGAGGAGGAAACGCGTGCCAGCGACTCCACCGGGAGGCTCACGATCCGTGCGGAGGTCATGGGGAGGTCACATTGAGGAGGGTTGTGGGGCTGAATTCCTCAGCCCTCGTCGCCCCGGTTCTGGTAGGTTGGGGGGTGCGACCTTTCGTCGGGTTTGTGGTGGCGATCCGTCCCCGCCCGACGCCTCGGTCCACTGCCCGACCGCTCTCGCCTTTTCTCCCCGCCCCCTTCGATCCCGCCGAGGATTGCCATGCTCTCCCCTGCCCTGCCCCGTCGCCACTCGCTGAAGGCGGCTGGCGTGACGCTTGCGCTGCCGATGCTCGAATCGGTCCCCAACCCTGCGGCCGCGGCCGACGTTGCCGGCGACGCGGACCCAAAGGCGAAGCGGTTGGTGTGCGTCGGCGCTTACTTGGGGCTGCATCAGCCGTCATTCTTCCCCGAACAGGAGGGACGTGACTACGAAGTTACTCCACTGCTCGAGCCGCTCGCGAGGCATCGCGACGACTTCAGCGTCCTCTCCGGCCTTGACCACCGGGCGAAGAACGGGCACGGCAACTGGGCCAACTTTCTGTGTGGCCAGAACGTCGGCGAAATCTCGCTCGATCAGCTGGTCGCGAACCGGATCGGCGAGGCGACTCGATTCGCGTCACTGCAATTGTCGGCGGGCAAGTACAGCCGAAACATGAGCTACACCGCGGACGGGGTCGCGTTGCCGATGATCCAGCGGCCGAGCGTGGTGTACGGCAAACTGTTCGCCACTCCCGAAGACCGCAAACGGTCCGAATACCTGCTCCGCAGCGGTCAAAGCTCGCTCGACAAGGTGACGGAGGAGGCACGGCGGCTTCAACGCGAGGTGAGCGGCCGCGACCGCCAGAAGCTGGACGAGTACTTCGGTTCGGTCCGCGCCGTCGAGAACCGGATGCGGAAGCACCTGGAGGGGATCGAAGACCCGATCCCTCGTGTCGACTACGAGCTGCCCGATTACGACCCCGTCGCCCCGACGCTGATGCTCGAGTGCGAGTCGATCATGTACGACTTGATGGCGCTCGCGTTGGAGACCGACCAGACCCGCATCGTGACGATGTTTCTGGCGGGACTCGGTCAAGTGTTCACGATCGACGGGGAAACGCTGCAGGCCGGCTATCACGCGCTCTCGCATCACGGGAACGATCCCGAGAAGATCCGCGACTTGGTACGGGTCGAACGGGAGCACATGACCCGGCTCGCGACGTTCCTCGATCAGTTGAAGGCCAAGACCGACGCGGACGGGCGTCCGTTGCTCGATTCGACGATCGTGTTGTGGGGTACCGGGATGGGAGACGCCAGCCGTCACTCGAACCGCAACGTGCCGACGTTCGTCGCCGGCGGCGGACTCCGGCACGGCCGACACGTCGCGATCGACCCCGACGGCAAGGCGACGCCGCCGCGGTTGCTCGGCGATCTGTACGTGACGCTGTTGCGTCAAATGGGGATCGAGGCCGACCGGTTCTCCAACGCCACCCACGACATGGATGAAGTGTTGGCGTGAGGGAATCCCGAACCCAACTCTGATTCCTGGTCTTGATCCGATCTCCCGTACCGAGTTCGTCCGCCATGCGTTCGATCTTTCTGTCGTGCTTTCTTTTATTGACGCCGATCGCCACTCGGCTCTTGGCCGAAGAGCCGGATTTGGAAACGAACGCGGAACTCGCCTCGTTCGTCTCGCGGTACTGCGTCGACTGTCATGCCGGGTCGGCTGCCGAGGCGGAAGTGCGACTCGACGGTTCGACGATCGATTGGTCCCGCGGAGACGTCGTGGCGTCGTGGGAACGGGTCCTCCAAGTGGTCGACGACGGCACGATGCCCCCGGAAGATGCCGGGCAACCGGACGACGAGAGCCGGCGACGGTTCGTCCGTCAGCTCGACCAGAATTTGACCGTCCACTCAGGGACTGGCGGGACGGTGCTGCGACGGCTGAGTCGCCGGGAGTACGAGCGGACGATCCGCTCGCTGTTCGGTGTCGACTACACGATCCCGGACGATTTCCCGCCCGACAACGCGGAGTCCGGATTCGACAACATCGGCGAATCGCTGATCCTCTCGCCGCCGCTGTTCGAGGCGTACTCCCGTTCGGCCGCGACCGTCGCCGATGAATTGTTCCCGCCGCCCGCCAAGCCGGTCACGTCCGAAACCCGAACGATCGGCCCGGACGGGATGGCGATCAGCTACTCGTCGAGCAGCGTCCGCGATGGCGCGATGCGATTGGTCGCCAAGACAAACTCGATGATGCGAAGCTGCTCGTGGCCGACGCGGTTCGAGGCGCGGGCCTCCGGCGTGTACACGATCCGTGCCGATCTGTCGGCTTTTCGGGCCCCCGTCGACGAACCGCTACGTTTCGAGCTCCGTGCCCGCCGCGTCGACTCGAAAGATGGTGAGTCGGTGAAGCAACAACGTCTGCTTGCCGAGTGGGACGTCACGTCGTCGGCGCCATCCACGTTCGAGGTCACGACCGAACTGTACGCGGGCGAAACGCCGATCTTCTATTTCGCTAACGCCCCGCTGACGTCGGACGGCAAGGCGAAAGGGGAGATGGCGAAATTACTGCGACGGAAGTTCGCCGACGATCCGCGACTCCTCGCCGCGTGGCAGGCGCTCGAGCATGGGCCAGGGATCCGTGGCGGTGTCGGCTGGGAACGCGTCAAGCGGTTGATGGCGGATGACGAATTGGATCTCCGCGACGCGACTCTCGAGAGTGACGCGACGAAAAAGTTGGTCAAGCGGATGACCGGGAATCCGGTGCTGTACGTCGAAACGATTTCGTACCAGCACTTCGAGGAGGGTCCCGCGATCGACGTTCACGAGGTCACGATCACCGGTCCGCTGAAACGGGTCGAGGACGCGGGCGACCGGAAACGTCGGACGCTACGAAAGAGGTTCCTCGGGGATCGAGACGGCCGGACGGACGAGGCATTCACGAAGGCGGCGCTCGAGCGGTTCCTGACCGCCGCGTTTCGACGGCCAGCCGACGCGGAGACGGTCGACGGGTACTGGCGACTCGTCGCGGCGCACCTCGACGAGGGACACCGGTTCGAAGACGGCATCCACTTGGCGATCCGCACCGCGTTGGTCTCCCCGCGCTTCCTGTACCGCGGCTTGCGGCCCGGTGAGCTCGACGCGTTCGATCTGGCGTCCCGTCTGTCGTATTTCCTGACCAACGGGCCGCCCGACGAAAAGCTGTTCGCGGCGGCCACCCGTGGCGAGCTTTCCGACCGGGACGTCTTGGAACGTCACGCCCGGCGGCTGTTGCGTTCCGACGGCGCGGGGGAGTTTTTCCGGGACTTCACCGGCCAATGGCTCGACACCCGCGATCTCGAAGAGATCATGCCCGACCCGCGGTTGGGACCGTTTACCACAGCCGATCGGGAAGCTTTCGTGGCGGAGTGCGAACGGTTCTTCGCGACGATGCTTGAGGAGAACCGGCCGATGGCCGACTTCATCGACCCCGACTTCACGTTCACCAGCGGTGCCATCGCGACCAAGGTGTACGGACTCGACGAGGTTGAATCGAAGAACGCGAACCGGGTCGTCCGTGTCCCTCTGCCCCGCGGCGGACGCTACGGCGGGATCCTGGGTCAAGCGGGGGTGATGATGGCGACCGCTAACGGTGTCGATACCCAACCGGTACTCCGTGGCGTGTGGGTGTTGGAGAACGTGCTCGGCGACCCGCCGCCGCCCCCGCCGGACGCCGTCCCGGCGATCACCCCGGACACCCGCGGGACGAAAACCGTCCGCGACCTGTTGGCGGCCCACGCGTCGGAAGCCTCCTGTGCGCGGTGTCATCGGAAGATCGATCCGCTCGGGTTCGCGCTTGAAAACTTCGACCCGATCGGACGATGGAGAGACCACTACCCGCGATTCGAAACCGACGCGAACGGGCGTGCCGTGCCCCGCGAAGGGCCGCCCGTCGACGCCACCGGCCGTCTTCCCGACGGGACCGAACTGAAGGATGTCGTCGACTTGAAGCGGTACGTCGTCGAGCACATCGACCGCTTCTCGGCGTGTCTCGGCGAGAAACTTTTGACCTACGCCACCGGCCGCTCGCTTCGCTACGCCGAACGGAAGGAAGTCCGCCAGATCGTGGAAGCGAATCACGAAGCCGACAACCGGTTCGGCGATCTGGTGATCCGCCTGATCCGCAGTGACGCGTTTGGTACGAAGTGAGTGGTGGAGATATTCCGGACCGACCGACGTTACTTTCGATTCCGACTAACCCATGGGGCAGAACGATGGATTTTCTTTCGCAAGTTCTTCACAACGATCCCGAAGTTCAAGCGGAGCTGGCGTCTCGCAACGCACTCGATGGGCTTCCCGAGGCGGCCGAGTCGGGTATCGATGCCGCCACGATCGAGCATGTGCTTTTGGGCGAAGCCGCCGAGGGGGCCCGCGGATCGGAGGTACGGCCGTTGGTCGCCACTGGCATGGCGGCACACCAGATGCGTGCGGAGGCCGTGGTGTTGTGGGAGGGTCGCCCTTCT
>JAWLFY010000224.1:0-5943 GCA_041685355.1 Pirellulaceae bacterium | reverse complement strand
ATCAGCATACTTCATTCAACATTCGGACATCGCAGCGATGCCTGAAAAAACCTCGCCGACGCCAGCCCGCAAGCCACTAAAATCGCGGAAGAGCCAGAATGGGAAGGCCGGAATGTAACATCGACGGGCTAACGCACCAGCGGACGTTGGTCGGCCGCCGACCTGACTCGCCTCGCCGACCTGAAGCGCCTCGCCGACCTGAATCGCCTCGCCGACCTGAATCGCCTCGCCGACCTGACTCGCCTCGCCGGCCTGGCTCGCCTCGCCGTCCCGCCCCAACCAGCGTGCCCAACCACGGATGATCGATTATCTCCGCGCCGTCGCCAACCGGCCCCGCCAAGAGCTGACCCGGCGGCAGAACCAACTCCGATACGCCGGGGAACTTGTCGTCCACTGCGGCCGCCAGCTTCAGCGGCACCGCGCCGAAGGGATGGCGGCGGAACTCACCTATCGAACGATCTTCGCGTTGATTCCGGTCGTCGTGCTCGGGCTCGTCCTGTTTCGCGTCGTCGGCGGTTTGGACGACGTCCGCAACCGGGTCGAGAACCAGCTTTATTCGTTCTTTGGGGTCCCCGAAGTCCCGGGGGACTACGGCGGCGAAGCGAACGCCGCCGCGTTCGATTTCCTCGCCGGCGACGAGTCTCCTGGCGACGAGTCTCCCGACGACGAGTCTCCCGACGACGAGTCTCCTGGCGACGGGCTTCCCGATGACGCGGCTCCCGATGACGGGTCTCCCGATGACGGGCTTCCCGATGACGCGGCTCCCGATGACGCGGCTCCCGATGACGGGTCTCCCGGTGATGGGTCTTCCGGTGATGGGTCTTCCGCTGATGGGTCTTCCGCTGATGGGGAGCTCGGTTCCGGTCCGCGACCCGCCGCGGAATCGTCCGTCGAAGACGATCCGCCGGCCGAAACCGGGGCAGACGAACCGGCTGACGCTGACGGGGATGTCGAGTCGGACGATCAGGAGGCGCGGGCGAGCATTCGGCGGACGTTGCGACAGACGACCAACGCGGTGATGGAGATCGATTTCCGTTCGATCGGCGTCATCGGTCTGCTGTTGTTTTTGTACGCCGCGGTCGCGCTCGCCGATTCGACCGAACACCTCTTCAACTGCATTTACGGGGCGCCGCGTGCGCGACCGATTCACCTCCGTTTGGCGATCCACTGGTCGATCATTACGCTCGGTTCCGGCCTGCTCTCGCTGAGTCTTTATCTGTCGGGACAGTTCCTCGATTGGCTCGTCGGTTCGGGGGCGGAGTCGTGGCCGACGTGGGTGCTGACGCGAGCGATGTCGGTGCTCGCGAGTTGGCTTTTGCTGTTTCTGCTTTACGCGTTGATGCCCAACACCCACGTCTCGGCCCGGGCCGCGGCGATCGGTGCCGCGACCGCGAGCGTCCTCTGGGAAGCCGCCAAGGTTGGCTTTCAGACGTACGTCGCCACCGCCGTTCCCTATTCCGCCTTGTACGGGTCGCTCGGCCTGATCCCGCTGTTTCTGTTCTGGATCTATCTGACGTGGTGGATTGTCCTCTTCGGGATCATCTTGACGCACTCGTTGCAAACGCTTCGGGGACGTCACCCGGCTCGCGAAGACGCCCATGACGTGTTGCCGCCTGGCGATCCGGATTGGATGTTGCCGATTTTGGCCGAAACCGCCCACGCCTTCGAATCGGGGGAAGCGATCGACTCGCAAGAACTCGCGGACCGGCTCGGGCTTTCACCGCACAGCATTCAGGAGCTGCTACCGCCACTGATCGAGGCGGGCTGGATCCGGCGTGTCGATGGCGGCGCGTCGGC
The DNA here is from genome assembly GCA_041685355.1 of Pirellulaceae bacterium. Taxonomy (GTDB): domain Bacteria; phylum Planctomycetota; class Planctomycetia; order Pirellulales; family Pirellulaceae; genus JAWLFY01. The sequence goes on along the minus strand of JAWLFY010000224.1, from coordinate 4,146 downwards.
CACGTCCGATACCGCGGTCGCGCTCGCCAAACCGGCTGATCAGATCGGTTTGCGGGCGATCCTGGAACTGGCACTTCGCCAACGCCCCGGCGGTGATCACCCGGCTTGGAAGCGCCTGGTCGAGCTGAAGCGGTCGGAGATCGACGCGGTCGGTGGGGAAACGCTCGCCGATCTCGAACAGCTCCGCGGCCGGGGAGCGGACCGATGAGGCAGCGATTCTTAACGTGACACAAGCCCGAGGGCTAGCGAGAGAGCCAGATACAGAAGACGAACTCGCTCGCGGCTGGTGTTTGTATCTCCGGCGGATTGCCACGAACCGGCACTTCCCGGCTAGAACCTCGCCAGCTTCCCATCGATCGCGAAGTCTTCGCTCATATCGAACGGGTGGAATAGTCTCGCGATTTGGCGGCTAAGCACGGACAGGTAGAGCCGCCGAAACTTCGACTCGGAGACGCTCCCGGAGTCTTGCGCCGCGTTTTTCGGAAACGTGAAGTCGTCCAACTGCTTTCGGAATTCGGTCTCGCCAGACTCCACGTTCAGGACCTCGACCAACACGTCGGCGTGTCCGCGGTACAGGTTCGGGCCCTCGTGCATCCGCAGTCCGGTGATTTCGATCGCCACCACGCGAGTCGCCTCGACCCCTTCGCCGATCGCCAGGAAATCGGTTTCGTCCCACCCGTGGCGGTCTCGCCAATCGTCGACACGCTCGGAGCGGACGAGGTCGATCTCCTTCACCTCGCGATTCAAAATTTCGGTCACCATCTCGGTCAACGTCCGCGCCGATCGGTCTTCCGAATACGGGCTGGCGTCGGTCAGCGTGACGACGGCGACCTTCTGTTCCCGTAGCCCCTCGTATTCGGCCGGAATCTTGTCGGCCCCGACCGCGTGCGCCAAGTTGGCGAACAGGCTCATGCAACCGGTTTGGGTCACGACCGCGATCGCGACGAGTGTCCCGGCGACGACCATCGCTAGCGGTCCTCCTGGCCGGGCACTAAGCCGAGCACCCCGCCGAGCAGCCTTCCGACCACCGCGGGTCCGGGACACGTGACCGCCTGGGCAGGCCGGCGAGGTGACGCCCCGCCGAGTCCGTGTGGCGGCACGGGAGATCGCCGCGCCACGAGAAGGTGGGTCGCCGCGGAGGTCAGGGCTGGGCATCGTTGCGAATCCTTTCGCGATGGCGGCACGAATCCATAATTCGAAAACTGCGAACGTCTCTCGAGACGGTTCGCGGTCATACCCTTTTTCCGCATCGGCTTGCCACACCGATTCTTCGCCCGCCCGGTTCGGCTAAGCTTGAGTTTCTTCATTTCGTCCGCTTCTTCATCTCGCCCGCGCCGCATTGGGGCACGCCGCTTCCATCTCCGGCTAGGAGACCCCGGCATGTTTCGACGTCAACGGATGACCGTCGCGTTGATCGCGATCTGGAGCTTCACGCTGGCCGGCGGTCGGTCGGGCGAGTTCGTTGCCGCGACCGTTGCCGGCGAGCGTCCCGGAACGGACGCGGAGGAGCGTGTCGACCCACAGGACCGCGATGAGGAAGCGTTTCCGGATACCGCTGACCCGCAGGGCGGCCGCGTGATCACGCCCGATCAGCTTCCGCCGCCGCCAGATCCGATCCGCCGGTTGATCGAGGCGGGCGAGGTCCGCTTCCGCGTGGGGGGGCGCCCGCCCCAGGATTTAGTGGCGATCGGCAGCAGGCAGCCCCAGAACGATGGGCGGCCTGCGAGCGATGGGCGGCCCGCGAGCGATGGGCGGCCCGCGAACGATGGGCGGCCCGCGAACGATAGGCGGCCTGCGGACGATGGGCGGCCTGCGGACGGTGGGCGGCCTGGCAGCGATGGGCGGACCGATCACGATTCGTCCCGGTCGGGTAACGACTGGCGTGGTTCGGACGCGATGACCACCTATCGGGTGTCGTTCGAGTACGACTCGGCGAGCCGTTGGCGGTTCGTCGGTGGGGGGGCCTCGCGGGAACTCGTGATCGCGGTTCGGGTCTTCGATGTGCAGTGGCGGACGACGCACGAGATTTGGCTGCGACAGCCGATCCCGGCGGAACGGTTCTGGCAACACCCGTTGCTGTTACACGAGCTCGATCACGTGCGGATCTCGGCAGACCGGTCGCTCGCGGAGCGTTTCACGCGGCTGTTGGGGAAACGGGCCGAACTCCGAGTCCCGCTCGCCCCCGGGGCGACCGTCACCTCAAACGCGGTGCAGGCACAGATCGACCGGCACGTCCGCCGAGCCCGTCAGCGGATCTCGGACCTGATCGAGATCCGGTACCGCGAACTCGACCGCTTGACCGCTCACGGGCAGCGGCCGCTCCCTTCCGGTACCGAGTTGGAGGCGATGCTCGGGCAGCCGGCCGAGCAGCCTTAGGGGTTGGGGACGCGGCCCGCGGCGTGTTAGATTCTGTCGTTGGGGCGGCGGGGGACGCTCGTTCTCGGGCAGCCGGCGTGACGGTCGCCCCCCCCATTTTCGGCCGCCCCATTTTCGGTGCCCCGTGGCCTCGGCGCACCGACCCATTCACCTACCGGCAAGGTCCCGATGTCAGTCGACATGTACACGATTTGCCCTTGTGGCAACGGCAAAAAAATCAAGTTCTGCAAGTGCAGGGATTCGGTCGGCGAGCTGGATCGCGTGACGAAGATGATGGAGGGGGGGCAGTACGTGCCGGCGCTGGACCGGTTATCGAACATCCTCCGCGAGCACCCCGACGCGGCTTGGGCATACGCCGTCCGTGGGCGGTTGCTGTTGAGCCTGCGGGAATACGAAACGCTCGCCGAGAACGCAGAGCGGTTCATCCGGTTGCAACCGAGCAACCCGTTGGCGTTGACCCAGCGGGCGGTGGCGAAGCTGTTCCGCGACGACATCGACGGCGGGCTCGATTCGTTGTTGGAGGCTTTGACCGAGAGCGGCCGAGAGATCGACTCGTTCGTGCTCGACGTGGCGTCGGTGTTCGCGGTCGCGTTCGCGCGGATCGGGAACTATCTCACTTCCCGGGTGTACGCGACGTTGCCGATGATGACGACCGGTTACGAAGGGGGGGCGGGGTCGATGCAGTTGCTCCGCCAACTGAACGGGTCCCCTTCGATCAACCAGCTACTGAAATGGTTGCCGGAGTTGATCGAACGTCCCGACGAGGCGGACTGGGGCGAGCGTTACGACGAGGCGGCGGGGCTGCTTCGGAACAACAAGATCTTGCTCGCCCAGTCGAAGTTCGAATCGCTCCGTCGCGTCGCGGGGGATGAGCCGGCGGTGTTGTCGGGGTTGCTGTCGTGCGCCATTTGGCGGGGCAACGCGGATCAACAAGCCGATTGCCTGCGGGCCCTGTCGGGTTGTGAAGGGTTGGACTTGGAACAACGACACCGATACCGCGCGATGTCGGCGCTGGTCCGGCCGGAGAGTCCCGAATTGAGCGTCGAATCGGTGGTGCTGACCGCGGACGTCTCGGATTTAGAACAGGTGGAGATGGCGATGACGGCCGAATCCCGGTTCGTCCCGTTGCCGCGGGAGATGATGGACGGGATGCGGACCGAGGATCAAGACGTGCCGCCGCGTGCCGGCTTCCAGCTTCTCGATCGCGATCCCCCGTCGGCCGATTCGCTCCCCGCGGTCGATGAGGTGCCGGGGATGTTGGCGGTGGTGCTGCTGTTCGGGAAGCAAACCGACCGTTCGGCGTGTGTCGAGGCTTACGACGTGCGGCGTGCGAACGTGGACGAGGTCCGGACACGGCTGTCGGCGGTCATCGAGGGCGCGGAACTGACCGAATCCGCTGACGATTCCCGGCCGATCCCGCTGCTCGCCGCATGCAACACGCCCGTCGCGATGATCCGCTACCAAGGCAACCGCGCGGACGCCGAAGCGTTGCAGGCGGAGGTCGAGGCGTCACGGATGCCGTCGATGATCGCGTCTTTGCCGCTCGGGTTGTTGGGCGGAAAGTCGCTGATCGAATGCGTCGACGACGAGTCCGCGAAGTTCGATCGGACGGCCGTGATGCGGGTCGTGGAGAACTTCGACGCGATCGTCGCTCGCGACGAATCGATCATTACGAAGGTTTACGAACTGGCGAAACTCGAGCCGCTGCCGCCGATCTCGTTGTCGAACGAACAGGCGGAAACGGTCGCGAACGAGGACCTGAACCGGATC
>JAWLFY010000008.1:67456-69630 GCA_041685355.1 Pirellulaceae bacterium | reverse complement strand
GGAAAACGTTTGGCGTAGAAGCGCGACGGCGCCCATCGGCGAGTTCGGGTACCTCGACCGCGAACTTCCCCGAGGCACCGTCAGCTGGAGATGCGTGAAGACGTCTTCCGCGATCAGCCGGCGGTTTTCGTCCGGGTCGCCAAGCAGCGCCACGCAGCTGGTCCCCTTGATGATCCCGCCTTTGGGGGCGACCAAACGCGCCGTGATCCCTTGAGACCGAAACTTGGTGGCGGAGGACGGCAAACCGACGGCCGCCGACCGGCTCGAGCGTTCCGGCGTGACGTAACGATTCCAGTGCCCGAGCTCGGCGTCCGGGCGATCCACGTCGACTTCCCCCCAAGCATCGATCAACCCCGCGTAGATCGTCTTCCCGTCGCAATCGATCACCTCCGCCCCGGCCGGATAGCGGGAATCGACCTGCCCTCGCCCGGCCTCGGCACCGGGCTCGGCGCCGCCATCGGCGTCCGCCGCGGCGTCCGATTCCCGATCCGCCGCTCCGCCACCTTTCGGCTCGGACAACGGTCCTAAGACCGCGCGGATCGACCGCCCCTCGATCACCACCGAAGCCTTCTCAAGGATTTCGCCCGGTTCGGTCACGACGCGGGCATTGGCAAGCACGACGGGCGACGACGGGGCCCGACGGAGCCCAACCGTCGGTGACGTCGACGTCCCGTCTTGGGCGTTGACGGTCCCCGCCCACATCGCGATCGCAACGAAACCCGCCAAACTGTGGCGAGCGACGCGCCGGGCGACAATACGGCCGACAGCAGCGCGAGCGACGGTTTCACAACCGGCGACGACGCGAGACGGGAAATCTCCCCGTGAATCAATTGGCATGACGACTCGGACCCAAACGCGGAAGCAAGACGGACCAAACCCGCACTGCCGACGGCGGGGCCTGGCCATTCTAGTCGGGCGGCCACGCGACGTTGTCATCCCCGGCCGAGGACTCGACCCGAACGAATCCGTCGGCCTGCGGAGACCGGGCGTAGTGGTAGGCGAACGCGGACCCGATCGTCTGTCCGTCGGGACCGAACGTCTCGACCGCGACCCGTCGATACAGGTCCGCTTGCCCAGGTTGCCCTGCCCCCTCGATCTCGTCCAACACTCGCAAGACCTCCGGCATCTCCCCAGCGGCGAACCTCCAAACCTCGCCCCACACCCGATCATGCCCCGGGAGCATCGCCGGATAGTCGGGCCGATGGTACAGCCGCCCCCGGGTCCACGCGGTCCGGATCTCCGATGCGGCACACGGCCAAAGCGACTCGCGGACTTGGCCCGTTTGCAACGTCCCGTACACAAAGACTTGATGAATCGGTGTCATCTCACCGCCGCGTCCAGGGGGCGAACTGGTTCACAAAACTGTTTCTGTCAATCATGATCGCGTCTCGCCCGTCCCACGCCGTTGTCACCCACGTGCCGCTCCCAAAGGTTCACCATCTCATGCCGCTCGACCCAGAATTCGCGGCCAAGTTGTCGGAACTCGCCGTCGAGCTCGACCCCCCGGTGGCGGAACGACTGGAAACGTACGCCAAGCTGTTGTGGGAATGGAACGAAAAACTGAACCTGACCCGACACACCACCTGGGAGCGATTCGTCGGTCGCGACCTCCGCGATTGCCTGCAACTCGCTCCGCTGCTCGGCGAAGGCGAAGAGGTACTCGACCTGGGAAGCGGTAACGGGGTTCCCGGAATCCCGCTCGCGATCCTCCGCCCCGACGTCACGATCTCGCTGGCCGAATCGGTCGGCAAGCGGGCGAAGGTGCTCGACGAGATCGTCGCCGATCTAAACCTTCCCGTCGCCGTCTACGCCGCACGCGGCGAAGACCTCCTGGAAGATTTCCGGTTCACGACGATCGTCAGCCGCGCGGTGGGTAGTTTGGCGAAGTTTTGCACGTGGATCGAGCCCCATTGGTCCAACGTCGACCGACTCCTCCTGGTGAAAGGCCCCAAATGGGTCGAAGAACGTGGGGAGGCGCGGCACCTCGGGGCGCTCGCTAACCTCGACCTCCGACGCGTCGCTTCCTACCCCCTCGGTGACGACCAAGACTCCGAAGGGGTGATCCTGCAAGTCTCGCCGAAGGGGAGGTGACCCCGGTTCATGTCGATGTCTCCCCAGACCGGCCCCGACACGTTCGTCTTCACCGGTGGGCCCTCAATTCGGTAACCTTGCGG
>JAWLFY010000008.1:0-67356 GCA_041685355.1 Pirellulaceae bacterium | reverse complement strand
CCCTTCGTCCCTGTCTCGCCCTTCACCCACTAGATCGCCCCCGCGTCATGACCGACTACAAACTGACCCACCTGAAACAGCTTGAGGCGGAGAGTATCCACATCATCCGCGAGGTGGTCGCCGAGTTTCGCAAACCCGTCATGCTTTATTCGATCGGGAAGGACTCGGCGGTCCTGCTGCATTTGGCGATGAAGGCGTTCCACCCGGCGAAACCGCCGTTCCCGCTCCTGCACGTCGACACGACGTACAAGTTTCGCGAGATGATCGACTTCCGCGAGAACTACGTTCGCGGCGAACTCGGGTTGGACGTCATCGTCCACACCAATTGGGACGGGCTCAAGCTGAACATTTACCCGTGGGTCGACAGCGAACGGCACACGGAGTTAATGAAAACCGACGCGCTCAAGGCGGCGTTGTCCGAACACGGGTTCGACGCGGCCTTCGGCGGCGCCCGGCGGGATGAGGAACGGAGTCGGGCCAAAGAGCGGGTGTTCAGCTTTCGTGACAAGTCCCACCGCTGGGACCCGAAAAACCAACGTCCCGAATTGTGGAACCTGTACAACGGCCGCGTCAACAAAGGGGAATCGATCCGCGTGTTCCCGATGAGCAACTGGACCGAACTCGACGTCTGGCAATATATCCACCTGGAGCAAATCCCGATCGTCCCCTTGTACCTCTCGGCGCCACGCAAGGTGGTCAACCGCAACGGGATCCTACTGATGCGTGACGACGACCGGATGCCTCTGCTCGAAGGCGAAAAAGAAGAAACCAAAATGGTCCGTTTCCGTACTCTCGGTTGCTATCCGCTCAGCGGCGCGGTCGAGAGCGAGGCGACGACGTTGCCCGAAGTGATCCAGGAAATGTTGCTCGCCACCACCAGCGAACGACAAGGACGCATCATCGACCAGGACGAAGGGGGCGCCGGAATGGAAGAAAAGAAACGCCGCGGCTACTTCTGATCGGTGACGATTTGAGATCCGATCCGAAACGGAAATCGCCTGCCGAAACCCGCCCCCCGACGTCGATAGCCCTCCACGACCGAACGACGAAACCGTCCCATGAGCCACCAATCCGAACTGATCGCGACCGACATCGATGCGTACCTGAAGCAGCACGAACAGAAGCAGCTGCTCCGGTTTATCACCTGCGGCAGCGTCGATGACGGGAAGAGCACCCTGATCGGCCGGCTGCTGTTCGACAGCAAGATGATTTACGAGGATCAGCTCAAGCAGATTGAGGCCGACTCCAAGATCGTCGGGACGACCGGCGGACGATTTGACCCGGCGCTGCTCACCGACGGGCTGCGGGCCGAACGGGAGCAGGGGATCACGATCGACGTGGCGTATCGCTATTTCAGTACGGCGAAACGAAAATTCATCATCGCCGACACGCCCGGACACGAGCAATACACGCGGAACATGGCCACCGGCGGAAGCACGGCCGACTTGGCAGTGATCCTGGTCGACGCCCGGCACGGCGTGTTGACGCAAACCCGCCGACACAGCTTCATCGTGTCGTTGCTCGGCATCCGTCACGTCGTCGTCGCGATCAACAAGATGGACCTAGTCGACTACAGCCAACAGCGGTTCGAAGAGATTTGTGACGAATACCGGTCGTTCGCCACCCGTCTCGACCTCCCCGACCTGCACTTCATTCCGATCTGCGCGCTCGACGGCGACAACGTCGTCGACCGAGGCGAACGGCTGTCGTGGTACACCGGAAGCACGCTGATGAACTTCCTGGAGTCCGTCTACATCGGCTCCGACCGGAACCTTCGCGACTTCCGGATGCCCGTCCAATATGTTAACCGCCCGAACCTCAACTTCCGCGGGTTCTGTGGCACCATCAGCTCGGGAACGATTCGTGTCGGCGAGGAGATCATGGTGCTCCCGAGCCGCCAAACCTCGCGGGTCAAAGAGATCGTCACCTACGACGGGAACCTCGACGAAGCCTACGCGCCGCTGTCGGTGACGTTGACGCTCGAAGACGAGATCGACGCCAGCCGCGGTGACATGATCGTCCGCTCGGGGAACTTGCCCCGCACCAGCGACGGCATCGACGCGATGCTGGTATGGATGAACCAGGACGCGATGGTCCCCGGAAAGACCTATCTGATCAAACAAACCAGCCAAACGGTGCCGGGCACGATCGAAACGCTGAAATATCGAGTCGACGTCAACACGCTTCACCGGGAACTCGCCCCGACCCTGGAATTGAACGAGATCGGACGGGTCCGACTCTCGCTCAGCTCGCCGGTCCATTTCGACTCCTATCGACGAAACCGCTCGACCGGCGCCTTCATCGTCATCGATCGGATCACCAACGCGACCGTGGCCGCCGGGATGATCCTCGATCTGGAAACATCCGGCGAGAAAAAGTCGGTGTGGGACGAGGAAGAATCGGAGCGAGATGCCTCGAGCGGTGACGAGATCTCGGCGGTTTCGCCGGAGGAGCGGGCCGCCCGCTTCGGACAACGCCCCGTGACCGTCTTGTTGACCGGCCTCACCGGCAGCGGCAAAACGGCGATCGGCCAGGCGGTCGAACGGCGACTCTTCGACAACGGACGTGCCGTCGCCCTCATCGACGGCGAACAAGTCCGCCGCGGGCTGAGCCTCGACCTCGGCTACACCGCCGAAGACCGCAGCGAGAATCTCCGCCGCAGCGCGCACCTCGCCCACACCCTGAACGAAGCCGGCTTGATTTGCCTGGCGTCGTTCGTCGCCCCCTCCGATGCCGTCCGTCAAAAAGTCGGGAAGCTGATCGGCGAAGGACGGTTCCTCGTCGTCCATGTCGCGACCCCGTTGGAGGTTTGTCGCCAGCGGGATACCAAGGGGCAGTACAAGCGGGCCGACGAGGGCGAATTGCCGAATTTCCCCGGCGTCACGGCTCCCTACGAACCGCCCCCAACACCCGATCTCGTCCTCGACGCCTCCAAAACCTCGATCGATCGCGCCGCCGAGGCCGTCATCGAAATGCTCCGGGAAAAAGGGATCATGCGGTGACCGCGTCCCCCAACGGGGAACGCGATCGGGATCCGTCCGCCGCGTATATCGCCCCGCTCGCCGTCTATCTGATCGGGACCAGCCTGGCGTCGTCTCGTCCCGAATTCTACCCGTTGGCTTATGCCGCCGTGGCCGCGGCGACGCTCATCGCACTCGGCTGGTCGCTCCCCCGCCTCACCGTGCTCCGGCCGCACCCCGGTGTCTGGCCCGGGGTCGTCGTCGGTTTGGTCGGTATCGCCGCGTGGATCGGACTTTGCGAGTTGGAACTCGAAGCGCGGCTCGCCGTTTACCTGCCGAAGTGGATGTCCCCGGGACCCCGGGTCGGATTCGACCCGTTCACCGCCATCTCACGCCCCGAACTGGCGTGGGCGTTTGTCGGCGTACGCCTGCTCGGGCTGGCCGTGCTGGTGCCGATCGCGGAAGAGGTTTTTTGGCGTGGATTCCTTCTCCGCTGGACGATCGCCGAGCGTTGGCGGGAGGTACCGATCGGCCGCTACGAGCTGAAGTCGTTCTTGATCGTCACCCTGCTGTTCACCCTCGCCCACCCCGAATGGTTCGCCGCGGCGACCTATGCGGCGCTGCTGAACGGGCTGCTGTATTGGAAGAAAGATCTCTGGCAATGCGTCGTCGCGCACGCCGTCAGCAACCTTGTGCTCGGCGTGTACGTGCTCGCTACCAACTCGTGGCAGCTTTGGTGACACGGACGCCCACGGCCCGTTCGCTCCGGCCTCGCTCCGGCCTCGCTCACGAAACGGATCATCGGATCATCGGACCGAGGTGACACGGTTCGTCGCCGATCCACGCGATGTCCTCCCCCCATCGGGAACGTGTCTTTCGGCCGAACGTCGCGTGCTCGCGTGTTTCGCCGCGAGCATCACGAGCCCGAGACCGATCCAAACCCGGCCATCACCGTCCGGGAAGACGCCGTCGCCGGGGAATCGACTTGTCCCTTCCAGTCCGACAGCCAACCCGCCGACCTCTCCGGCCTCTCCGACCTCTCCGGCCTCTCCGACCTCTCCGGCCTCTCCGGCCTCTCCGGCGGAGCGTAACCCGCCGGATTCGAGATACCCGACGGCGACGGGGGTGCCGGGAACGAAGCACTTCATGAGCAACACGCTCGCCAAATCCGTCGTCGTGCTCGCCGCAGCGGCGACCTCGAAACTGTCAGCCCAACCCCGGTTCGACATCCGACCGTAGGCGAGTCCCGCGACCGCCGCCGCACCGCCCGGTGTCATTGCCTTGACCGCGGACGCGACGTTCCCCCGATGGCGATAGGCCGCGACGCCGCTTACCGCCAATCCGCCGGCGATGTTACCCACAGCCACGCCGATCCGGTGCCCGGTCGAGTACGCGTCGAGCAGGCCGATGTCGTCACCGGTTTGCAGTTGAACGTTGACCCAACCGCCGACCACGCCGAACGAAGACGCCAACGGGTTGCTGATCCCGTTGACCACCCCCGCGACGAGCGACTCCCACGCCAACCCTTCCCCGCTCAGGTCGCTTCGGTAGTACGCGTCCGCGGCGCCGGCGACAGCCCCCACGGCCAGCAACGACACGCCGGAACCGCCGAACGTCGCCACCGTCGCGAGCCCCGTGACGCCCGCCATCGCGAGCGTCGTGGAAGGAACGCCGAATAAACTCGCCTCCGCGATCCCGGCTTGCCCCTCCGCGACCAGCCAACCGCCGGTCTCGGTCGCACCGAGCCCTCCCGCGATCAGCCCCGCGCCGACGACCGCGCGATTGGCAATACCGGTGATCGCGTTCACGCCGCCGACCCCGATGTCGATGATCCCGACGCCAATGTCGATGATCCCGACGCCAAGGTCGTACAACGCCGCCCCGACCTCGTGCACGATCGACGCGTTTTCCTGCAACCAATCCGCCGCCTCCGCGGACTGATCCTGCATGGCTTGCCACCAATCGTCGATCTCGCCCGCAAGAACCGGCAACAACGCGTTCCCGTACGTGTAAACCCCGAAACTCTCGTTGTGCACCAGCACGAACGTGTCGCTACCCGAGAGACGCACGAAGTAAGTGTGAAGCTCCGCGACGCAAAGGTTATAGACCGGTTCGAATTCGCATTCGTGGCTCACCACACGCCGAATCTCCGCCGCCGTTCCGCTCGACGTGACCATCTGGTCCCCCGCCGCAAGTTCTCCCGCGGTCACCCATCCACGGTCGAACTCGCGGAACAGATGACCGGTGGTCGTCGTCACGGATCCTTCTTTGGTTTCGATCGTGATGAACTCGGTCGCCCGGTTCTGATACAAGCGGCTCACCCGTCCGGCGGACAATGCCGCCCCGGCGACCGCGGCCCCTCCGTCGCCGCTGTCGGCCGCACGGGACGAACCACCTTCGCCGAACCCGCCCGGCCGGGAAACGGGTCGATCCGATCCGGTGTGGTACCCGTCCGATACGGCGGCAACCCGCTCGCCGATGAAAATCCGCTCGATCGGCTTCGTCCGCCCATCCGCAAGCAACACCTCCGTTCCCGCCGGGAAGCAATACTGCTCCACCATCGTCGCCCCCAACGACGCGTACGGGGCGACGGTCGCACTCCCGGACACAACCGTTCCCGACACGACCGCCGGTACCGGCATGACGCCCAACGAACGGTGGGGATCGACCGAGAGCGTGGTCGTTGGCGACGCCGACAAGGACGCGCCCGCCCCGAACCCTGTTACCTGGGCCCCCACTCCACTCGACCCGGCGGGAGGTCGCCCCAAGAACGCCGGGGCACCGGTCGGAGAATCGTCCAGCCACCCCGCCGTTCCGGACACCGTGTTGCTCCCGCGAAACGGATCGACCAACACGTCGTCCCGCCCCGGCCCGACGAACTCGATCTCGACGGTGCCGTCGAGGTAGCTCCCCGACTGCGTGACAACCTGATCCACCGCGTGAACGACCGAATTCGCAACTCCGCCGACCGATCGTTCCCCCGTCGCGATCCCGGACACGTCCGTCACGCGTACGAAGGTGCCCGAAGTGCCGAGCGTCCTCTCCGATTCGGCGTAGCTTTCTTCGCCGGTCAAGTCGACCGCAAACACGCCCGTCGCATCGCTCCCCGATTGTGCCAATCGATAAGAATCGGTTCCTGACGTCGTTCGCTCGACTTCGCCGATCAACGTGTCGCCGGTGACCGACACCGCGCGCACCCGGCGTCCGCTCCCTTCGGTCCGCGTGACGAACTGGTCGCCATGCTCCCGATCGGAATCGAAAAAATACTCATCGACGGCGGAGGTCTCGTGACTCGCGATCCCCGTGACTCGATTGCCGAAGGTGACCGTACTGAGGCTCGTATCGACGGCCGACGCGTACTCAAGCGAAAATCCCGAGACGGTCCCGGACTGCGTCAAGCTCGTCACACGAGACGACTCCGACGTCCGCCGAAACGTCCCGGCTATCTGGTCACCCGTCTCCACGAACTTTTCCGTCTCCGACGTCTGCTCGCTCACTCGCTGGTCGTGAAGTCCGTCGCCACTCCGAAGCGTTTGCCCAACTTCCGCGTTCATGATGGAGTTCGTGACACGTTCGTACGTACCCGAAATCACGTTCCCTTCTTCACTCGAGTTTGTCGAAACCCGCGTTCGCTCCGTGAGGGTCAAGCCGCCCTCGCCAGCCTTCTTCCGGTATCGATCCGACTCCGATTCATGGGTCTGCACGGATGCGGACCGATAGTCGCCCGCCACGGCGTTGCCCGATTCGTGGACGTCCGATGCGACGACGACGCGACTCGCGACGTCGTACTCCCCGACACGCCGGCCCACCTCCGTCGTCTCGACCGTCGTGATCGAAGACGTCGCCCGCTCGTAAACGCCTGTGGCCCGGTTCCCCGATTCCTCCGTCGTGGACGAATCGGTCCGCACGACGGTCGCGTCGTCGGGTCCGGCACCCGTGACACTCAAATCGTTGCTCGTCCGTTGCCCCTCGACGCTCTCGATGGCCGTCCACGCCGTCGTCACGTCGTTCCCCGACTCCGACCGGACGCGTGTGAAACTGCCTGTATCCGTCCGGTCCGTGGTACGATCCGCTATCACCTCCGACGACGACGTCGACTCGCTCCCCGCGGACGTCGATTCCTCGGTGTAATCGCCCGAAACCCGATTCCCGATCCGTCGCCGGCTGCTCTGGGTCGATCGCGATTGAACCGTCGTTTCCGTCACCCCACGGTTGTCCGCCTTGCGAATCGACTCGACCGAACGGTGCGTCGACTCGTCGCGGTCGTAAGCACCACTCCGGTCATTTCCTGACTCGGACACCTCCGTCACCGACTCCGATTCCTCGGACGATTCGACCCGCAGCGTTTGATTGAGATGAATCCCGGATGCCAGACGTGACTCAGAGCCCGACACCTGAATCGAGTACTCGCCGTCAACCGAGTTCCCCATGCGAGTCGTCATCGTCGTCACGAAAACATTTCGGTCGAAAGTCTCGGATACCGTTCCGTGGTCAATCGACTCGTTTTCGGACATGATCGCCTCGACGGACTCGGTGGCGAGATAAACGCCGGTGACCATATTGCCAACGCGTGTGTGCTCCGAGTGAGTGGTCTGGTCGGTGGCAACGTCCAGGCGGAACGAACGATTCGTTCCCGACTCGGCGGCGGCGAGAACCGACTCCCGCGTTTCGACTTCGTCATAGTCCCCCGTGATCTCGTTCTGCTGCCGAGTGGAACGGACGCTTTCGGTGACGTTCGCAACCACATGAGTCGACACCCCGCGGTTCTCTTCGGTCGCCTCGCGGCTTGTCACGGAATGCTCGCTTCCGGTCGCTTCCGACGTCCCGGCATAGACGTTCCCCGTCGTCGAAACGTCTGATTCCGACCGCGTCGTCGATCGGCGAGCCGCGACCAACCCGAGGAAATCGTAGGTTTCTTCGAACACGGTGTCCGCGGACCGCGAAACCGTCTGGTCAAAGTCCCCCAGCAGCCGGTCCTCCGTCGACTCAACCCCGGTGCGCACCGATTCCGTCACACGATTCGAGGAGAACGGCATCGTTCGCTCCGCCGTCTCCATCGTCTCCGCCGTCTCCGTCGTCTCCGCCGAACGCTCGGTTTCGTCGTCACGAGTCATCGCGACAACGCCGCTGATCTCGTTCCCGCTCGCGGATTCCACGGTCGTCGTTGTCGCCTCGACTTCTGAATCGACGACCCGCAGCTGATTCTCTTCCCGGCTTTCCGCGGTGAATGCCGTTGTGGCCGCCGCGACGCGTTCGAAATCTCCGGTGTGACGATTTCCGGATTGCGTTTCGTCCCGTTCCGTATGAATGACCGATGTCCCGATCACGCGCAGAGTGTTGTTCTCCAAACGTGACGTCTCGGATGTCTCCGTTTTTGATTCGGTCACCAATTCGTAGTCACCCTCGATCAGATCACCGGCGGATCGAGACGTTTCCATGCCACGCGTTTGCTTTTCGCGCCATACCGACTCGGTGCCCAGCGTCGACGTGGAAGTTCGCTCGACCGAATACGAAACCGACTCGTTCACTTCACTCGCACCGGTCACGAGGTTCTCGCGCGAATCTGCCACGGATTCCTCTTCGCGGCGTTCAGAAATCACAGCCAGCTGCCCCTGGTTCGACGATTCCTCATGCCGTGAGATGATGCGGACGTCGTTTCGCGTGAGCTCGTCGGATCCCTCGTAGGCATCACGGACGCGTCGGCTCACCGCTTCGTTCGTGATGTTCTCCGTGACGGAAACCTGCAACGTCTGGTTCTCGTCGACCTGGGTCCTCTCGGACGTCTCGCTGAAGACCGCTCGAATATCGGACGTCCCCGCGATCGAATCACCCGTTGTCGCTTCCGAGGTGATCGTCTCTGACCAGACCTCCGAGTTCACGATCAGCGGTCCGATCGATTCCGTTTCGACCCGATGCTCGCTCGACATCGACTCCGACTCGGCCTGATACCCTCCGACAACCACGTTCCCGATCGCCGACTGGGCTTGTTGATCGTCGACGGTGACGACGTATTCGACGGCCAGCGATTTGTTGACATCATGCCCCTCGATCCGGGCGTCCTGAGTCCGTTCAACGGTCTCCTCGAACTCCCCCGAAACGGTATTCTCGATTCGCCGCGCTTCCGACGTGAACGAAGTCGTCTCGACGGCTTCACCGATCAATCCCTGCTGCCGAACCGATTCTTCGCGAATCCGCGTGCCCAACGTCGACGTCGTTGATTCGGAAGTCCCGTCCACCGCGTTCCCGGTGAACGATTCGTCACGGACGATCGATTCTTCGATCTCCGCGTCGACATCCTTTCCCTGGTTTCGAACTTCGTGGCGAATCGTTCCCGCCGTGGCGACCCGACGCGTCCCCTCTCGGGTGCCGACGATCGCGTTGCCGCTCACGGTGACGTCGGTCGATTCGGTCTGTGCGGCCTCGATCGCTTCGGATCGCGAACCGTTCACCTCGGATTCGGCGGACGTGGTCTGGGACTCGGTCGACTCGACACGCCGGAACTCGCCGTCGATGCGATTTCCGGTCCGAACCGTTTCGATCGACGCGGTCGATTCGGTTCGGTTCTTCGACACGCGATCGCGATTGGTCACCTCGGTCGATCGCTCCGAATCGATCGAAATCTGGCTCACTTCGCGGGAATCGCCGGTGACCACGTTCTCGTCACGCATGAACGTCACTTCACTCCGATCGACAACCTGAACCGTTGTCTGTTCCGGCCCGATCGACGTCGTCCCCGACTCGACGACCTCCTCGGTAGTGTTTCCGCTCGTTGATTGGTCGCCGTGGATCACGTTCCCGCTGGTCTCGGTAACGGATTCCGCGGTGGTGACAAAGGTGCTCGCCCCCTGCAACGGCCCGTTCGTGACAGCCTCGTTCCGCGTTGCCGTTTGCCGGCTGCTCTCCGATCGCTCGAACGCACCGTCCAGATGATTTCCCATCACCGCCCCCGACGCCTCCGATTCCGAGTCGATCGTGACGAGGTTTGACAAACTTTGATTCTCGATCCCTATCTGGGAACGCGTGGACGAATCGGTTGTCCAAACGTCGTGATAGTCGCCCGTCACGGCATTTCCCGTCCTTTCGCTCTGGGTCGCGAGACTCGACTCGGACTCGTCCACTTCCCGAAGCGTCTGATTCGTCCTTTCCGATTGCGATTCCGTCACCGATGTCACCGATTCCGAACCGACAAACGTTCCCGTCACCCGGTTGCCCGAACTTTCGCTCGCCGTCGTCGTGACGCTGACTTCGACGGCCAAGCGAATCTCCGATCCGTTTGTCGTCATCGATTCACGCTCGCCCACCGATTCGGCGGTCCTGATTTCGGCGTACTCGCCGCTGTCGGAGTTCTCCGTCATCGTGACCGTCGACGCGGTGCGCACCTCCATCGAGGCTTCGGTTGCGAGCGAGCGGTTCGTCATGGACGACGCGACGAGTCGCTGGGCCGTGCGCGACTCCGACTTTTCGCGTCCGCCGGAGACGCGATCGATCTGTTCGGTCGCCGACGACTCGGATTCGGACGTTGTCACCTCAACGCGTCGGAGCGTACCGTTGGTGACCTCGGTTTCGGATCGGTCCGACACGCTCTGCTGCGTTGACACCTCGAACTGACCGCTGTGGCGATTCCCTTGCTCCAGACGTGTCAACTCCTCGATCGAATCGGACTGGACCGATTCGGAAAGCGGTCCATGATTCGACTCGGATCGCGATTCACCAATTCTGGTCTCGGAAACCCAGCTTTCGGATTCACCCGACACCCGGTTTCCGGAGGCGACGGTTGAAGAAGTCTCCTCAATCTCGGCGGCAGTTCGAACCTCGGTTGCGGCGTCGTTCCGCACCGAGACCGACTCGGTCGCCGCGTCCGATGCCACTTCCGAATGATAGCTTCCGGCCACCGTGTCCAAGGTTTCCGACGTCACCGTCGAGCGTCTTTCCACGCTTCTGGAGACGAGTCGCTCGTCAACGGGGATCTCCGTACCGGCGGAAACGAGCAGGACGCCAGTCGGAACAACGTCGTGAAACGCCACCAGATCATCGTCGAGAACCTCTCGGTTTTCGCCGTTGAACCGGGTCAACAGCGTCGTGGTTGTCGATTCCGCCTCGGCCACTTCGGACCGGGTTCCGGCCACCCGATTCCCCTCGACGTTCGACGTCAAATCTGCATGCGACCGAATCGACTGAAATGACTCGAGCGTTTGGTTCCGTGTGATGCGGCGCACGTCTTGCTCCGTGTGCGCCGTGGTCCGCTCGTCGTATTCGCCGGTGGTCTGATTGTCCGATCCTGACGACACCGAAACCGTTCGGGTCTGCTCCTGGCCCCGGACCGTTTCGGAATGGATCGTGTCCGTCCAAGCCGCTTCGATCTCATCGACCCGCTCGGTCTCGTGGGTCGATTCGGACGCCACGGAGTTTCCACTCGAGGTCGTGTGTGAAGTCGACTTCGACGTCGTTTCGCGGATGGACCCTTGATCGCGGTTCGAATCGGTGACCACCGTTTCACCGAGCGTCCTCTCCGAGATGTCATGCGTGAAGTCGCCCGAAAGGCGATTCATGGCCGACGTCGTGCGAGTCGTTACGTTCTCGTCTTGTTCGGTCGTCGTGACCCGCGTTTGGTTGGTCGACGTACTCGTGCGCCGAATCGACGTCTCCGTTGTCTGTTCCCGGTCAACCCGCCCGGTTCGCGCGTCTCCGTTTCCCTCCCACGTCGAAACGGTCTCGCCCGACTCTGCCTGGTTCTCAACGAGCGATCCGTTCTCCGTCGCGACTTCCACGTCGGTCGACTGAAAACGGGAACCGGCAAACTCGAACGATCCCGACTTCACGTTTCCCGATCGCTCGGAGATCTCGACGATCTCGCTCTCGTCGCGCCGGTCGGTGAACGACGTCTGATTCGTCACCTGCGTCGTCGTCACCAAATCGGTGGTCTTTCTCGATTCCGTATGAAACTGACCGGTGACTCGGTTGCCGACACTCTCCGACTCGACGCGAATTGCCCCGTCGCGGACAACCGACGACTCTTGCGTCCGGTTCGCGGTGGTCTCGTCCGATCGGCTCGAGTCGACGCGAAAGCTAGATTCCTGAAAACTCCCTTGATACAGGTTTCCTGACCGCGACGTCGTCGACTCAGAATCGAGCAGGACCGTCGACTCCGATGAGACCGGACCCTGGCTCGTGATGGTCTCGACACGACTCTCCGTCGTTCCCTGCTCGTCGAACCGGTACGCCCCCGTATGTGCCGAACCGGAGGTGGTCGAACTCGAGGCCGCGAGCGTGCGACTTTCGGAATCTTCGACGCGTCCTTGATCGATCGTGATCCGTGAGTTGAGCGAATCGCGGGTCGTGGTCGAGAGGATATGGAACGGTGTGTCGCCGCCGGTCGATCCGGACTTTTCCGCGATCACGGTCGTGCTGGTCGATCCGGAACGGCTGACGTCACGCGAGCCGTGTGACTCATGATGTTCGGCAAGGACCGCGTGAATCTCGGTCGTCATTGACAAGGCGTAGGCGTCATCCGAAACCGTCCCTTCGGAGCGGAACGTGGTGTCGGTCTCGGTGATCTGCGAAAAGGCAAACTCGCTACGTCCCCCTCGATGGTCGATGCGACTCGACGTTTCTGTGATCCGTTCCCGGGAGTGCTCACGATCGATCGGTCCGAACTCGCGTAGCGCGTCGGTGGTCGTCTCGTTCCCGATGATCACAAAATTGCCGACCAACGATCCTCCGGTCCCCGCGATCATCCCGTCGAGTCGATCCTGCAGATTTGCATCGAGTAACCGCTCGCCGGACTGTTTGAACTCGGACCGCTTCTGCGAAGTCAAAGTCCATTCGAACGACTCGCCGTCGAAACGTTTCTGATCGACGAACTCGCTTGTCACGTCGATCTCGGTCGCCGAGACCTCGGCGGACGAACTGGAACGGGCATCCGAACTGACCTCGAACTCGCCGTCAAACGCCGTTTCATACGACCCGACGGTGAACGACGCAGGCGAGAAGGTGACCGGATCGAGCTGACCACGGGCGATCACCTGTCGAACGTTGACCGATGACCCGTTAGCCTGTTGCGA
The DNA here is from genome assembly GCA_041685355.1 of Pirellulaceae bacterium. Taxonomy (GTDB): domain Bacteria; phylum Planctomycetota; class Planctomycetia; order Pirellulales; family Pirellulaceae; genus JAWLFY01. The sequence goes on along the minus strand of JAWLFY010000008.1, from coordinate 54,335 downwards.
AACGCTCGGCTCGCCAACTCCTTCGCCGTCACCTGTCTCCAGCGCGAACCGGTATGAGAAGCCGGCAGTACCCAACGAAGCGACTTCGTAGGTTCCCGCACTTCGGTCGAGGTGCACGACCGTGGTCAACCCGAACGATCGGGGCGGTCCGGAAGGTTCGGCTCCCTCCGACGCGTTGCCCGGTCCCTCACCGGGCTCGGATGCCGCGAGCCGGGGGAAAGAAAAGCTTCGGATCTCGGGTGGCGTCGTGCGTCCTCCGGCGTCTTCCAGCGACAACCGTGCGATCTCTTCTTCGCTCACCACGTCGACGACGTTCACGAGCGACACCGCGACGCCCCCGCTTTCGTTCTTGGTATCGGTCACATGGACGGTCACCGCGTAGGGACCCTCGCGGCGGTAGGTGTGGTCGGCGACCACCTCGAACGTGAGCGGCACCGTCGTCTCGGCGTCGGTGATCGCGATCTTGGGTCGCACGGTCCCCTCGCCATGGTGACCGTCGCCGAAGTCAATCGTGGCGACAAACTGATCGGAGGTCGCGAGCGGATCTCCCGCGATGAACGAAGCGACGGCGGCCCCGCGGTCACGACGGAGCGTCTCGTTCTCTTCGATCGGGCGGTTCTCGAACGCGTAGATCACCTCACCGCGGGCGTGAATCGGTGGAGTTGCCCGCACCAGTTTCTCCCCGTCGGCACCCCCGGCCCAAAAAACGATTTGGCCGGAATGGTTGATCATGTCAGCGGCCGCGATCTCTTCGACCACACCGACGCCGGGAAGGATCTCTCCCAGATCGACGATCTTGCTATGCCCCAGAAAGTTGGCCGTTTCCATGATCGATCCGTCGATCGTCGTTGGGAGAAAGCGGGCCGAGTGAAGCCCCTCGTTTCCCTCCGAGTCCGCGGCCATAAACGTGACGGTGAAGTAGGGCGTTCCAGGCGCATCGGTCGTGCTGGGACCGTTGATCCCGATCGGGCCGTCGAGCAACCGATAGACGCCGCCGACGTCTTCCCCGTCCACGTCGACCTCGTTCGGGTCGAGCGAACCGTCGCCCGATTCACCGACGACCTTCCGCCAATGACCCGACGCCGGGTCAACGACATAGATTCCACGCCCGGCCGGACCGTCCGCGGCCGCCGCGATGACCCCCGAGTCGCTAATCGCGGCCGTTTCCGCAATGCTTTGCAAGCCGAGATCGCGAATCTCGCCGTCGAAAGTCACCGACATCAACGCACCGTCGTCGACGAACACGCCGTCGCCGGAATCCGCCAGACGCGGAGCGGGGATCGGACGCGATATCGGCGCGTTCTTGTACGGTTTGCCATCGTGACCGTAGGTGACCAGCTGAAGACCGGCGTCGATTTCCGCGTTGTTAGTTTGCGAAGAGAAAAGCACCTGCCCAGCGTTATTGACCGATACCCCGCGCATCACGGCGTCAAACGGCGTGACATAGATCTGCGGCAGGTAAATCGGTGCTAGCGAGGTCGCCAGTGCGACCGAATTCAACACGTCGGTGTCGATCGAACCGGGCTCCTGGAACACGTTCCAAACGGGATTAACCGGCGAAAAATAGACGCCGGCCCAAATCGGATCGGTGAGCCATACGCGAGGGACCAAGGTGTACTGGGACGTCGCCGTGACGCCGACAACCCCTTTCATCACGCCGCTGAGGGCGGATACCTGTAAGTCCATCAGGAAAGGGTCGCCCCAACGGAGCCCGGCCGCGGCGAGTCCCGAGTCCCCGACCGCGATTTGCCGGGGCAACCGATAGCCTTCCCCGTCGAGCATCGCCCCGGCGTCCCACAATTCCGCGTACGAAAGCAGCAGGTCGGCCTCGTTCAACACCGGCGTCCCCATCGGAAGCACGCCCATCAACCCCTTCGCGTTCATCTGCCGCTGCGCGATCACCTGACCCTCGTCGTTGATCTGGACGCTCCCATCGATTCGCGACATCGGAACCGTATCGACCGGACCGCGCCGCGGCAGAAAACCGTCGGTCAATTCGGGGCTGATCAGCGTTCGCATCCCGACGCCCTCGTTCCAGACGTACAGCGAGTCGACCCCGTCGGTCGTCCCACGGAACGCGACCGCGCCGTGGTTGTTGATTGACGGCCCGCGTCCGATCGATTCGAACCCGTCGGCGACCAGGTCGAACGAATAAGTGGAGGGCCCAGAGCGGAGCACGATCTCCACCACCCCCGTCGCGTCCCGGGCCGGTAGCGGCGACGGTTCTCCTTCAGGGCCCGTCGGAGCGGATGCCGACGTGCCAGCGACTGACCCGGTGACGTTTCGCAGCGTGTATTCGAAGCGGTCGACGACATCGACGCCCTCCGCCGAGAATTGCTGGAGCGTGGTCGACCCGCTCGGGTCGTACGAAAACCCGCCATCGACATCGACGATCACCCGCGCCCCCAATTCCGAATATCCGTCGAATGCCGCTTCGAGGAGGTCGCCGCTTCCCGCGTCCGGGTCCCGATCGTTGGCCAACACGCCCCGCTCCGACGGAACAACGATCGACTGAGACGCGACGGTCCAGTAACCACGTTCGATGCCGTCGTCGCCGGCGATCGGGGCATCGTCGACCCCGACGATCCGAACCTCCACGTACGCCTCGGAACGCGCCCCGAACGAATCGATCACGACATAGCGAAAACGGTCAGTCGCGACGTCGCCCTCGACCAGGTCATCAAAGGCGCCATTCGGGTCAAAATCGAAACTCCCGTCGGGGCGAAGTGTCACGATCCCTCCGGCCTCACTGACCGAATCGGAACGAACCGTGTCGACCAGAAGAAAGTCCGTCGTGTCCGGGTCGGAATCGTTCGCCAAAGGCCCCTCGCCTGCGCCCACGACAAGCCGATCGTCGGCGGCGACGATCCCATACGCGTCATCGAACGCATCGGGGCGGTCGTTGACACCGACCACGTCGAGCGTCACGGCGGCGGACGTGATCGTTCCGGTCCCCGTCCCGCCCTCGACCCGATAACTGAAACGGTCCCATCCCGTCTCGCCCTCACCCAACGCTCGGAACGCGTCGATCGAGTTGCCCTCGTACTCGAAGTAACCGTCCGCCGTGATCGTGACCGTCGCACCTCGCTCGGTGACAACCGTCTCCGAGACCGCCCGGAACCAAGGCTCGCCGTTCAACCGTCCCGGATCGGGATCATTGGCGAGCAGACTCCTCGAACTCCTCCCCACCCGCGCGGCGACCGCCATCACGTCATCGACCGGTAGCCAAGGTCCTTCGTTTCCCGTCACGTCATCCGGTTCGCGGATGACCGTCCAGTCGCCCGTCGTCCGATTTCCCGCACGGTCCTCGACGATGACCTCGAACGCGTTTCGCCCAACACCAAGCCCGACCTCCAACGCGAACGCCCCGTCGTCCGACGCCGTCGCGGTCCAGTTTCCAGGGGCCAACGTGACGCGGGTGCTTGGTTCGGCAGTCCCCAACACGGTCACGACGGCGTCCGGTGTCCGCGATTCGTCGGCCGCGATGTGGTGGATCGGGGCGAGCGAAAGTTCGTCGATCCAAGGAGCCGTTGTATCGACTTCGATGGTCAACACCTCGGAAATCTCGGAACGATTCCCCGCAAGGTCCTCCAAGGTCGCCGTAACATGATGGGTACCGTCCGCCAACGCGGGCAGGGTGGCCCGCGCCGATCCCGTCGATCGGACCCGTGTCAGTTCGGCACCGTTTAGCCGGAACGTCACTTCGGCACCTCGTTCGGCAAACATCCGAACGGCAGGCTCACGAACGTTCGTCACGTCGTCGAACGCGTCGAACCCGCTGTCGCTCGACGTCACCAGATCGGGCGAATGCGTCACAGCAGGAGAGACCCGATCGAGGTCAAACGCAAATCCGGTCTCCGTCTCGTGACCCAGCGGATCGGAGGCACGAACCGCGACGACGTAGCGTCCATCGGCCGGCACGGTTCCGATCGTCTGTTGAAAGACGGACTCGTCGAACCGAAAGCCGCCACCGTCGAGCAAATCCGTGATTTCGGCCCATGGCGAACCGTTGATCGAAACACTCGCGTGCTCGATTCCCGAGACATCCTCGATCCGACCCACGAGGGTCGGGTCGGACGTCAATCGGTCGTCCGGATCCCTTCCCGTGTCGTTCAGCAGCGCGACGAAGACCGCCGGTGGCGAATCATCAACGAAGCGGATCGTCTCGTTCAAGGACGCCGAGTTCCCCGCCACATCGACGAAACGAAGCTCGATCTGGTTTTCGCCAGGATCCAACGTCACGTCGCGTAATCGGTAATCCCCGAACGCGTCCGCCGTCGTAAACGCACTGCCCCCCACAAGTGTCACCGACGCACCCGGCTCGGTCGTCCCGACCAGATCGATGGTCGGCGAATCGCTACGTAAGCCCGCGTCTCCGAGGCCGACGCGCTGAGACGTCGATTCCGATCCCGTCGTCGCCGAAGGCGTCGACCGATCGACGGTAACGACAAGCGGTGCCGTGAACGGGCTCCGATTCCCGGCACGATCTACACTTTGAGCGACATACCGTTGCCGGCCCTCACCGACCGCGATATGAAACGTCGTCTCCGAGGACGCCTCGGCCCGCGCAACCACCTTCCCGTCGGCGTACAGAATGACTTCGTTGGCGTCGTCCGCCCTGGTGTCGAGGGTCAACACTTCGGCCGCGGTAACTCCGTCGCCGGGGATGCCGGTATCCGATTCCGCCGCCAAGCGAAGGGACGTCGGTGGCGCTGGCGGGGTCGCATCGAGATCAAAACTCAGCTCCACGACCGGTGACACATGAAACCGTTCGTCCGTAGCTTGGAATCGGACTCGTGTGGGGCCGTCCGGGATCGTTCCGCCCACGATCGCCTCGAGCGCCGCACGGTCGAACTCGAAGGTCTGGCCGTGCAACGACCCGAGCGCGTCGACCAGCGGCCCGTCGTTGACGCCGAGCCGAAACTGAACGATCCGACTTGCGTCGTCCACCACACCGCGGATCGACGGGTCCGCGGTCACGGCGAGTGATCCGTGCGTTGGCTCGTCGACCGACACGCCGTCGAGCGTGAGGGCGATCGTCGGCGCGGAGCGATCGGCCGCGTTGATCGAAGATTCAAACTCGACCTCGCGTTCGTTCCCGGCTTGATCCGTCACGACGATACGGAACAAGTTGTTGCGATCCCGAAGCGGAATCTCGCTGACAACGAACTCGCCGGTTCCGTCAGCAGATGATGCCGCGACCGCAGTCTGTCCGTCGACGCCTCGAAAAACGGTTACCGACGCGTGCGGTTCGGTCGCCCCGTGAAGCTTCGCCAGGTCCGACCCTGAAGGCTCCGATTCGATCTGCAGGTCAAAAACTTCTGGTGGCGTGAGATCAACGATGAGTTCCAGCGGCAGGGAAGGATCGCTCACGTTCCCCGCCTGATCGGTCAAGGTCGCGTCGATCTGATACGTCCCCTCCACCAATTCGCCTAACGTCACCTCGGTTTCCCCACGCGGAACCAGCAACGAAGTTTCGTGCTTCCCACCGACGCGAACGTCCAGCCGACCTTCGGTTTCGGCCGTCAACATGACTTGCGGTCGACGCATCGCGGTCGTCGCAACCGTCAAATCCGAAGGCCGACCCATTTGAGGAGTCTCGGGCCGTGCAGGCGGCGTCGAATCGAGCTCGAACGAAAGCGAAACCGGGTCCGAACGGTTCCCATGGACATCCTCCGCGATCAACGCGATCGTCAAACCGCCCTCCGGTAACTTCTTGCCCCGTGCGGTTTCAAGTTGCCACCGGCTGATCCGAAACGACTCGGCTTGCAACCCGTTCGTGATGTCAAAGTAGACGCCTCCGTTGATCGAAGCTTCCAACACCGCGACCCCAGATTCGTCATCGACCGCACCCGCGATCGCGGGATCGTGTGTGAGCCGATCGACCGGCGACAAGCCGGAATCGTTGGCCAGGCGAACAGCCAACACGGGCGGGTCGGATTCCGGCTTCGGTCGCGACAGTGTCAGGAGACGAGTACGCTCGTTCCCAACCGCATCGGCGGCGGACACCGGGAATCGAGTCGTTCCGAACGGAAGTTCGACTCCCGAGAACGTGAACCCGCCGTCGGCACCGGCGAACGTCGACTGCCCCGTCGTGTCCAACGTGACCCTCGCCCCCGGCTCGGTATCCCCGACGATCGTGACCACCGGGGCCGACGTCGTGCGGTCGCCTCGAATTCCCGTGTCGGTCGCGGCAGAGAGGTCGACGTCGTGAATCGCCGGCGGGGTGACGTCGACGACAACCGTGAACGGGTCACTCACCGGGCTGCGGTTGCCGACCGGGTCTTCCGCCGTCGCGGTGAACCGGTATTCGCCATCCCCCAACGCCCCAAGATCGACCTCGAAGTCGGCGTCACCATCCGCCACCGCTAAGCCGATCTCTTGTCCGTCACGGTTTAGCCGAACGATCGTCTCTTCGGCTGCCTGCCCTTCGGTCGTTTCGACACGGATCACGAACCGGTTCGTTCCGATCACCTCTCCGGTCGCGGACGCTCCATCCGCGTTGACAACCGTTGGCCGTGACGGACGGGGCGGCGGCGTGTCGTCGATCGCGAATGGCAGTTCGAAAGGATCCGCTTCGTTGCCGAACACATCGGATCCCTTAACCGTCAGTCGATAATCTCCATCCCCCAGAACCATCCCGGCTTCGTCAAACAGTTCGTCGAGTCCGATCTCAAACGACGCATCGGATGTCAACCGTGCCGACACGTCGACCGGCGAGCCGCCTTCCGGTGTGACGATGACCGATCCGATCTCGCTCAGATCGCCGAGCGCACCGATCAAGCGAGACCCTGACGGATACGCATCAACTAACGCGACCCCGTTTCCGGGCGGGCTGATCGCCGCGATCACGATCGGGCCTTGGGTATCCGCCGTACGTCCACGGCGATTGATCCACGTAAAGTACTCCCCACGGTCGACCAAGCCGTCGTCGTTCAAGTCCGCGACTCGCCAGTACCGTGGGTCGCCTTCGGCCGAACCGTAGTGCTCGCTGATCAACGCCCAATCGTCGCTATCGATTCGGTTGTCTCCGGTCAGGTCGCCGAGCAACCGATGAAACGGGAGCCGAACCGTTGCTCCCGAGAACAGCGGACCACTTGCAAGGGTCACCGAACGGTTTCGGGCCGCGACGACGCCCGACGCCCGAATGCTCAACGCGTACTCCCCGTCGTTCATCGCGACGCCATCCAGATCGACGGTCAACGTGTGAGTCGCGGCGTCGTAGTCATACCGCTCCGGTGCGATGCGAGCGAGCTCGACACCGTCCCGGACGATTCGAACGTCCGACGACGGATCAATGATCTCGACGTCTTGATTAAACCGAACCGACACCGTTCGGAGCAACGATCGCTGTTTCTCCCCGTCGTTTACCACGAACGCGTCGATCGAGAGCGGATGCGTCAACACCGGATCGACCACAACGGAAAGCGAAGTCGAAACCGTCGCCGGAACTGCCTCACCGTCCTTCGCCGTTGCGTGAACGATCAGCTCCGTCTGACCGGTCCACCCCGAAGGCGGCGTCATCGTCAGCCCCTCGAGCGCATCCGGTGCGAGCTGATATCGTCCCCCGGCGATCTGGATTCCGCCGGACAGGGTGCCGCCCCCCGGGACGTTCTCGATCGTCAACCACAGCGATTCCGAGCCGTCGACATCGGTCGTGTTCGCCGCGATCGACAGCGGCAACGGGATGTCTTGGTCACCCCGCGTGGCGGCCGTGATCAGCTCGGGCGGATCGGAAACGGGGGCGATCTCGAGTTCCACGAGCGCGGGCGTCGATCGTTTCCCCGAAGTATTCGCGACTTGGTAGGAAAACGAGTCGACTCCGGCGAAATCGTCATCCGGGATGTAGCGGATCATGCCCGAATCAGGATCGATGTCGATCTCGCCGTGAAGCGGGTGCGTCTCGATCCGAACCGAGGCCGGATCGAGCGGGAAATCACCGGCTTGATCGTTCGCCAACACCGGTATCTCCACCGGCGTGTCCTCGGAGGTCGTTACCCCATCCGCGACCGCGACCGGAATTGGTCGCGTCGAGTCGCCGAACCCCACATGATCGATGACCACTCGACTTGACGCATCCCCGAACCCGACAAGGTCGAACGACACGATCGCCAGCGTCCCCGGCGTGACCTCGTCGAGATCGACCTGTGCGGACCACGCCGAGAGCCCATCGAGTCCACCCGACTCGGTCACGTTCCCATCGACCGAAACCCCCGCGGCGGCGAGATAACTGCCGTCGTGCTGAATGGTCAACAACGAATCGCTTTGATCGGCGTCCGCGGCACCACCGATCGGCGTCATGGTGGTCGCGTCGAAGAGCCCCAGCGCGAACGCGTCGGGCACCCGTCCCGCTTCCTGTCCCAGCTCCATCCCGCGAATCACGAACCGGAGCACCTGAGCGCCGTCAGGTACGAAGACCGCCTGCCGAAGCGATGATCGGCCGCCGTCCGATTCGTCAAGCACCGCGGCCCCGTCGACGAATCGCACCTCGCCGGACGTCGTCCACCCCTTACCCTTCGCCTCGAAATCCGGATCCCGAATGCCGAACGTCGCTCCCGCCACCGGCGCAAGCGTTCGTACGCCCGACAAAGGAGGCGGCGGTGCCGGTGGGTCATCGAGCGGTTCGCCTGTCCGATTTGAAACGCGGATGGACAGTGCCGGTCTCGACATGACGTCACCCAACTCACGGGCAAAATCGACCCCGGATCCCGACGTCGCCGGGACCGCGCGACCCTCCGGCTCGCGAGTTTTCGTATCCCGTACCACATCCCCGGGGCCGACCACATCCCCGGGGCCGACCACATCCCCGGGGCCGACCACGTCTCCACGGCCGACCACGTCTCCACGGCCGACCACGTCTCCACGGCCGACCACGTCTCCGGGGCCGACCACGTCCCACGACAGCCGGTATCCTCCCCGATCACGATTCCCGGTACCGCCAACCGACAACAAATGCGTCCCGGGCCGGTCAACCAAGAAATGTGCCTCACGACGATTCCCGTCGAGGGTTTGTACGATCGGGGTCAGCCCCGCCACACGAGGCATCGCGGGCAGCAGACGACTCCGCGACGGTTCAATCCCGACGCGGACGACGATCGCCCCGTCCGGCGTTGCCGCGAGGTCGTTGTCGTCGATCGTGAACGCGTAACCGTGCGACTCTCCCGAGGCGAGTTCCGCGCCGATCACCACGCCATCAAACTCCGACGGATGCCCCAAGTCGCCGGACAACGGAAACAATCGATCGTCTCCCGATGTCGCCTCGTCCAAAAACGCGGTGCCACCGCCGTCGGATCGCACCGAAACCGCCAATCGAGACGGTTGTGTCCCGACGTATCCGTATCGAACCGAACTCTCCGATGCCCGATCGATGACTTCGATGAGCCGTGCATGGGCGTCGTAGCGATACTCCGTTTCTCCGCCGTCGTTGTTCACGACGTGCACGATTCGCCCCGCCTCGTCTCGCGCCCAACGGACGACCGATTCCCCACCCAGCCATACGCCACTCTCGGTCAGTTCCAACGCGAGGCCGCTCGGAAACTCCCGTCGGATCATCATGCCGAGACCGTCGATCACGTCCACCGAACCGTCAGGGCGGGTCAGCCGATACGCCTCACGACCGTACGAGCGATCAGCCGGATGGTACGGACGCCCGGTCGACAATTCGAAGTAACCGCCACGGCCGCGAACCAAGACCGCGTCGATCGAATCGAGCGTGTGTGGAACACCCGAATCCGCCACCCACGCCGGTCGATAGAACCTGGCGTCTTGATCATGCCCCGTCGGTTCGATCGGGATCGGGGTGAACTCAAATCCGACACGCCGGCCGTCCGGCGTCGTCAGATGCACGCGGTCGCCGTCGCCTAGCGGACGAAACACGCCGAACGCCTCGTGGCCGGTTGACGGCACGGACGTCCGCAACGCGACATCGGTAAGTGTCATCCGCCAAGCGTCGCCGAACGAACCTTGGTCATTCGGCGTCAATCGGTCGAACCGGCGGCCGATCGTGAACTCCTCACCCCCCACTATCAACGTTTGATCAATCTCTTCCGGCCAAACGCCACGTGGTGTGTCGTTCGCCAACACTTCGACCGCAACCGTTTCGGCCGAACGACGACCCGCGATGTCTTCCGCGACGAACCGTATCTCATAGAACCCGGGCGAAATCTGGCTCGGATCGATTCTTCCGAGCGCCATCTCATCCCCGGTTCGCGTCCCCTCTCCGAGCACGATTCCGTTGGCGTGAGCCCCGGCCGATGCCGCGAGCATCGTTTCGGTCGAGATGACGGGGTGCAGCGTCAGACGCCACCAATCGAGATTCGAGTCTCGTACAAATCCGCGAACGTCACGCGGGGTCGATATCCGACTCTCGGCGAGCAACGATGTGATCCCGATCTCCGCCGCCGTCGTATCTTCGGGATCGCGAACCTTCCATGTCCAAGTCGTCGATCCCGTCAAGCCGTCGACGTCGGTCGCCGTGGCTTGCAGTACATGCCGGCCCGGCGTCGTCGCGGTCAACCCGACGACACCCCGCTCGTCGAGCGTGACCGGTTCGCCGTCGAGTCGCAGGCTGATGGCGTCGACATCCGAGTAAGCATCCGCGATCACTTGTACGTTGATCGCCTCCCCCGGGACGACTGCATCGCTCGGCGTGGCGACGATCCGCACGTCGGGCGTCTCGGGAAGCGCCGTCGAACGGATCATGATCGTGGCCGCCCCTTCCGTCATAGCGTCACGGACCCGAACGTCGACAAGCGTTTTGCCTAACTGGTTCGGGGTCGGGATCCATCGGATGCGACCGGTCGAGGGGTCAAGCGTCGCACCGGTTGGAAGCCCGTGAGCTTCGAACGAAAGCACGTCCCCCAGATCGGGATCGCGCGCGCGGATCGTGAAGTCCATGAGTTCCCCGACGACCACCTGGTGTCGCGTGGATTCAACGTCCGGCGGCCGATTCACGTCTTCGACAACGATCGGGACGGTCACCGAGTCCGACAAGCCTTCCGCGTCACGGAGCGTCCAAACGATCTCGTACGAACCGGATTGCTGATGCGTCGGTGTCCAGCGAAACCGGCCGTCGACGGTGTCGAACTCCGCCCCGGATGGAAGCCCTTCGCTGGCCCACACGGTCGCGTCGCCATCGGGGTCGGTCCCAACCAGGTGAAACTCGATCGGTCGCCCCTCAAGCCCGAGTTGCGATCCCGGAGAAGCGATCCGCGGGGCCCGATTGGCGGGCAAGACCCGCACGGATAGCGGCAACTCGATCATCGACATCCCGTCCGACACGATGATCGGAATCGACCACTCTCCCGCCTGCCCGTGTGTCGGTGAGAACTGAAACGTCCCCGTCGCTCGGTCGACCGAAGCGCCCGGGGGTAAGTTCTCCGCCGTCCAGTAGAGCGGGTCGCCGTCGGGGTCATTCGCCGAAAGCGATGTCGTGATGAAATCCCCCTCGGCCACTTCGATGATCGCCGGAAGCGATAATTCAGGCTCTCTGTTCGTTTCGCGGACGGTCAACCGGAACGACATCGCATCGGCCAGAGCGCGTCCGGGCTGTCCGTTTCCCGTGTCCGTGACGACCACGCTGACGTCGTGAACGCCGATGTCGGCAAGACTCGGCGTCCACAGGATGCGGAGCCGGTTCTCATCAGGAAACGAAACGAACTCCGCCAGATCCGGCAGCCCGTCGACGTCGAAGCGAAGCGTCTCGCCATCCAGGTCCGATGCGGTGACGTCGACCACCACCGGCGTTCCCGGAACGACGACGCGTGAAGCGATCGGCGTCAATCTCGGCGGCTCGTTCGCCGACGTGACGGTGATCACGAACTCGGCCGTGTCCGGCGTCGACTTGGCATTCCCTGCCGAATCGAGATCGCTCGCGAACAACGTGACAACATGGTCGCCGCGATGTCCGAAGCCGGCTTCGACATGAAACGCGCCCGTCCCGTTCCCGTGGTCGGTAAACGTCATGAAATCAGGGAGTGGCAAACCGCTGGCGGCAGTCGCGGCCGACAACGTCATCGGGTCGCCGTCGGGGTCGGCCGCGGCGACCGGGATCGTCACCGCCCGATGCCGTTCCAACAAGAAGTTCTGAAGCGGCGTGATCACGGGAGAGCGATTGACATCGCGGACGAGAATCGTCGCCGTGCCCCTTGTCGTCACCGGGCTGCCGGTCCCGTCGCCGTCGTCGGTCGCGACGAACGTTACCTCGTACCGCCCCGCCGCGTCATGGTCGGGCGTCCAACGGAACGTCGCAGTCTCCGGGTCGAACGTGGCGCCAACCGGGAGCCCCTCCGCCGCATAGGCGACAGGTGACACGTCGCCCGGTGGGTCCAACGTTCCGTCGGGCAAGCGGACCGGCAATCGGAAGTCGGGATGATCCGGGTCGAACGCGAAAGCGACGATCGTGACCGATTGGCCCTCGTCGATCAGCCACTCTCCCAGCGGGTCGAACCGTGGCACGCCGTTTCCGGCCAGCACCTCGACAACGATCTCCACCGTGACGGAGTCATCGCCCGCCGTGACCGTAACCGGGATCACGTGTTGGCCCGCCGAGGCGTAGCCCACGTCCCATCGCAGTTCACCGGAGGTCGAATGCAACGTCGCGCCGTCCGGGAGCGAACCGCTGGAAAAACGCAGCGGGCGTTGGTCTTGGGAAGTCGCCGGGATCTGGTACACCCAACGTTCTCCTTCGCGGAGCGTGGGACGCGCGAGTGTCCCGAAACGGGGCGCGTGACTCGACGCCGTGACGACCCAGTCGAACCCGTGAGAGACCGTGTTCACCCCGTCCGTCGCGAAAACCGTGATCTCGTGGTAGCTCCCTGCGGCTCCCGGCACCGGTTCCCACGCGAGCGCGCCCGTGACCGGATCGAAAGTCGCCCCCGGCGGAAAGCCTTCGATGCGAACTCGAACCGAATCCCCGTCGGGATCGAAGACGTCAATCGAACGTTCCACCCGCTCCGCCTCCTGCGACACGATGTCGTCCGGAACGGACAGGAACCGAGGGGCTCGGTTTCCGCCGGTAACCTGGACCGTCCAAGCCGTTTCGGCCCACCCGCCGCGATCGCCTAACACCTGCAACACGACGTCGGTCCGCTGCGGGGAATCCTCCGACGTCGGCCACATCACCGTCCCGCCGGCGGGATCCACGGTCATCCCATCCGGGCCTTGTGCGAGTCGAAAATAACTCGCGTTTTCCCCATCGGCCGAAACGGTCGCGTCGTATCGATACGTCTCGCCCGCCACAACGTCGGTCGGCGGCTCGCTCACGAACTCGATCCCCCGAACGTCGGCGACCGTGCCCGCAAACCCGTGCCAAAAATCGGTCGGACCCGATTCGGGGGCCAGCAACTGCAACGTGGTCGCGGTCGTCGATTCGCCCGGCTTCAATCGGGTGCCGTTGTCAGACGGTGCATCGAGACTCACGATCCATCGGCCATCGCCGTCACGGTCAAGAGCATCCGCCGGTCGACCCACGTCGCGCTCGTCGCCCGTGAGCGTCAGGAACATCGGTACCCATAACTTGCGATCGCCGATGTTGGTCACCTCGGCCTCGTAGCTGACCGTTTCGGCTTGTCGATCGATCCGGGTTCCGTTGAGACGAACGTCGACCAATCCGGCGAAGTCACGTACCGTTTGAAACGCAAACTCGAAATCGCTCTCCAGTGGGAACCCGTCGTCGCTGCGGAGCGTCCCCGCGACCGTCAGCGTGTAGTCGCCGATACCCAACGCCTCGCTGAATAGATACGCCGTCCTCGAATCGTCGTCGTAGGTCACATCACGGATCGCGACCGCGGTCCCATCATCCGACGTCAACGTGTAGAGCGCCGGATCGATGACCGAGCCGATCGCGGTATCCCCCGCGGTCCACATCGTCTCGCTGAAAGTAACACTCAAGCGTCCGAGCGGGATCGACGCAACACTTTGGTCAGGCGGGTTCGTTGCCACAATTTGCGGCGCGACGATCGGGCTCAGTTGGTCGACCTGGGACGACTGACTCACCAACACGCGACCGTCCGACGTCGCGAGGATCCGATCCGCTCGCGTCCCGCCCCGCGCGATCGCGACACGTCGATTCGAGACAACGTCGATCATCGACACACCGACTCGCTCATCATCCGAATCCGAATCGCTTCGTGTGTGGTCGGCGCCGGGATGGGAAACGAACAGCAGCCCCTCCAGTTCGGTACCGGGCTGGCCGAACGCGATCGAATCGATCGGCTCGTTGAACTCCTGCATCTCGACCGCACGGCCGGAAGCTTCCAACCGAACAACCGTGTCACGCTGCGGCCACCGAACGCCCCACAGGACGCCATCCCCGTCGTACGCCAAGCTCCCAACCCGCAGATCTCGGTCCCGGCTAAGTCGAGAGAACGACTCGGTAGCGGGATCGAACCGCTCCACCCCGTGCCGCGAACCGACCGCGATTTGGCCCGAGTTCGGATCCACGGCGAGACCCAACGTGAGCCCGTCGCCGAACGTGCCGAGAACCGACCCGTCGTCGGGAGACAACCGCAATAACGGCCCGCCACCGGTCGTCGCCCACAATCGCCCCTCCAAGTCGAACCGCAAGTCATGAATCGGAAACGGAAGCGTCGCCCAGGCGTCACCGACAACGCCCCCGTCGTCTCCCAGCCGAAAAATCTCGTTCCTCGCTTCGCCGCCGCTGACCAAGATGTCGCCCTGAGACGTTTCGGCGATCGCGATCGGCCCGATACCCGCTCCGCTCGAAACAAAGCCGCTCGCCATCGATCGCGTCACGAACGGCCGCACCGCCGACGCGAACTCCGACAGAGAGGCCGGATCGGATGACGACGGTATCGCTTGCACCGCGCGGGTAAAGATCGGGTGAACGGGATCCGACGGGGGATCGCTCGAAGAAGGCAAGCCTCGTGGCGACTCGATGCCCGACGATTCTGGCTGCGGACCGAACGGCGATCGTGACCCGTCACTCGGGAGGAAAATCCCCGGTGGCGGGAGTTCACGGTTCCCGGCCCGGTCGCTCGCGATCGCTAGAAACCGGACGTCCCCGCCGGGCTGACCCGGGAACGTCGCGGTCCCCGATGCGTCGGCCAATTGGCGTTGCCAGAGACGAAACTCGCCGTCGTTTCCCGAGACATAGAGCGAAACGTGTCGAAACCCCGATCCGCTCGGTTCGTCCGTCACTTCCCAACTCACCCGAGACGCCCCGTTCGAGCCGACCGGCGCGACGTTCAGCGAACTCGTCGGTGGGTCCACATCGGCGACGTAGCGGAGCGGTTCGGTTCGCTCGCCCGGTGCGTTGTCCAGGCGGACCGACGCGCCGGCGGCGATCTCGGTCCCGCTGTCCAGTGTTTCCCGGAGTTCGACGCGATAGCGAACGAACCCGGCGCCATGACCCAGCGCGTCGTTCGCCGGCAACAGCCCCCCGTCGGAACCTAAGAACCGCTCACCCGTCATCGGGTCGATCGCCTCGATCAACCAAGTCGCATGCCCCGATCGCTGGTCGATTCCCGCACTGACCCGAACGTCGAAACCGAGCGTCCCCGCCAACTCAAAGTCACCCTGGAAATGGCTCCGCCCCGGAGGGACTCGGATGACTAACTCACCGACGCGGATCTCACCCAAGCGAAACGTTTGGGGATCGAACGCCTCGTCCAACGGAACGACGACACGAACTTGATTCGAATCCCGAGGGCTCGACGGGGCGTTCTGAAAATGGACCGTGAACGGCAGCGGTTCCCCGGCGGGCAAGAAGCCGCCGGTCTCCAACGCGAACGGCCCGACCATCGAAGCCCCGTTGTTCGAAGCCCTCTCCTCCGGCCTTCGTGATTGGTCGAACTCGTCCCCCAGGTTTAACGGGAAGAACGGCCGGTCGTCGTTCAACACGATCCCGTCGACTTGATAATCGGCCGGGATCCCCCGCCCCCGTCGCTCGAAAGGCACCCACGGGACGTAGACCTTCATCGTCTGAAAATGGGTCGCCCGCTGGAGCCCCAAGTCGAGCGATTCGAACCGCGGCATCCGGGCAACGGGGTTCGGGTTATCGAGGAGACCAAACCCAGAGAGGGAGTCAGCGGTGAATCGAGGCGCATTCGCGTCGGTCTCGGCGAGCCGACCCACGTCGTGGCCGTACCATCGGCGGACCTGCTCAAAAAGTTGTCCGGCGTCGCCATGGAACACGATCTCAACGACGCCGGATCCCGAACCGGTCCCTGCCGAATCGTCCCTTATCGGTCCACTCGCGACCGCCCCGGCGAGCATCGCCAGTTGGCTCACGAGTTCCGGATCACGTCGTACCGCGGGGATCGCGTCCTCCGCGACCAACCAGCCGGACTCTTTCAAGAACGTCCGGTAGAGTGTCTCCCATCGCTCGGGGTCAGCCGCCAGGTGAACGAGAACGGGCGGTGCGTTCGTATCGCGAAGGATCGCCCGGCGGACGTGATCTGCCTCCCGTAACGCGTCCGCGACGTATTCCTCGTGCGTCATCGACGTCGCGGACGCGACGACATGGAACTCGAACGGGATCAGCGGCACCGTCACCCAATCGGGAATCGCGCCGAACGTTTGCCAGATCACCGTCAAGCCGGGAAAGATCGCGTCGAGCGCTTCGGGACCGCCGGCCAAGAGATCGGTCGCGGCGTGCTCGGGAAACGCGTCGTAAAGCTTCGCCTTGAGCGCCTCCCATGCCCGGTCGTGAAGTTCTCGCAGCCCCGGATACGTTTCGACTTGAAACGTCATTCCCGCATATCCGTCGGCATCCACGTCGAACGCGAACCCGTCCGCGGTCCAGTGTCCGTCGCGATTCGCCGCCGAATCGAGCTCCGCCCACGGGATCGATGCTTCCCCGCTCGGTGCTCCGCGCAGGTTGCTCGTGAAGTGCGTGAACGGCAGGTTATAAACGTTCGCGTTGATCCCGAGCGCCGGGACGCCCGCGTCGAAACGGACATACGGCGCGTCGACGTTTCCGTGATTCTGCAAGGCGATCCCGTACGCCCCGGCGTCACCGGCAAACAGATAACGCGGGCCGCCGATGCCCACCGTCACCTCGGGCTCGATCGTCGGCTCGACTTGAAACCGATAGGGAACCGTTACCACCGGGTCGCCTGGTTGAATCACCTGCACGTCGTACAACCCGCCCGCGGCGTCCTCCCAATCGAACGTCGCTCGCATCTCCGTCGCGTCGACGAAGTGGGCGGCAGCTGGGGTGAACGCCGCGAATCCGGGACGGACCAGTTTGACGATCGCGTCGGGATGGAAGCCAGCACCCCGGACCGTCACGGTCACTCGTCCGGTGTCGCCCCCAAAATCGGCGCTGACGTCATCGATCATCAACGGCAACAGCTCGGCGAGAAGCCTGCCCGTTTGCTTCGCTGTCCCGTCCGCGGTCGGCGTCTCGCCGACCGCCGTCTCGAAACCGCGCACCCGTAAGTAGTAGCTCCCAGGCTCGGTCGACGGCACCCTCGCGACCATCCCCATGAGGCCCACGGCTTGCCCCGCGGCATCGTGGATGACCGAAGTCGGCGCCGACCCGTGCCGCAGAAACATCTCCGTCGGCACGACGTCGTCGGAACCACTCCAGCGAACCCGCAACGTCCGGCCGGCGGGAACATGAATCTCGTACAGCAGTTCGTCGCCCCCCGCGATCGTCAGCTGCGTCGGTTCGCCCAACAGCAACTCGGGTACCGCGACGTCGATCGTGCTGGCCGACGCCGACGCGTTGTTATCGGACCGATCGCCCTCGTAGACCTGGTCATGGATATCGGTACGAACGATCGCCCGGTAACTCCCCGGCGTGACCGCCGGCGTCACGGCGTCCAACGTTGACACATAGCTTTCACCCGCCGCGAGCGTCCCCCGAAATTCGACGCGACCGACGGTGGCGTCCCCTCGGTCCCACCGGGGATCCGTCGACAAATAGACCGTGTCCGACCAACGGCCGGTGACCGCGTGCTCGCCGTGATTCCTCACGACCCACTCGAGTACCAGCGGTTGCCCGACCGATACGTTCGCCGGCGTGGAACCGACGGTCACTTGGAGATCCACCGGATCGGGCAACTCGATCAGCATCGGAACATCGCTGGAAAGATCGTTGTTCCGCTCCCGATCCCCCTCAAAGACATCCCCTTCGGGACGCACCCGATCCGGGTCCGTGATGGCGAACACGTAATACGGTCCGAGCAAATCGTTCGGGAGCGCGAACGTCTCCGTCCGTGTGTCGCTCGCCCCCGCGGCCAAGCCCCCTTCACGAGTCACCGAACCGAGGAACACGTCGGAACCTAGATCGAGCAGCCGATCACGCGACAGATAGACGTGGTCTGCCCACTCCGTTTGTCCCGCGACCGTGTCGTCACCACGATTCTCGACCGTGTAAGTCACTTCGAACTCTTGCGCTCGTGTCGCCCGCGTCGGAGCCACGAGGTTGACCACTTGCAAATCGGGCACCGCACCCAACGCGATCGGTAGCGAGACGACGCCAAGGTTGTTCCCTTCGTCGAGAAACTCCTTCACCCGACCGCGCGCCGCTTCGCGCCAGGCGACCGACGCCAGATCCCACGGCGCGAGACTCCCCGGCAACTCGAACTCGAGCCCAACCAGCCGGTACCCGATGTCGCTCGGACGGCGGGCCCGGTCCTGTTGGGCCGCCGAATCGGCGAATACGATCAGGTGAAACTCGCCCTCGATCCCGTCCGGCAATCGGACATCGAGACTTCGCGTATACGATTCCCCCGGCGCCAACTCGCCGACGTGACTCACCACCCCCAATTGGTGGTCAGCGTGATCGAGCGACGCGTCGCGGGAAAGGAACAAGCGGTCGGTCCACGCGGCGACCCGGGTCGCCCGCGCACCCGCGTTCATGACCGTGTAGGTTACCGAAACGGTTTCCCCCGACCGCGCGGTATCAGACACTTCGATCCCGACAAGTTCGAGGTCCGCTTCGCGATAAGTCACCGGCAGCGGCGTCGAGGCGACGTTGTCCGACGGGTCCTCGAACGCCCACCGGCTGAAATGGTCGAGCCACGCGTCGTTGGCCCCGGAGTCGGCCGGATACCACTCCTTCAACCCGATCCGTGACTGATACGGGAACAATCGCGGTGATCGGTCGTTGTGCGCGTTGAGATGGACATGGAAGTACATCTCACCTGCGGCCCCCTCGGGTAACGTCACCGTCGTCTCGACCGTGTACTTGTCCCCGGGTTGCAACATCACCGTCGATGTTCCGTCCTCTGACGAAGTGGAGACGCCGTGGGCCGATCCCGGATGCGTCGTGATCACTTCGCCCAGAAAGGACGCCCGGTCTCGGATGAACGTCGGGTCCGCCGATACCCACAAGAAATCCCGCCACGCCCCGGTGTCCGGCCACACCGGGTGCTCGCCGACGTTCTCCACCGTGTAGCGGATCGTGGTCGGTTCGCCGGAAAAGTTCTCCGCCGGCACATCGAACGAGACGACTCGAAGGTTCGCCGGCACCGGAGTGACGTCGATCGATCGCACCGTGGCGTTGTTCTCCTCGTCGAGCTCTGCGACGGGACGGACTTCCGGTGAAGCGTCGGCGAGGCCGGCAAAGAAACCTGGCAAGTCGATCCCGACATCACGTGTCGACTCGTCGTCGGTGACCACGATCAAGTGGCTCCCGCGTGCCGACGGCGAGAGCGTCACCGTGACCGATTGCGTATACGACTCGCCGGCGGCCAACGACTGATGACGTCTCCGCTCCGCCAAAATCATCGACCGCGCCCCGTCCGCCGACGGGTCGCCGGAATCGCTCAGGTAGACCCGATCGACCCATCCGCCCGACCCGGCGTCGCTGAACCCTCGGTTCTCGACCCGCCACGTCACCGTGATCTGATTGCCCCCCTGAGCGACCGGCGGGGCGGAGATTTCGGCGACCACCAAGTCGGGTTCTTTCCCGACGATCGACAGCTCGCGGGCACGGTAATTGTTGTTGTCGAGTTGACCCGGATCGTCGGGGTTCACGTTCGCGGCAAGTGTGTCCTCGGGGATCTCATCAAAGGGATCGACCCAGGGGGTCACATGCCACACGCCCGATTCGATCCCGTCCGGGATCCGCACGTCGAGCTCACGGTCGTACCCGGCGTCGCGCGAAAGCACGCCTTGGTGACTCCCCGACCACAGCAACCGATCCCCCTTCGCCGGGTGCGGCCGCGTCTTGTCACGGGTCAGCCAAACGCTTTCCGACCAGCGGTCACCGTGGGTCGCGGCCGAACCGAGGTTTGTCACCGTAAAGCGAACCGGGATCGTCGCCCCGGCGACCGCCTGCGCCGGCACGACCACGTCACCGACGAGCAAATCGCTCAGCGGAGCCGCTTCGACGAAGACCGATGAATCAAGAAGGTTGTTGATCTCGTTCGGCCACTCGGGGACCGTCTCCGTCGCGTCAGTTTCGACCAATACGTACACGTCGCCGCGATAACGCGGCGGGACCGTCACCGGAGGGGTGACCACGCGATACGATTCGCCCGGCGACAACGCGGCCGCCCGTTCGGTTTCGCCGATCAAGATGTCACCCGGGTCGATCGTGGCGTCAAGTGAGAGGTAGACCCGATCGACCCACGACCGATCTTCGGTTCCCCGCGCGCCGAGGTTGGCGATCACATACTCGGCCGCCAGCTGCTCACCGGCTGGCACACGTGCGGGGGTCACGATCGAATCGATCCGCAGGTCTGGACGGGGCTGAACGTTCACCGTGATCGGCTCGGGCGCCGTGACGAGGTTGTTCCCGAGCCCAGATTCGCTCAGACCCCCTTCGGCGTTGACATCGACCAACAGCTCGAACACGCCTCGGATTCGAGACGGGATCAAGATCGACTCCGATCGCGTGTATCGGTCTCCGATCGGCAACGCGTCGACGTACACGAATCGCCCGAGTTCGATCAGGTTCTCTTCCGACGAATCGCCATCGGCCCCACCCGCGTCCGACGGTTCGGCCAACTCGCGGAGCCAAACCCGATCGACCCAAGGCCCGTCGGCGCCGCGAGCCCCCACGTTTTCGACCGACCACGACAACTCGAACCGCGTCCCTTCGGTGACGGCCCTTGGCACAACCAAATCGTCCGCGGCGAGGTCCGGCATCGGGGGCGTCGTCACGAAAATCGCGTTCGACACCGCGACGTTGTTGTCGTCAAAGCGAAACTCGAACGGTGCGTTCTGGGACGCCGTCTCGACGATCAGGTAGTGCTCGTCCGAAGCTTCGAACGGGATGGTCAATATCGCAGTCGCTTCGTATTCGCCGCCCGACGCGAGTTGTCCGAAGTGTCGTCGTCGTCGCTCCGTTCCCTCGATCGGTTCCCTGCCATCCGGGTCGCGGGCGATGTAAATCCGATCGACCCAGTCGCCCCGATTCGTGATCCCGGGTCCTTGATTCGCTACCTTCCATGACGCCACAAACGGTTCACCCGCGGTGATCTCGGCCGGCACGTCGATCGCATCGACGACTAAGTCCGCGTGCGGGATCGGCATCACGTCGATCGGTCCGTGCATCGCCGAGTTGTTTTGGGCGGCGCCGGTCTCGCGGAATTCGCCGTCACCGTTGGCGGCTAGAAACAAGTAAAAACGGCCGCTTGTCGAAGGCGGGAGTAAGATCGATTCGGCGCGCCCGTACGAATCGCCGGGTTCGAGTCCGGCCGGTGAGCGAACCCGCGCGACCACTTCGTCATCCCCGTCGCCCAGGATCGGGTTCCGCGACAGGATCACGACGTCGTTCCAACCGGTCACCGGACCGGCCGAATCCCCCTCGTTGCGGACCTCCCACGCCAGCTCCACCCGGGCCGGGTCACCGATCGATTCGGCCGGCGCGGTGAACCCGGATGCGACCAGATCGGGTAGCGTCAAGTCGTCGATCGACCCGGCCGGCCCCGATTCGAGGCGAATCCCGAACAAGTCGACCTCGTCCGCCGGAAACTCGATGATGCCCCCGTAACGAACCGACAGGTAGGACGCTTGCGAGGGATCCGAAACCTGGGGATGCGTTCCGGCGAACCGCTCCAAGCTGGTCAGATCGATCGTACTCCCGATCCCCTCGGCCAAAAGCCCGATCCGGCGAACCCCCACGCCGTCGCCGTCCGGTTCGATTTCGCGGAGTGCCGGCGTCACGATCGTCCCACCGGACAATGCCTCGAACGACAGCAACGATCCCCGTTCCGCCGCCCCCACGACCCGCGACAAATTCGACAGCTCCAAACGGCTTCCGGGTCCTTCGGCGCGGATCGTCGTCGTCTCGTCAGACTCATCCGCCGAATGTCGATACGACGTGACACCCGGAAGATTCAACGTGACGCCGCCCTCGACGATCAGACTCGTGTCGTCGATGTCGGTCAGTCTCGCGAGGTCAGCCGTGCCTCCGTTTCGCAGCCGCACGCCGCCATGCCGAAGCGACGAAAGCTCCGGAAACACCGCATCTCCGTGGCTCACGAGGATTCCCGTTCCTGTCGCGTCAACAAGCTTCGGAAAACGATGAATCCCGAAGCCCAAAATCAAACGACTGTCCCGGACCGATTCCAGCGAATCCGTCGTCAACCGTCGGGACTCCCCGTCGGTCGCCTCGCTCAGCTCGAGAGGCTCGCTCGGCTCGCTCGGCTGGGACGCGTTCGACTCGTCAATCGACCAGGCGACCCCGCGTAGGTGAGCGAGCTCCGGTGCGAGGATCACCCCCCCTCGCGTCGCCACAAGCTGGGAATAGAGCCCCGCGTCGAAGCCCAAGTGCGGGGCGGAATCACGATCGACGAACGACCACAACCTTCCCAAATCGATGACGCTGAAGTGTCCCGACGCGATCACGTACACGGCCCGTTGACGCGTATCCCCCGATTCGCCGTCAAGAATCGACGATAGCGCTGGCGCCTCGAAGGTCCCCCCGTCGATCGCCTCGATCCGAATCTTCGAACCGTTCTCGTCGCCGTTGCGGATCGTTTCCAGATTCGGAAACGCGAGCCGACTTCCCACTCCAACGACCTGAAGTGTCCGCATCACGTCGTTGCGATCGCCGCCATGGTCGTACGTCACGACCGACGGCAACGACAGCGAGACCCCGTCCCGAATAAAAAGGCTGGCCCCGTTGATCTGCTCGAGCCCCGGAGCGACCATTTCGCCTCCCGCCGAGAGTCGGATCGAACCGCCCGACATCTGTTCCAACCGGGTGACCTGCAACGTCGCGTGCCGGATGTCGAAATCGGTCTCGCGAGCCGAATCGAGACTCGGCAGATCGAAGTCGTCGCCCCGGATGACGAACCGGCTGTGCGAGACGGTTTGCAACGCGGGGAGCGAATCGGATGCCGCCGAACCGCCCAGGTTCACCCCGTCCCAGGTGAACTCGACCCCTGCCAGCTCCGCCAAATGTTGCAGGCGAAGAGCTCCACCCCGCGTCATCCGTATCGCCGAGTATCGCCCCGCGTTGAACCCCGATCGGGGTTCGACGTCATTGTCGCGCATCCGCGTGAGCGACCGCAGATCGATCTCGCTTCCGACCCCGTCCGATTCGAACTCGATCGCCCGCCCGCGGGTGTTCCCGCTCGGTCCGTCGACGACTTCCGTGACGCCGCGGAGGTCGATCGTCGCTCCGTCCAGGGCCGCGACCGAAACGAACGAGCCGTTGTGTGTGCCGCCGCCGATCGAAGCGATCCCGGGTAACTCGATCCGGCTGCCGTCTCCTTCCGCCCGCAACGTTCGGACTTGTCCGTTCCCGGTCGAAGCGTGGGCGTACCCCGACGCGTTCGGCAATCTCAACCGGCCGCCTTGGGTCGCGTACAGGTTCGCGCCGTCGATCTCCGTCGTCCCGTCGATGGCAAAGTCGGCATCCGGTCCCGTCGCTGTCAACGACGTCCCCGGGTAAAGGGTAAGGTTTCCCGCGAACGTCGACGCGTCGGTCACCGTCAAACTTCCCGCGGAGAGGCTCAGCGTGCCGGTCCCGGTGATCCCTCGGACGCCATGTTCGCCACCATCGATCGTGACGACGATGTCATTTCCGGAGTCGATCCGCACAAGATCGTTGATCTCGGGGACCCGTCCGGTGCTCCAGTTCGCCGCGTCGTTCCATCGCCCGTCGTCCGCGATCCATTCGGCCGTGGTGACGAACGGTTCCGGTGTCGGGAAGACGGCGATCGGCATGCCGTCGCGTGCGTCGGGCGAAGTGCCGAGAAACGGTTGCCCGACGATGCCGTTCCCGATCGACGCTTGGTCGGTGGCGAACTCGGTCCGCACCAGCGACTCGATCGACGGCGCGATCACGCGACCGCCGTCGCTTTCGATGAGCTGCGACCGCAGGCCGGCGTCGAAGCCGTTTCGGGGGTCCGCGTCACGGTCGATGACGTTGCGAAGTTGGTCGAGACGGACCGTCGATCCCGCATCCTTCGCCGTGATCACGAACGCCCGTTGTCGCGTGTCCCCTCGGTCCGGGTCGACCCATTGCCGGGCGTTCGAGACGTCGATCTCGCCACCGTCCGACGCCGTCACCGCGAGCTGTGAACCGATCGATTCGCCGCCCGCGATCCAAGTCATGCCCGACAGGTCGAGTCGGCTGCCGGCACCCTTCGCCTCCCACCGGCGGACCGTCCCCGGCTCCGATGCGGCAACATCGATTCCCGCCGCCTCGGGTACCGGGTCGGCCGCCTCGACGGCGTACGCGGTGACCGTTGGGAGCGAAAGCGTCACACCGTCTTCGACGTGAAAACTGGATCCGTCGACGTTCGTCACGAGGGGCAGATCCGCCGTGCCGCCGGACCGCAGCGACAGTGTGCCGCCCCGGAGGTGTTTCATGCTCGGGAACGTCGCCTTGCCACCGATCACCGCGACGTCCGTCCCGGTCGCCGTAACCAGCGCATCGAAATCGGCATCCCGATCGTTCAGCACCACCATCGCGTCGTTCACGGTTCGCAGGATCCGCGTGTCGAGATCGCCCGGTTGATCGATCGTCGTCGCGACGCCGACCAGGCTCGTGAGTTGAGGGGCGACGATCTGTCCGCCGTCGGTCGCGTCGATCGTCGAACGAATTCCCGCGTCGAATCCGTTCCGCGGGGCGACGTCTCGATCGGTCATCGCGCGGAGTTCGCCCAGTTCGATCCGGCTATCGACGCCGGACGCGATGACCGAGATCGACCGTTGGCGAGTGTCTCCGTCAGCCGGGTCGGTGATCTGTACGAGTCGATCGAGTTCGACCACGCCGCCGCCGGACGCCGAAACGATCGTCTCGGACCCGAGGTGACGGCCGCCCGAGATCGCACGGAGATTCGGGAATGCCAGCCGGCTTCCGATCCCTTCCGCGATCCAGCTTCGCGTTTGGCGGTTCGCGGTACTGGCGTGGTCGTAATGCGTCACCGACGGCAATTCGATCGTCGCGCCGTCGATCGCGTGAAGGCTCGCCCCGTCGATCGACGCGACCCCATCGGCATGCAGCGACGACTCGCCACCGACGGCCTCGATCGACGTGTCCGCGGTGAGCCGAAGCTCGTCGCTGACTTCGACGTTCGACAGGATCAGGAACTGCGTCGCCGTCGCGTCGATCGAGGCGACGACGACGTCGTCGTCGACGGTGATTGCGAGGGTGTTCTCGCCGGGACGGATCACGACTTCGTCGATCACCGCGGGGATCGTGTCGTCCGTCCAGTTCTCGGCGTCGTGCCATCGCGTCCCGTCGCCGCCTCCGTCCCACATCACCGTCGCGAGCAGGTGACGTGGTTCGAGTTTTTCGAACGGGACGGAAAGCGAACGCCCTTTTGATTCTCGACGCGTTCGACTTCGGTAACGCCGAGACTCATCGGCATCTCCGTCGCGGCGCGACGCCCCCTTCGGCACATCCATCACGCTGACCCCCGTGTTGGGCTTCGCCTTCGCACGGTGACAAACATCACCGAACGGAGAGAAGCCTGGAATGCAAACGACCGGCGGGACCTCCCAGTCCGCGGATCGCCCAGCGCGATTCGTCGTGGGTGAGCCCCGTGATCCGCCCTGAGAATGGGAAGAATCGAAGAGAAGATCGCCCCAGAAAATCGTGCCGAGGTCGCAGCCGCGTTCCCTACGGCTCCACCACGCGGATGACGAATCTAAAGCCCCCCGAACCCACAATCAAGGCAGGGAGACCCCCCAGCCGATTTTTATCAGCCGACTCCCCTTCGCGGAACGGCGCGAGCCGTCCGGTTCCTCGACCCATCGCGGAACGGCGCGAGCCGTCCAGCACCACGGCACCAAGTTGCCGTCGCGATTTCGCCGTCCATCCCCGGCCGCGCCAAAAAAACTTGCGGACCGCCATCGGGGTCGGTAGGCTTTCCGCTTCGATAAACCGATCGGTTGTGGGGCAGCAACGGTCGTCGCCTTGCGGTTGATCGGACAGTCTTGGGGAGACTTGACCGATGCGTGATCGAAGGCTTTTCGCTTGCTTCGTCGCTCTGTGGGTGACGCCAACCGTTTCTAACGCGGGATACATGACCGATCCCGAGCCGGACGAGATTCTGATTGACGTGGGAGAACCGACGTTGGACCTATCGTCCGGGTTCGCCGACTTGCCACTCGCCCTCCACTTCGGCGAAAACTGGCTAGGGCGGTCGCTCAGCTTCGTTGGCATCAACGTCGAACGGTCGCAAATCAACGGGATTCCGCTGGGCGCCAAATCGGTGCAGTTTTCGCGGTTTGTGCTCCTTCCCACCCCTGGATCCGACATCGAAGCGTGGGGAGTCTCATCGCAGCGTTTCGGAAGCGGGACGACGCCAGGGTTGGAGGAATGGATCGGCGACCCTGGGAACGACTTGCTTCCCGAGGTGACCGCGAAGATGTCGATCGGCACGCTCCGCTTCGACTTCGGTTCGACGGAACCGAGCGGACCGATCGGCCCCATCGGAATGCTTGGTCCGCAGTCGATCGATTCGTTGTTCGTCGATTTGCGGGGCGGGTTGAGTTCGACGGTCGGTTCGGCGGGGACGACGACGGTCGTCGGCTTGCTCGACAGGAACGACTCGAACGCCCCGTTTCAGTACATCGACCCGCAACCGATTCCCGATTTCCGGATCGCCAATTTCGAAGGCGATGGAAGCAATCAAGTGGTCCCCGAGCCGAGTGCGGGCGTGACGATCGCGCTCGCGATCGCCACCGCCCTCGCGGGATGCCGCCGACGCTCCTTCGCCCCGGTGCAATAACCCGAACGCGGCCACCGGTCGTTACCGCTCGCGGAGGCTCCGCGAGCTGGCGGGGATCGCGTCGTTCGACTCCCGCTTCGACGGGTTGCCGATCTCGGCGGACGGTGTCGACATTCCTTCCGCCATCATCGAACGGCTGCCACCTCGGGCCGGTTCCGGCGGTCCGCCTTCGATCACCGGTCGACGGGCTCTCGGAATGGTCGTCGTGGTAAGCCCCGACGGCTGTGGCGTTTCACCCGCCGCGACGCGTTGCCAGCGGCGGAAGGCGGGCGAGAGCTTGTCGGCGAGCTGCTCTTCCCGATCGACCTTCGGGCCGGGCAACAGTACCGTCGTCGGTACGCCCTGAACCGTCTTGCCGTTTTCCGTCGTAAACGTCGCGACGAGCGAGATCTTTCGGGAATCGCCACCGACAGCGTCCCACGGGATCCAGACGCTGTACGACGCGCCCAGGTCCGACCGGCTGAAGTGCTGCGTGAACTGCTCGGGGGTGAACGCGAACCGCTTGACCTGCTGTGACGGGTCGCTCGTGTTTTCGTCGAACCCGTGAACGACGAGCGTCCCCTCGACCGGAACCGCCTGCGACTTCTCGTTGTAGAAGTAGATCCGGCCACCGAACCCGCGGGTCGGCGTCCGCCCGGTTTGTATTAAAGTGTCGGGGGTCCACGTCGCGATCAACTTGGCCGGATTCGGGTACGGCTCGGGAACCTCCTCCTTGTCGCTGTTGAACCACGAGAACCGGCTGAACGCCGAGCCGTCCTTCGTGACATCGGAACTCGGAAGGGTCGAGCATCCGATCGCGGCGGGAAACAGGACCGACGCGATCACGGTCAGAGTCATTCTTCGTGAAAATCGCATCATCGGATCCAAGATCGGGGTGAGATGGTAGGTTCCGCCGCCGTCGAAGCCCGTGGGCCGGTCGCTCGGTCGATCCGCGAAGCTCTCGCCGAAGCGGGCGAATTCGGCATCGGCTCGCTCGCCGATGCCGGAGTCACGTAGCCCAAACGCGAAGGGGATGACTTCGGTCGCACGTCGAGCCCTTGCTGGACGATCATCGACCACTGTTGACTCTCCGAGCCACGACGTGCGGTATTTTCGTCGGTCTGGACGTCGGGCGTCTCGTCGGGGCCGGACGTCAACGGCGCGGCCCGCGTCGGCTCGCCGTTCCAAGCGGACGGGTCGGGGAGTGGCGTTTGCGGCGCCGGGAAACCTTCCGCCGGAGGCCCATCGGCCCCGTCCCCTTGGATCGCTTCGACCCCCGAGCCGTACGGTTCCGCCGGAACGATCGGCCCTGGCAGCTCCTCGCCCGGTTCGCCGTACAGGATCGAATCGCGGCGTTTCATTTGATGGCCGTTGATGACGTCATCGACCGTCGGCTGCAGGTCCGGATAGATCGTCGGCCCGACGGCCGGTCCCCACAGCCCGTAGCCGCCGCTAAGCCCGACATCGCCGTGCGCCTCGGTGACGTCGGCCAAGCACCAGCTCATCCGGCTCGACTCGGTCTCCTTGATGTATTCGAGGTCCTGCTCGCCGGTGACCAACGTCGGCGTCATGATGATCAGCAATTCCGATCGGGTTTCGACTTCGCGATCGAACTTGAACATATGCCCCAAGTACGGAATGTCCGCGAGATACGGGATCCGTCGGCTCGAATTGGAACGGGTCTTTTGGATCAGACCGCCGAAGACGACCGTCTGGCCGCTGAACGCCGAGATCGTCGACTGGGCGGTCGTTTCGATGATGTCGTCGATCACGACCGAGCCTTCGCCGGTTGGAACGACGGTCCCGTTCGCCGTGTCGCGGTCGGAGCGGGTTGCGTCGATATTCATCACGATCAAGCCGTCCGATCCGACCCGCGGCGTGACCCGTAAGATCAACCCGACGGGGATGTCTTCGGTCACGACCTGGATGCCCTGGATGGTGTTGACGACGTCGGTGATCCGGGCGATCTGGCGGCCCACGCTGACCAACCCGTCGTTATTGTCGAGCACCATCACCTGGGGCCGGCTGATGACTTGCAATCGTCCCGACTCTTGCAGCGTGCGGAACAGCAGGCTGATCGATTCGTTGGCGGCGTTGAGAACGAGTCCGCCGAACCCGCTGGTCCCGCTGGTCGTCCCGACGCCGAACGTCGACAAACCCCGCGACGCGAGCGATTCTCGGCCGAAGCCGTTCTCGTTCGGGGTCCCGGCGCGATTGAAGTTGAACCCTCGGTTCGAATCCAAAGCGATGCCGCGGTCAAACAGTAGCGAGTCTTGCAGGCCGAGTTCGCCGCCGACTTCGAACGCGTCGTCGAGGTTGACCTCGACGATCAACGTCTTGATCAACACCATCGGCGGGCGGCGGTCGAGGTGGTCGATCAACCGACGAACCTCTTCGTAGATCCGCGGCGAGACGCTCAAGATCAGGCTATTCGTCCGCTCCTCGGCGACCACGATCAGATCGCGGTCGGGAAGATCGTACGGCCCCAGCCCCTGCTGGTACTGCAGGATCTGGTTCCGCCCCTGTTGCCGCTGGGTGACGTATTGCTGAATCGCCGTGGCGACGAATTCGGCGATCTGGTGGCGGAGCCAGATGACTTCGGTGATCCGCTCGGCGAAGCCGTCCCCGTCGAGCCGGAGCAGGATACTTTCGACGACATCGAGGTCGCTGGCCGAACCGCTCGCGATGATGCTGTTGCTGCGGATGTCGGTCGTGAAGCGGAGCGGCACGAGCGTGCTCTCCGATGCCGAGGCGGCCGGCAGGTTCCCGGCGCCGACTTGAGTCCCTTGGGTCCCCGCTTCCGCACCGAACAAATCTTGCAACGTCGTCGTCAGCTGCGACGCGTCGCCATGCTGGACGGTGAACACCTTGACCAGCGAATCGATTCCCGGGGCGCGGTCGAGTTGCCGGATCAGCTCGGCGATCAGCGGCATACTGGACGCCGGGCCACGGACCACCAACGCGTTCGAGTTTTCGTCCGCGGTCACGGTGACGCCGGTCAAGATCCCCGAGTCGAGCGTGCGGTCGCCGTCCGCATCGACCGTGACGATCGACAACGTCGTCGACGGCGGCGTGAAGTCGTCGCTCGTCGTCACGTCGTCGCCACCGGTGATCGCGTCCTGGATCGTCGGCTGCAGGTCCTCCGCGCGGGCATTGCTCAACTTAAAGATTTTAATTTCGTTCTTCGCCGAGATCTGCTCGACGTCGAGCTCGTTGACCATCCGGGTCACCTCGGCCATGTCTCGTGGCGAGCCGCTGACGATCAGCGAGTTGGTTCGGTAATCGGCGAGCACCCGGACGCGGATCCCGATCCCCGGGCGGACGTCATCCTCCGACCCCGGACGATCGGTGAAGAAGTCACGGACCCGCTCCTCGGCGTCGAGCGCGGAGGCGTGTTGCAGGCGGAACACCCGCAGCCGGTCCGCGTCGTCGATCGGCTGGTCGAGCTTTTGGACCAGCTCGAGGACCGTCTTGATCGCTTCCTCACGGCCGATCAGCAGGATCGCGTTCGGGGTATCGAGCGGCGTGATGCTGACGTCCCCTTGCCGCGCCGACAACACGTCTTCGTAAAGCTCTTCGAGCAGTCCCGCGACGGCGTTGCTGTCGGTGTGTTTCAGACGCTTGACCTCGATCTGCGGCCGCGTCAGTTCGCTCTGCTGTTCGATCTCGTCGATCAGCGAGCGGACCCGCTCGACGTCGCGCTCCGCCCCACGGACGATGATCACCCCGAGGTCTTCGACGAATTGGATGTCGAGCTCACCGATAATCCCCGCGCCACCTTGGGGGGCGTCGCCGGGCCGGTCTTGATCGTCGGCTTGGTTTAGCTCGGCGGGTTGATTCTGATCGGCGGGCTGACTCGGATCGGCGGGCTGCTCCTGCGGGTTCCCGTTGGGCGGCTGGAACGCGGCGTTGCGGAACACCGGCTTCGCGTGTCGCGCGGAGGCTTGGACGCCGTCGGCTTGCTCCTGGTCAAGATCCCGCAACAGCCGGATGGCACGTTGGATCGGTGCCGGTTCGGCCTTTTCGACGCGGATCAGTTCCGTCACGTCACGCTTCCCGTCGGGTTGACGATCGATCGCTTCGATCAGCCGTTCCCACGAGGCCTGCTTTCCGGCCGGGGCGACGACGGTCACCACGTCGGCGCGGCGATCGACCTCGACGACGGTCCCCTTCAACATCCCTTGGCCGAGCTGGAACGAGGCCCGTTCGCCGTTACGACTGGTGGTCACCGGCAGGTCCTTGCCGGCGATCTGTTGCAAACTGTCCTCGAATTCCCGCCACGTGACTCGCGTCAAACGCATTTGGACCGGGCCTTCCTCGGCCGCCATGGCGGGCCGAACCGAGGTGTCGACAAGTTCCCGAACGTCGTCGGCGATCTGGGACCGCGCCTCGTCCGGCGCCATCACGACGAGCTGGTCGTTTTGGGGGTCCGGCGAAATCGTCACCCCGGGGACGTCGCGGTAACGGAGGCTGAGTTGCGTCGCGATCTCTTTGGCACGCGTCGCCGGCACAGGAAGCTTGCTCAGCCGTGCCGTCCCTGCGGCGGACGACGGGGCGGTGGAAGCTTGCTGTGCCAGCGAATCGGTCGTGACCATCGTCATCGCCGTGCCGATCGCAAGCCAACAAACAATGAAGCGCCGCATGACCGACCACCCTTCGGATCGAGTTTACCGATAGTACAAATCGGGCCTCTCGGAGCGCTCGCCCGGTCAATCCGATTTATCGTCGCCACCGCTACAGCCGCTACAGTCAAAACGACCGTTACGGGGGGTAATGATAGGCTGGGGGAATTGCATGAAGATTGTGGCCCCGCCGATACGGTTTGGGTGGGGCGGATCACTTGGCAGTGCGGCCCGGTTATCCTGGGTGCGGTCAGAGACGCATCCGCAACGTGGACGGACCGGACGGCTTGCGCCGTTCCGCTACGAAGTGGGTCAGAGCATCCGCGCGAGGGAATACGACATGCGACGACGAGAATTCATCGGGCGAACCGCGTCAACGACTCTGGGAATCACGATGGCGGGGGCGATCCCGGGCCGGGTGTTCGCCGACGAGGACCGATGGCGGGTGCTGGACGAATCGGTCGCCGGTGGTCCCCCCGAATTGATCCTGAATCGGTTCCTGATGGACCAGGTCGCCCAAGCGGAACGGCGGGCCGAGGCGGTCGCGGAAACGATTGACGACGAGGAGACGCTTCGCGCGTGGCAAGAGACGACGCGTGGCCGATTCGTCGAGGCGCTCGGCGGGTTTCCGCAGCGGACACCGCTCCAGCCACAAGTCGTCGGCACGGTCCAGGGTGACGGCTATCGCGTCGTGAAGATTCTGCTGGAGAGCCAGCCGAAACATTACCTCAGCGGGGCGCTCTTCCTTCCCGACGACGAAGCCTTCGAGCCGCCTTACCCCGGGATCTTGGTCCCGTGTGGCCACAGCGAAAAGCCGAGGGAACGGGGGCTCTACCAGCGGCCGTGTGTGATCGCGGCGCGAAACGGGATGGCGAGCTTCGTGTACGACCCGGTCGAGCAGGGGGAACGGATGCAGAGGCTGGACGCCGAGGGCCACTACGACGAGTTCGGCACGCGGGGACACAACCGGATCGGGGTGAGCGCGAAACTGCTCGGCTGGAACGCCGCCCGGTCGATGGTGTGGGACGGGATCCGTGGGCTCGATTTCTTGTCGGCCCGCGACGAGATCGACGGCGCGCGGCTGGGGTGCATGGGGATCAGCGGCGGGGGGACGTTGACGTCGTACTTGATGGCGATCGACCCGCGGATCGCCGCGGCGGTTCCGACCTGTTACCTCACGACGCTCCGCGAGGTGTACGCGGCGATCGGACCCCAGGACGCCGAGCAGACGATCCACGGACAGCTCGCGTTCGGGATGGACCACGCCGAGTACCTGACGCTGTTCGCGCCACGCCCCGTCCGACTTTGTGCGACGACCCGAGACTTCTTTCCGATCGCGGGGGCGAAGCAAGCGTACGCCCGAGCGCGCGGCGTCTATCGGCGGCTCGGGATCGAGGACCGGATCAGCTTTTTCGAAGACGACAACACGCACACCTGGTCGGAACCGCTCCGGGTCGCCGCGGTCCAGTGGCTGAATCGATGGCTCCGCGACAGCCGCGAAATGTACGTCCCGCCGATCGAGGACATGGGGATCTCGGCGGAGGAGATGCGGGTCACCGAAGACGCCCAGGTGATGCGGATCCCAGGCGCCAAGTCGGCGTACGACCTGATGCGGGACGGGCTCGACCAGATCGTCCGCCAGCGAACCAGTTCCGGCGGTGAGGCGCTTCGCGATGCGGTCCGCCGCCGTGCGGGGATTCGCATGGCGGATGAGATCCCGCGTCCCGAAGTGGGGCGGCACGGGGAATCGGAGACGCCGACGGGACAGGTCCGAAAGTTGACGTTCGCCTTTCGCCCCGGAGTACGGCTCCCGGCGCTCGATTGGGTTCCCCGCGAGCCAACGGGGCAACCGCTGTTGATCGCCCACGGTGAGGGAAAGTCGGCGTCGGTCGACCTCGCCGAGGCGGCGGCCGGCGAGGGACGCCGCGTGTTGGCGGTCGACCTGTCGGGGTTCGGCGAAACGCAGGGGACCGAGAGCCGGTTCTATCGGTCGACGGCGGAAGACGAGTCGGACGCGTTGATCGCCGACGCGCTCGGCCGCTCACTCGTCGGCATGCGTGCCGAAGACCTGATCGGCTTCGCGCGGTGGTTGGCGGCGGAGACCGAAAACGGCGCCGTCGAACTGCACGCGGTGAGTTGGGCGGTGACGCCGGCGCTTCACGCCGCGGTCGCCGAACCCGAACTTTTCTCGGCCGTCACGATCGACACGCCGCCCAGGGCGTGGGAGCAGGTCGTGCGAAACGCCGAACGCCATCGGTTCTCCGACGTCGTCCACGGCGGGCTGATCGATTACTCGCTCGCGGATTTGAAGGCGGCGGTCAGCGGCTAGTCGGTTAGCAACGGTCGGCAAACGACGGTTCCTCGCCCCCGCGGCCGCGCCTCGCAGTGAGACCGGACGGCTTGCGCCGTTCCGCTACTGAGGGAATGTGTGCGTTCGTTATTCTCCGGCCGTTTCTTAGCGGGTCGGGGCGAGGGCGGGGCTTTCGGTTTCCGCTTTCGCCGTCGGGGTGGTGTCGACCTCCAGGTCACCGATCGCGAACTGGATCCCGTCGAGCATATGCCGCAGCACGGCCGGGTTCCAAAACGTCTCTTCACGATGTCCCAGGTTCGTCACGAAGACGCGGCCTTCGCCGTATTCGCGGACCCACGAGACCGGGACGTCGCGGGGGCCGTCGTCGTAGTCGCCGCCGCGGGAATCTCGCTCGAGCGGTGCGGTCACCTCCGGCTTGGACATGTCGAGTGAGACCAGTAGCCGCAGCACTTCGGGGCCGACAAAAGAGTCCGGTCGGTACTGATAGATCTCGTCTTGGTGCCAAAACCCTTCGCCGTCAAAGGCTTGGTTGAGTCGGTGACCGGGGTCGTCGAGCCGGAACGCCCAGGTCCCGCCGGCATTCCAGGGGTGACCGTTGAACTGGCCGCCGATGACCGCCGCGAGTTTCGGGTGGGCGTAAAAGTTATCGCTCGCGGCGTGGTACCCGACGAGCCCTTTTCCGCCGGCGACGAAATCGAGTAGCGCCTGTTCTTGGGCCGGTTCTGGGAATTTCATGTGCGTCGTGTTGTTCAAGACCACCGCGTCGTAGCGGGCCAGGTTTTCGGGCGTGAAAACCTCGTAGCCGTCCGCCAGATCGACTCGGAAAGCCCCGGTCTTTCGCCCCATCGTTTCCGTCGCCTCGTTGCCGTGCGGGATCGACGTGTGGATGAACCCTTCACAGCGGTAAAAGACGAGGACACGGCGTGGGCGGTCGGGCTTGACCGCTGCCCGCTGCGGCACCGCTTCGACGATCGACATTTTCTGAACGTCGGTGACCGGGCGGAGCCGTTCGTCGCGGCGTTGTTCCCAAGTCTTTGGCGGGTCTTGGGCGGACGCGGTCGACATGACGCCGGGACACAACGTGATCGTGACCGTCGCGACGAGGGCGGCGAGTCGCCATGGCCTCCCGGCACCGAGGGAACGGGCGTCGACAGAACGGGCGTCACGAAAAATCGATCGGACTGCGGTCGGGCGGTGGAGACTGGGGCAACGCGGGGAGGCGTTCGGACGCATGGGGACACCGAGGTGGGAGGAAGGAAGGGGATGGCGTGGGGAGACGCGACAAGGGCGACGTTTCGGTTACGATTCTAACTGACGTGGCATGTCAGACCACGATCGGTGCCAGTTTCGAACCGCCATGGAGGATATGCCGGTGACCTCGACTTCCCCTGATTCCCCGAACGTCGTCCCGGACACCGATGCCGCCCTCGCCCGGTTTTTAGAACTGACCGCGATTCCTGGGGCGAGCCGCGACGAGCGGGACGTCGCCGAGGCGATCGTGGCGAAATTGGTCGAAGCCGGGCTGGACCGTTCGGCAATCTGTCAGGACGGTGCGGAAACCCGGACCCGCGGCGGGGGGAATTGTGGGAACCTGATCGTCACGTTACCCGGCTCAGGCGAAGGCCCCCGGACGATGCTCTCGGCCCACATGGATACCGTGCCGATTTGCGTCGGGAGCGAACCGGTGGTCGAAGGCGGACGGGTGCGGAGCCGGTCCGGGACGGGACTGGGGGCGGACAACCGGAGCGGTTGCTCCGCGATCCTGACCGCGGCGATCGAGCGGCTGCGGGCCGGTGACGAGCGATTCGCCCCCGCGGTGATCACGTTTTTCGTTCAAGAAGAGATCGGGCTCGAAGGGGCCCGGAACCTCGACGTGAACCGGATCGGATCGGTCGACCGCGCGTTCAATTTCGACGGGGGAACGGTCGAGAAGCTGACCCACGGGGCGACCGGCGGCGAACGGATCGACCTCCGCCTTCGCGGCATCCCCGCGCACGCCGGGGTGGCGCCCGAGGAAGGGGCGAGCGCGATCGTGATGGCGGCCCGCGCGATCGCCGACTTGGACCGCCGAGGATGGCTTGGCAAGGTCGAACAGGACGGCGGCGTCGGGACCGCCAACGTCGGCGTCATCGAAGGGGGCGACGCGACGAACGTCGTGACCCCGTCGGTTCATTTGCGGGCCGAGGCGCGGAGCCACGACGCGGCGATGCGGTCGCGGATCGTCGCGGAAATCCGCTCGGCGTTCGAACGGGCGGCGGGCAACGTGACCAGCAACGACGGTCGTGCCGGGTCGCTGGAGTTCGATTCGCACGTCGATTACGACTCGTTTGTGCTCGACCCCGATCATCCGTCGGTCACCGCCGCGGCGGCGGCCGTGCGGCGGGTCGGACGGGAACCCTTCACGCAGCGTGCCGATGGCGGGCTCGACGCGAATTGGCTGTTCCGACACGGGATCGAAGCGGTCACGCTGGGGTGCGGCCAAAGGTCGATCCATACCGCTGACGAGACGCTCGAGATCGACGACTATCTCGACGCGTGCCGGATCGCGACGTGGCTGATCACCGACGGGGCGAATTCGGGGGGCGGGGGATGAACGACGACGACGAACTCTGCCTCTGCTTTCACGTCACCAAGCGGAAGGTGGTTCAGTACATTCGCGCCCGCCGGCCCCGCGTCGCGAGCCAACTATCGGAGTGTTACGGCGCAGGAACCGGGTGCGGATGGTGTCGCCCGTTCCTCCGCCGGTTGATGGAGACCGCCGATCCCGACGACGCGCCGCACCGGAGCGGTTCAGCCGACACGGCGTCGCCGACGACGCGCCCGCCGGAGTTTCCTGACGCCGCGTCGTACGCGGCGGCCCGAACCGAGTACCGCCAAGAGAAGAACCGAAACGAATAGCATTGGGTCTGCCCACCTGAGCGGAACGGCGCGAGCCGTCCGGTTCCATGGCTCACCCCGCTCTCCGCTCAGAGGCCACGTTCGCGGGGGTCGGTGAGACCGTCGGCGAGTCGTCGGAGGGCTTCGGTTTCGATCTGGCGGACGCGTTCGCGGGTCAGCCCCAGCTCGGCACCGATCTCCTTCAGCGTCCTCGGTTCGACCCCGCCGAGTCCGAAGCGGAGCTTCAGCACGGTCGCCTCGCGTTCTTCGAGGTCCCCGAGGAGTTCCATCGCGTGCCGCAGGATGTCGTGGTCGAGGAGTTCCTCGTCGGGCGCCTTGCGACGGTCGTCCATCACCATTTCGCCGAGTGACCATCCGGCGTCCGACTGGTCGCTCTGGGGCGTGCCGTTGCTGATCTTGATCGCCTTGCGGATGATCGGCAGCTTCTTTTTCGGGAGCCCCAACACGCGGGCGACCTCTTCGTTGGTCGGGGTCCGGCCGAGTTCCTCGCTGAGCCGCGCGGTGGCCCGTCGCCATTTGCTCAACAGTTCCACCATGTAGGCGGGGATGCGGATCGTCTTCGCGCTGTTGATCAACGCCCGCTTGATCGACTGTTTGATCCAGTAGCTGGCGTAGGTGCTGAACCGGGTCCCGACGGTCGGGTCGAACCCTTCGACGGCGCGGAGCAGCCCCAGGTTGCCCTCTTCGATCAGGTCTTGCAGCCCGAGACCTTTGCCGGTGTATCCCCGGGCGATGTTGACAACCAACCGGAGGTTCGCCCGCACCATTCGGTCACGGGCCATCACGTCCCCGTCGGCGATCTGCTCGGCGAGCTCGAGCTCTTCCTTGGCCGTCAACAGCGCCGTCTCGTTGATCTCCCGGAGGTACGTCTCCAGCGGCGACTGCGCCGATTCGGCGCGGCGGATTCGAGGCAAGACCTCCTCCTCGACCCGCTCGATGACGGGGCGGTCGAGGGAGGTCTCGGGATCGACCGGCTCGGACGCGAGCGTGTCGGGGTCAAGGTCAAAATCCAAATGTTCGGTCTGCGACATGGTTCGGGTGCCACTCGGGATGGAGAGGGAGGTGCCACGCCACCTGCTCGACGTGCGTGCTCGACGTGCGTGCTCGGGGTGCCGAGTGCGAGCGGAGGGCATGGGCAGCTAACCAGCAGCATCGGCGGGCGGCCGCCGGCGGCTCCAAAACATGTCAAAAGGGATCAAGTACGACGAAGGTGCCGGTTACTCGCGTCGTCCGGTTCGTCCCGGCGTATCGTTCCGATCGACGGGCGGGCAACTATGATGGGTGGAAAGACCGACCGCGAGGATCCCCATGCAGTTCATCGAATTAACCGGCAAGACGTTGCTTGACATCGTTAACGAAGGCGAGATCGACTTCAAAGAGCTCCACGACGCCGGCGTCACCGGAGACTCGATCTTGCGGATCAACAAGTACGGCGAGATCGAATTGCGTTCGAAGAACGGTTGGACCTTGGTGGGAGGTCTGATCGGAAATTTCGAAGATCGCCTCCACAAGATGACCGGGCTCGACTGGGCTTAACGGGCTGTCTCGGCTTAACGGCTGTCTCGGCTTGCTTAACGGGGTATCTCGGCTTAGCTCGGTGTCTCGGCTTTGACCCGCCGCGGGTTGGGAGGGCACCTCGGCCGGTTTAGAATCAGAGTTTCACGGAGAGACGAAGGGGACGGCATCGGAACGCCGCCTCGTCCGCGCCGTTGTGACTCGACCCACCGAGGGGATGGACATCAAACCGTTTCACATGCGCACGAGGGCACTCGCCTCGCCGTCTGACGACCTGACCGCGGTCGAACTTGTGACCGTTTCCGCCCTCATGTGGGCGCTCACTTCGTGTTCGATCGACGCTTCAGCCGCGCCTCCGGCCTCCCAGGCGACGCCGCGTTCGGGGATCGAGGTCGCCGATTCTCGAGGTTCCCTCTCGGAAGGTCACCTCGGCGCGTCTGTCCCGACGGACGCGACGGACGGGTCGGGACGGTCGGACGGGTCGGGCGGGGCGGGCGGGTCGATGACGAGGCGTTTGGCCGCCCCCGACTTCGGCGTTCGTCAACGAGCGATGTGGGAACTGTGGGGGGACCGCGAGCGGACGCGGGACTGGGTCCAAAGGGCGGCCCGGGAAGCCGAGCCGGAGGTCGCGGCGCGGGCGGAGCGGATCTTGCAACTCTGGGCGCGAGGCATCCTTCCGGAAACGCCACCCCACGTGGCGCGGCGGGTCGAGTCGGTCGACGTCGCCCGCGCGGCCGAGGAGTTGCTGGAGGCCGGGGAGTTCGACGCGGCCGTCGTCGCCGTCGATGAGTCGCTGGGGACGATCGATCGCGAGAACGTTCAAAGCAGGGTGTCGCGGGCGTTGACCGTCCGCTTCCCGATCTATGCCCGGATGGCGTTCGAACGGGACGCCGTCGAGGGGCTGCTCCGATTGGTCGACATCGCGGCCGACTCGAAGGAACTGGCCGCGTGCCGGTTGGAGATGATGCGGTGGCTGGGGGAGCCGGTCGACGACGACAGCCGCTTGCCCGAGTCGTCCCTGACATGGGAGCGGACCGAGCGGGACGAGGCGACCGCGTTGACGTTGTTCTTGGCCGGCCGGCCCGACGACGCGGTCGATTACGTCCGCGGCACTGCCGCGGACGACCGAGAACTTCTCCACGCCGCGCGAATGTTGGCCGGGCGTTGGGACGAAATCGCCAGCGAGTCCGCGCGGGTCGCGCGGCGGTCGCCGGGCGGTTCGCCCGAACAAGCCCGTGCATGGAGCCACACGTTGGTCGCCGCCGACCGGGCGGGACGGGATGACCTCCGGGCGGAGGCGATCGCGGCGTTGGCTGACGACCGAGCCGCGTCGGACCCTGGCTCGGTCGGGCTCCGATGGCAATCGCTCGCGGTTCACGGCGAAGTCGACGCGGCGTGTCGCTTGTTGGCGAGGGACCAACCGGAAGCGGCGGCCGAGATCGCGATCTCGGCGGTGCGGCCCGATCAGGCGTTCGAACAATTGGAGATCGCGCCCGTCGAGATCGAAACCGAGCTCACCCGGTGGCTCGAGGAGGCGATGCGGGCACAGCGGGCAAGCGACGACGAGACGCCGGTCGCCGAGGTGCGAAGGTTGCTCGCGCTGATGAAATGCTTGATCTCGGTCGGACGTCTCGATTTGGCATGGCGGATCGCGGAAGGGATGTCCTCGGCAAACGTCGCGGTCGGTCGCGTCGAGCTCCGAGCGTACGTGTTGACGAGCCTGCCCGCCACGATTCGCCGGGACTGGGTGCAAAAGCTGTCCGTGCTCCCCGACGAAGCGACGCTCTCGACGGCCGCCGAAAACATGCTCGTGCGGGTGTTGAACGACACCGACGCGGCGACGTTCGGGCTGTTGATCGACGCGACCGAAGCGATGATGCCGCGGGCTTCGCTGCGGGAACGGGTCGACGCGGTGGCGACGCTGCTCGACGGCGAGATCCCCCCGGGGTTCAACCCGAAAACCGGGTTCCGCTTCCTGTTTCACTACCGCCCCGACGACCGCGGGCGGACGCTGGAGCGGTTGGGCGGAAGGATCCTGTCGCGTCCCCGCCAACAACCGCCGATCGGGATGGCAAGCTTCTTCGCCCGACACGGCCAAACGGAATTCGCCCGCCACTGTCTGCGCGAGCTGCACGATGCCGGGGACGCCGAAGCGACGTTCGAACTGGCCGAGCTCGCGCTCCGCTCGGGAGCCGCGTCGGATGCCCGAGACCTGTTCGATCAGATTTGGAAATCGTACGCCGAGGGGCGGGCGCGTCGTGGCGGGATGTCCGGGACGTCGCTGGCGGCGAAGGCGATCGCGGGGATCTGGGTCGCCGACAAACGGATCGGCGATCACGCCGCCGCCGAGCGAGGCGAGCGGCTGGTGCGGTTGATGTTGACGTCCCCGTCGAGCGAAACGCGTCTCGATTTGCTCCGCTATCTTGCCGAGCAGGGCGAGCGTCAAATCGTCGCCGACGGGTTCGACGCGTTGCTACCGATCACGGCGCTGGGGTCCCCTGACGGGACCGCGTTTTACACCGCCGCCTACACGTTCGCCGTTGACGTCGCCGAACAGCGTCCCGGCGAGGCCGCCCGCTGGTTCGACTTGGCCTTCAGCGGCACCCTCGAGTCGACCTTTTTTCTTCCCGCCGCGTACGTCTCGCTGCCGTTGATCACGCACCGCTGGAGACTTCAGGCGGCGGTCCGCCGAGGAGACGAAGAAAAGGTACGGCAATCATTCGATCGGATTCTGCGGCTCGACCCGCTCGACATCCGGTTCGCCGAAGACTTGCTCCCCGAAGTCCGCGACGCCGGAATGGACGAATTGGCGAACCGGACGCTCGACCGGATTCTGGATGCCGGGTTGCGGTACTGCCGGCGGTACCGCTTTGACGCCACGACGGCGAACAATTTGGCGTGGGTCGCCGCGGTCAACGGCCGACGTCTCGACGACGCGCTATGGCTCTCCGAACTCGCCGTCACGCGACACCCCGAAAGCGCGATCTATCGCGACACGCTCGCGGAAATTCTTTTCCGAATGGGACGGGTCCGAGAAGCGATCGAGATCGAAAAGGCCTGCCTGATCGACGACCCCGGCCAATGGCACCTGCACGAACAGTTGGCACGGTTCCGGCAAAAAGCCGATCGAGGACCGTCAGGGGATCGCTGACGCACCCTGCCGATCGAACCCCCTCCCCATAGAGGCCCCCGCGAACCCCTGCAAGGATAGCCCCGTCATTTCGACGGCTGCCCGGATACTCCAGTCGGTAACCGTCGGCCCGGGTACGAACGGACTCTTCAGCCGTTCCCTTCCTGTCCGCTCCGATCCGCGACCCGCCGCCGACGAACGAATCGATCCGCAGCAGTTATAATCGAAGCGGCAACCACCCGTTCCCACCGGTGTCGAGTCGGCGTTCGCGTCACTCGCCAGGTTGGACCGCACTCGTCGATTTCGGAAAGACTTTCCAATGGCCTCGGTTAGCGACTCGGCTTCGGTTAGCGACAAGGCTTCGGTTAGCGACACGGCTTCGGTTAGCGACACGGCTTCGGTTAGTGACACGGCTTCGGTTCATGCCACCTTATTGCCCGAGGAAACGACACCCGCGGCAGGTGTTGCGGCGGGAGAGGAAGCGTCCGAACCGGTGCTTAAGCCGCGGCGTCGCTTCCTGCTGTTCCAGGCGGTTCCGGCTTGGCTGATCAGCACGCTCGTCCACATTTTGATTTTGCTCGTTTTAGGTCTCGTCACCCTCGCCGATCCGACTCGGGTGGTGAACGTGTTGTCTGCGAGCAGCATGCAGGATGACGGACCGGAGATGGACGAGTTCGCGATCGAGGCGATGGACCCGGCGGACTTGTCCGAGAGCGAAGAGATGACCGAACCGGTCGAGGTCACCGAGGTGGTCGAGACGGTCGAGCCGATGACGGTCGATGTCCCGCTCGAAGTCGCCTCGGTGCCGCTCGACGTGACGGAGTTGGCGTCCCAGATGGCGCCGTCGGCGCCGAAGCTGCAATCGCTCGCGTCGCTCCAGGGGTCGGGGGTCAGCAGCCGCAGCGACGAAATGAAGGAGCGGATGCTCCGCGATTTCGGCGGTAACGCGGCGAGCGAAGCGGCGGTCACCGAGGCGCTCAAGTGGCTGGCCCGGCATCAACTCCCCAACGGCGGTTGGACCTTCCAACACAACCTCGTTTGCCAAGGTCGCTGCGGAGACCCCGGCGAGCCGAAGTTCGCGAAGAGTCTCAACGCCGCCACGGCGATGGCGCTGCTGCCGTTTCTTGGTGCGGGCCAAACGCAAAACAGCGGCGACTTCAAAGAGGTCGTCCGTCGTGGCTTGTTGTTCCTGATCAACCACGGCAAGGCGGGCCGGAAACGTGGCCTCCCGGTGCTCAACCTCACGGATTCTTCCGGGAACATGTATTCCCACGGGCTGGCGACGATCACGCTCTGTGAAGCGTACGCGATGACCGAAGACCCGGCGCTCGCCGGGCCCGCCCAGGCGGCGATCAACTTCATCGTCCTCGCCCAGTGCCAAGACGGCGGGTGGCGTTACAAGACCGACCCGTCGGTCGGGTACGGCGGGGACACGTCGGTCGTCGGGTGGCAAGTGATGGCGCTCAAGAGCGGCCACATGGGACACTTGGCGATCCCGCCAGTCGCGATCGAAGGGGCCAAGATGTTCCTCGATAAGGTCGGCTCCGACGGCGGCGCGATGTACGGCTACACCAATCCCTCGACGTCGTTGCGACCCTCGTGCACGGCGATCGGATTGTTATGCCGGATGTACACCGGATGGGACAAGACCCATCCCGGAATCGTCGGCGGCGTCAACAAGCTCAGCAAGACCGGCGTCCTCAAAAACGACATTTATTACAACTATTACGCCGCCCAAGTGCTCAGGCACTACGGCGGATCCGAATGGGACAAGTTCAACG
Organism: Pirellulaceae bacterium; assembly: GCA_041685355.1. Classification (GTDB taxonomy): domain Bacteria; phylum Planctomycetota; class Planctomycetia; order Pirellulales; family Pirellulaceae; genus JAWLFY01. The sequence continues at coordinate 10,986 of JAWLFY010000008.1, read as the reverse complement.
TCGAGCTGCGTGACTGGCTCGTCGAGACCCAAGTTTCGAGTGGCGGCGCCCAAGGAAGTTGGCATTTCCCCAAGAGCCGGTCACACCGCGGGCCGAAAGAGGGCGGGCGGCTGGCGAGCACCGCCTTCGCGACGATGATCCTCGAGGTCTACTACCGGCACATGCCGTTGTACGCCGACGCCGCGTCCGAAGACGATTTCCCGCTGTAACCGCGGCCACCCCGACCCGATCGCCGTTGACAGCCTATGTCAGCGATTGCTAATTCCCCCCCATCGCCTCGGCCGGGGCCGACAACGTCGGCTTCGTCCGGGAAAAAAACATCCAACGTGTGAGCTTCATCGTTGGCAGACGTTTTGCGGGATTCGTTTGTCGGCCGGTCCGATCGGTCGGAGTCAGCCACGTTCGCTGCGACGGTTTCTGGGTCAATCGTCTCACCCGAACGACTCCGCGATGAAGCTTGACTCGGCACCGGGGCGTCGCCACGGCGACGCCCCGGTGCCAGGATCCATCCCTCCGTCCGTCGCCCGCCTCCGGGATCCCCATGGCCGACCGCGCTGACGACAACCGCGCTGACGACAACCGCGCTGACGGTGACGAAGAAACCGGTATGGAGAAGGACAGTTCGGCCGGGACCGGTTCGCCGGAAGACGGAGCGACCGAATCGGCTCGGCCTCCGACGGTTTCGGCTCGAGAGGAATGGGCGCTTCGGCAACGCCGCAATCGGCTACTCGCGCTTTCGCTGATCGCCCTCGCGGCGATGACGGTTTGCGTCTGGTCGATCGGCCAATATCGACAATCGGTCCCGCCGAGCTCGGTCGACCTGGCGCCGCGGGTACGGTTCGAGAGGTTGCTGGAAACGTTTCGTCGTGAGGGAGGGGACACGTTTCGCATCGCCGATTTCGAAGTGAACGACCAGATGATCGAGGCGATCGCGGGGAACGAGTCGATCGAGACGCTGATCCTGGACCGCGGCGTGATCACCGATGAGGGCATCGACGTGATCGCCTCGCTTCCGAACCTACGATACCTTCGGCTGCGAAATTCTCCGATCGGCGACCCGGGGATCCGGAGGCTCGCCGAATCGCCGACGCTGTGGTATCTGAATCTGCCCCAAGCCGAATGCACCTCCGCCGGCTTGGCGACGTTGGCCGAAACCCCGGCGCTCCGCCAGCTCCGCGTCGGTTCGCCGAATCTGGGGAACGATGCCGCGCGGGCGATCGAGCAGATCCGGTCGCTCCGTGGCGTCCACCTGATCGGCGTCCCGCTGACCGACGAAGGCGTGAAAAGGATCGCCCGGCTGCCGCACCTGGAATCGTTGTACCTCGACGATTCGGCGGTGACCGACGCCGGGTGGTCGTGGCTGTTCGAGAATCACCCGCACATTCACGTGCATGTGAACCAGCGGCACCACGATCGAGACCCGAAGGCACATCCACACCACGGCGAGGAATCATGACGCCACGTACCGAGCGGCTCGCGCGACAACTCGACCGCATCGAGGTCGACGCCCTGTTGGTGACGGACGAGACGAACGTCGGCTACCTCAGCGGATTCACCGGGGACAGTTCCGCGTTGTTGGTCGAACGCGCCCGCGTGACGGTGATCAGCGACGGTCGGTTCGAAACCCAACTTCGCGCAGAGTGTCCCGATTTGGCGGTCGCGATTCGGCCCCCCGCCGAGGCGTCCGGGCCGTTCCTGGCCGGGATCGTTCGCGACCGCTCGCTACGTCGGATCGGGTTCGAGGCGGACCAAATGAGCGTCGCGGGGTTCGCGCGACTGAGCAAAGCGACGCCGGGGATCGATTGGGTCGAGACGTCGAACGAGGTCGAACAGCTGCGGACGATCAAGGACGCCGACGAAATCGCGACCATCCGTGAAGCGGTGCAAATCGCCGAGCGGGCGTTCCGTTCGATCGGTCCTCGGATCACGCCCCAAACGACCGAACGGGAAATCGCATATGAGCTGGAGGCGGTGATGCGAACGTTGGGCGCCGACGGGGTCAGCTTCCCTCCGATCGTCGCCGCCGGGCCCGCGGGCGCGTTGCCCCACTATCGCCCCGGCCCGGCGCCCGTGGGCGACGCCCCAACGCTGCTGATCGATTGGGGGGCCAGCTTCCAGGGCTACGCGAGCGACTTGACCCGAACGTTGACGTTGTCGCCCCCGACACCACGGTTTCGCGAAGCCTACGAAGCCGTGCTGGAAAGCCAATTGGCGGCGATCGAGGCGATCGGCCCGGGCGTCGAGGCAAAGGAGGTCGACGGGGTCGCCCGCCAGATCCTCGCCACGGCCGGACTCGCCGACGCGTTCAAACACAGTCTCGGACACGGCTTAGGGAGAGAGGTTCACGAATCACCCCGGATCGCCGCGGTCAGCGAAGACACGCTCCGGCCCGGGATGGTCGTGACCGTCGAGCCGGGGGTCTACTTCGAAGGCGCGTTCGGGATCCGGATCGAAGACGACGTGTTGGTGACCGAGACCGGACACGAGGTGCTCGGTCGGCTCCCCAAGGGCCTCGATGACGGCTCCCCGATGGGTTAAAACTTCTCCCGGATGCGAATTCACCCTCCCTGGTCCCCGAGCAAGAGTCAAGCATGAGCAAAGGCGGTAAGCCTGGCGACGACATCTTCGATGTCGCTCGAATCCGCCAGATCGTCGAGCTGATGGAACAGCACGAGCTGGTCGAGATCGACCTTCAGCAGGGCGAAGAAAAGATCAAACTCAAGCGGGGTGGTGTTGCCCCCCTGGTGCCACCGCCCGCGCCGATGCCGGCCGCGGCGGCACCGCCCGTTCCCGCCGCCGCCGACTCGGCCGCCCCCGATACCTCCGGGACGGTGACGATCAACTCGCCGATGGTCGGGACGTTTTACGCGCGGGCGAACCCCGAAGCGGAACCTTTCGTGACGGTCGGAAGCGTCGTCAACGAGGACACGGTCGTCTGTATCGTCGAGGCGATGAAGGTATTTAACGAGATCCCCGCCGAGTGCCGAGGGAAGATCGTCGAGGTGTTGGCGGACGACCAACAGCCGGTCGATTTCGGCAAGCCGCTCTTCCGGGTTCAGCCGGGCGGATGATTCACGTTCCGAGTTCACGCCGCTTTGACGTCCAATCCGCCACGCCCGAATCGTCCTGATGTTCGAAAAAATCTTGATCGCCAATCGTGGCGAGATCTCTCTCCGCGTGATCCGAGCCTGTCGTGAGATGGGGATCCGCTCGGTCGCCGTGTACAGCGACGCGGACGCGGACTCGATGCACGTGCGACTCGCCGACGAGGCCTACTGTGTCGGCTCGGCGCGGAGCGCCGAGAGCTATCTGAAGATTGACCAGATCATCGCCGCCGCCGAAGTCGCCGACGTGGACGCGATCCACCCGGGCTACGGGTTCCTCTCCGAAAACGCACATTTCAACGAAGTGTGTCGCGAAAGCGGGTTCGACTTCATCGGTCCTAGCCCCGAATCAATGTTGCAGCTCGGCGACAAGAACACGGCCCGCTCGATCGCCCAGGCCAACGGCGTCCCCGTCGTCCCCGGGAGCGACGGGTTGGTCGAGGACTTCGAACGGGCCGCCGAGGTGGCCCGCGAGATCGGATTCCCGGTACTGATTAAGGCGACCGCCGGGGGCGGCGGCAAGGGGATGCGCGTCGCCGAAGACGACTCGATGCTCCAAGGGGCGCTTCAGGCCGCTCGCAACGAAGCGGTCGCCGCGTTCGGCAACGGCGGACTGTACCTGGAAAAATACATCGGACGCCCCCGTCACATCGAAGTCCAAGTGATCGCCGATTCGCACGGGAACGTGTGCCACCTGTTCGAACGTGACTGCAGCGTCCAGCGGCGGCACCAAAAACTGATCGAAGAGGCCCCCAGCCCGCTGCTCCCCGAGGACTGCCGCGCGGCGATTTGCGACGCCGCCGTGCGGATGATCCGCGGCGCAAACTATACCAACGCCGGGACCGTCGAGTTTATCGTCGACGACGACTTCCGGTTCTACTTCATCGAAGTCAACGCGCGGATCCAAGTCGAACACCCGGTAACCGAAATGATTACCGGCGTCGATCTGATCCGCGAACAGATCCGCGTCGCCGCGGGGCAGCCGCTGTCGTTTCGGCAACACGAATTGAGCTGCACCGGGGCCGCGATCGAGTGCCGGATCAATGCCGAGAATCCGGACCGCAATTTCCAGCCACAGCCGGGTCGGATCGAATCGATGTTTGCCCCCGGCGGCCTCGGCGTTCGGTTCGACTCGCACGTCTATTCCGGGTACGCCGTCCCGCCCCATTACGATTCGATGATCGGCAAACTGATCGTCCATCGTCCGACCCGCGACGAGGCGATCGCGACCATGCGGCGGGCGCTCCGCGAACTTCAGATCGTCGGGATCGCGACCACCGCCGGGTTCCACGACAAGTTGTTGCAACACGAAACGTTTGTCGCCGGACGCTGCGACACGAAATTCGTCGATCGTGAATTCCTCGCCTAACGAGGCGGCATCGCCTTCTCACCACAGCGGACATCGTCACCGATCGCTCCGCAACCGCTCCGAGCAACGTCGCTCTCGCGCGACGCCACAAGACGGCCTGCGGCGACGCTTGCTAAATCTCGGCTCCCGTCCGTTCTTGTTCGGCCCGCACGCGTTGCGGGGTGGCGATCCGCCGCGGCAAAACCGCGGGGCTGACCAAGACGACGTGAATAAGCAGCAACCCCGCCGCCGCGGTGGCGATACAAGCTTGGTGCACCACCGACAGGTTCCCGTCCTTGGCCTCCGAGAGCGTCCACGCCCAATTCGTCGTTTGCCATGCCGAATACGGGAACGTTTGGTAGTCGTTGAAATGGAGCCCGAACGAGTACGGGATCAGCGCCATGAGCACCGCGATCGCCGCGAATGCCGCGATCCCGATCTCGACCCGGGGGTGATTGTTGATCCGGGCGATGGCCACGACCCAGCGGACGGCCACCAAAAATCCGATCACATAGCTCGGCACCAGGAGCAACAGCGGAACGATCTCGCCGAGCCAACCGACGGTGAAGGAACTCGTCCCGGCCTTCCCACGCAAGTATTCGACGCCGAGATACCCGGCAAACGCGGTGACGCACCCGCCGACGCACCCGAACACGAGCCCCGTCGACGGTCCGGGCGTGAGAAACGTGAATAGCATCCGTGCCGCGAAACTGCTCGGCAGCTCTCGACGGACCCGGGGCGTCAGCGACGGTGACTCCGCCGCCAGCATCGCGCCGGCCGCGATCCACAGCGTCGCGAGCACGCACAACGTCGGCACGAAACACCACTCGGGTGCCGTCTCGAACGTCGCCAACGCGTAAGCGACCAGCCCCACCGAGACGGACGTCAACGTCAACAAGGCGACCCGCAGGCCGGTCGAACGGTTCTCGCTTTCCGGCGTCAGCTGGGCCGCGGTCGCCGTCAACAACAGGTTTCCGATCGTGACCGTGTGAAGCACCACGAACGCGACCACGAAAAGCGTCAGTTCGCCGCCCAACGGGTTGCCGCGTTGAATCATCGTCACCATCAGCGCGCCGACCAGATACTCGACCATCAACAACGGAAAGAGCACCGCCAACAGCGTCCCGATCCGACCGCCACGGCTGTGAGCCAGCGGCGCGCAAAAAATCGCGTAGATCGTCATCGCGACCCCCGCGACAGCCAAGACCCCGAGCATCAGGACGGTCGTCGGGAGATCCACCCCGCGTAACGTGTACGCATAGGCGACGCACGGGAAAAGCGCGACGAAGTACAGCAACATCTGCAGCATCGCGCTGGTGAGCTTCCCCCACACGATCTGCCGCGGCGAGAGGGACGTGATCGACAGGAGCTCGAACGTCCCGTCGTCGATCTCCGCCTCCATCGATCGGTACGCCGCCAGCGGGACGACCAACAACATCGGGACCGCCAACAGCAGGAAGTAACCGCCCAACATCCGCGGGGCCGACGGCGACGTGTAGATCTGGGGCATCAGAGAAAGGCTGCCGATCACGGTCCATCCGAGCGCCGCCACCAAGACCATCGAAAACGTGACGACGAATTGGCGACTCTTGAGCGCCTGGCGGGTCTCCTTGACCAAGATCGGATTGACCGAATCGCCGAACCGCTCGCACCACCGATCGATCCGGTCGACCCACCGCCTGCCCATGCCGGCTGGCTCGCCCGTGGCCGATTCGTGCCCCGGCAAGCCGGATTCTTGAGCCAGCGGGCCCTCGCCGTCGATGCGGACCGGGAAATTCATTGCACCAACCCCTCGGTGACCTGCAAGAAAACGTCTTCGAGACTCTTCCGGTGCGACGTCACTTCGGCCACGGGGAAGCCTTCGCCGACCAACCATGCCACCAGTCCGGCTTGGTCGTGGAGGTCGCCGGCGAACGATAGACGCAACAGTTGGCCGTCTTCGATCAGCGACTCGACCTCCGGGCGACGACGCAGCCGCTCCGCCGCCTCGTCGGGCCGGGCAAGCACCCGCAGCGTGACCTCGCGGTGTTGCTCCCGCTCCCGTTGGATCGCCTCGACACTTCCGGTCGCCAACAACCTCCCCTGTTCGATGATCCCGACCGCGTCACACATTTCGGCCAGCTCCGTCAGGATGTGGCTGCTGATCAGCACGGTCTTTCCCCGATCGGCGAGCTCGCGGATCATCCTCCGAAGCTCGATCCGCGCTCTGGGGTCGAGCCCCGCGGCCGGCTCGTCAAGGATCAGTACCGCCGGGTCGTGGATCAGCGCGCGGCCGAGACAGAGACGTTGCTTCATCCCCTTGCTCAATCCCCGCATCGGCTTGTCCGCCATCCGATCGGTGCCGGTAAACCCCAGCACCCACCGGAGCCGACGCCGCCGCTCGGGTCCGACCAACCCGTAGGCGCGGGCGAAGAAGTCGAGGTATTCGCGACAGTTGACGTCGCGATAAGAGCCGAACGAGTCGGGCATGAACCCGAGTCGGGCGCGGACGTATTCCGGGTCGTTGACGACGGAGAAACCGTCGATGAACGCGTCGCCATAGCTCGGCAAGTCGAGCGTCGCCAAAATCCGCATCGACGTCGTCTTGCCGGCACCGTTGGGGCCGATGTACCCGAACACGTGCCCGCGCGGGATGCCGAAGGAAATATCGTGAACCGCTCGCGTCGCGCCGAAATACCGGTGCAGCCGCCGAAGTTCGATACAGATCGGCGCCTCCGTATGGACGGACGAAACCGACGACGCGGCCGACGCCCGCCGTCCCCGATCGGTCCCGGTGCTCATGGCAGGCTCCCTATGACGAATCGCACGCTGTCGACCACCTCCGCGCCCTCGACCGCAACGGCGTCCTCGGAAACGTCCGCCACCGAGACGAAGGTCGATTCGGGCAAACTCCCTTCAATTTGTAGGTGCCGAACCAGCCAATGTTCGAACACGCCTTCCGACGATTCCGGCGGTAGCGCTAGCCGGGTCGGGATCGACTGTGACAATTCGGCCATGTTCGTGTAACGCCCGGCGGATCGTCGACCGGCGGGCGACGAAGCGTCGAGCAACCGGAAACGACCGTACAGCCTCGCCAGCGTTGTCGCCGCCTCCAAGTCCTCCAGCGGGTCGCACGCCACCCCAGTCGCGCCGGCTTCGAGTGACGCCTTCCTCCAGTACTTCCCGTCGCGGTCGCGGATGATCAGCTCGCGGACCGGAAACGAGAGCCCGCTCGACAGCCGGGGAGGCTGGCCGGACTCCGCCCGTAAACGGATCGCGCCGAAGTCATCAAGCGGTCGGTGGAAAACGAACTGTCGCTGCTCACGCGATGCTAAGAACGACGGGGAATAGGTCAGCGATGACTCCCCGGACGTCACCGTCCCGAGAAGCTCGGGTGTCCCGTCCCGGTTCCACCCCCGAGCCATCCGCTCGCGGACCGTGAACAACTCCGCCGATCCCGGAAACTTCAAACCGTCGGCGGGTCGGAGCCCTGCGAAGTACGTCGCCCGAACGCGCTCCGAAGCCGCCCCCGATGCCCCTTCGATCCAAGTGATCTGACGGACTCGCGCCAGCGTCCCGAAACCGTCGGAGACGATCCCGTAGGCGAGCATCGTGCCGGTCGTCGCCAACGCCAACGCCGGCGCGATCGCGAACATCAGGTACCCACGTCCGGAACGGACCGTTTGCCGATAGGCGATCGGACCGACCAGGATCACAAACGCGGTTAACAGCCCGATGAACGTGTAAACCGGTGGCTGGGCGACCCCCGCGATCAGCCAGCGGCCGAACCGTCGGTCACCCAGTACCGGCTCCACCCCCCGCCGAAGCGTCAACGACCGCCGTCCGTCAGACTCGATGAGGCCTCGCGCCCGCACCCATTCGATCGGGGCGAATCCGTCCCCCGATCCCGCGCCGGGGACGCCGATCAGCCGCCCCGCCCCCGCCGGACACGACCAAACCTTCGAATCGAGTTGGGCCAACGTTGCCGATTCGGGCGAGCCGACCGAGATCGCCTCGGTCCCACTCCGGGCGTCATCCGCGCCGGCCAACACGACGATCCCGCCGACCAACAACCAATCACGGATCGCGTCGCCGACGTCGGCCGCCTCGCGGCGAAGCTTGATCATCGCCTCCGGCGTCATCACGACGACGTCGTAAGCCTGAAATCCACGCCAATCGGTCTCCCGAACCTCCTGCAAGGGAACCGTCGTCGTCAACGCCGCGTTGGTCGGGGTCGGCGTGCGATACCACACCATTTGCGGGCTAGCCGAAAACGAAGGCGACACGCCCGGCGGTTCCACCCAGTCTCCACGAAATCGCTGCTCCTTCAGGTAACGATCCCGTTGGCCCCCCGCCTCGTCGAACACCGCCAACACCCGGATCGAGAGATCCCGGTTCATCAGGTATTCGACCAGCGAAGACGGTGGAGTGATCGTTCCCCCAAACTCGCTCGAGAACCCTTCGAGTGGCCGCCCGTCCTCCAGCAACTCGACGCGGTATCGGTCACCGACCGACTCGGTCGGGACCCGACGGTCGATCGTGACCGAACGTTCGCCCTGCGGGACGACCAGGGGAAGCTCGCACACGATCCCGTTGGTCGACGGGATGAAACCCCCATCAACCGGGGTCAGCCGGACGGTGTATTGCCGTTCCGCCTGAAACGAGGTCGCGGCGACGATCGTCACGCGACAACCGAAGAATCCGGCGTGCTCCAGCGAGTCGATCGAGACCCTCACCGTGAACGGAGGCGCCGTGACTCCGACCGGCATGACCGCGGTCGAGGCCCCGATCGTCGACCCCGTTTGCACAGCGGGCCCGTCAGCCGATTCGCCCGACCCGACCCCGATCGCTGAGACACCACCCCCCTTCTGGCCCGACCACTCACGAGCCCCACCCTCGCCCTCGTCGGCGAACACGGCGGTCATCAACAGCGCCGAAATGCCGACGACCAACATCCCGCATGCGACGCAGCCGCGCCAGCTGCGATCGGAAACTCCGCTCATGATTTCGGATCCCGAGGCGGCAAAAGTTGCGGCGGCAAACGGTCCTCGGCGAACGGACTCGCGCGGTCAAGCCGATCCGTGTCGCCGATGACCAAGACGCCGACGACCCACGCGACCAGAGATAACAACGCGAATACCGCGAGACACAACAGCAGGAACCCGAAGGCGACCTCGATCGCCAAAGCGAACGCGGCGCCGCGGCCACCCGCACGGGCGATCGCGAACGCGATCGCGCCCAACGTCGTCAACGCGAACAGCGCCCGAAACGAAATCGGGGGCAAAAGCCGGCTTCGTAGTACCGGCTCGACAGACGGGGTGCTCAAAGAAAAGTCCTCGCGAAAAAATCCCTCCGAAGAGCGTCCCGCTTAGTCTATCGTCCTGGGACAGACGCCGCGAACGAGAGGCCCCCCAATGCCCGAGAGCCCCGCCCGATAACCCCCGCTCCGCGATCCCACCCCAACGCCCGAGCCGTCACGAGGGGATCACGAGGGTGCTCCCAGCTTCTATTGACGATAAGTACCGGTCATTTTTATATTTACCGGCTTCCTCTCCCCTCGCTCTCTCCCGAAGTGACGCTTCGAGGCCACCGCGAAAGTCTATGAAAAGCGAACGACGGCACGAACTTCAAGAAAACGAACTCGCCGCGTACCTGGGACGGTTCAACTCGGTCGTCGAGCCCTACGCGAAGCTGATCGCCGTCGGTGCGGTCGGCATCGTCGTAGCGCTCGTGGCGATCGCGATCTATCGCTCGAGGGCCTCCGAGAACCGAAGCGATGCGACGTTCCGGCTGATCCGAGCCTCCGGCATCGGCGATGCCGAAGAACTGGCGGTGATCGCGGAACAGTACCCGCAAACCGCTTCCGCCGCGTGGGCGATGCTCTACCAAGCGGACGACTCGATGTCGCAAGGGATGATGACGCTGTTCACCAGCCGGAGCGAAGCCGAGTCGCTGTTCGACCAAGCGACCCAGGCCTACCAAGACGCGATCGATCGGAGCGACGACCGGCTGATCCGATCACGGGCCCACTTCGGGTTGGCCAGAGTTGCCGAAGCCCAAGGGGATCTCGAAAAGGCGATCGAGCACTACGAGCGGTGCGCCGCGGCCGAGGAATCCGAAGCGATGGTCCAGAAGTGTCAGTCGCGAATCGAATCGCTCGGACGCGAAGACACCCGTTCTTTTATTAGCTGGCTCGGCGAGCAAGACTTCTCGCCGTCCGACCCGTCGCTGCCACCGGATCTCCCCGAAGGCACGGCCCTCCCGGACGCCCCCGATTCCGCGTTTCCCGGACTCGATTTCGATCCGGTCACCCCCGACGACCCGCTGCGGCCCGACGACCCGGCCGGAACGCCGGAGACCACGATCCCGAACCCGCTGATGCCCGACTCGGAAAGCACCGAGGCCCCCAGCACCGAGGCCCCCAGCACCGAGGCCCCCGAACCGGCGGACACATCCGAACCGGCCAACGAACCCGAACCGGCCAACGAACCCGAACCGGCCAGCGAACCCGAACCGGCCAGCGAACCCGAACCGGCCAGCGAACCCGAAACGGCC
>JAWLFY010000069.1:22918-24118 GCA_041685355.1 Pirellulaceae bacterium | reverse complement strand
GTTCGGGATCACCTCGTCCGCCAAATTGTCAAGGATCGCCAGCTCGGTGTCGGTCAGCGATTCCTCGCCAACTTCCTCCGAGACACCTTCTCCCGCCCGACCCCCATCTCCCGCCCTGCCCTCCGAGACCCCTTCTCCCGCCCGGCCCTCCTCCGCCCCGACGCCCTCGCGAAGCGAATCCAAGCCACCCCGCAATTGACGCTGCCCCTGCGACATCCGGGCAACCAGATCCTCTTCTCGGGTCGACATCGCGAGTTCCCCCGACTCGGCCAAACGACGCTCGGCCTCGGGCATCTGCGCCATCACCTTCTCCAACTGCACCCCATCGCCCGTCGCCAAATATCGCTTCAGCCGATAGCGGACCTCGCGGACGATCGTCTCCAACTCCTCCGCCGCCCGGATGCTCGCCACGTTGTCCGACAACATCGTGTCGCCACGCTGCTGCAGCCGAAACACTCGCCACGCCCCAAACAGTCCGGCACCCACCAGCAACACCCCGACCGCAACCAAGGCCGTCGAAATCCGCCCGAACCCCTTCCCGGCTAGCCGAGACGAAACTGTCTTCTTTTTGGTCATCATTGTCTCGATACCCTACAGGAAAGGGGCGGCTCGGTGCCAACCACCGCCCCGCCGACTCAGTCGATGTCAGCCCGATCCCAGAAATCCTCGCCCCCGCTCACAAATTTTCGCCCTCTCTCGACGACCCTCACGGCCCCGCGGAATCGGCCTCCAACGACTTGCTGCAAAAAGAGTTCCTGAGCTTGGCGGAGACGGCACCGCGAGAAAAAACGCCACGGCTTCGATTCCCTCGCTCGGATTGGCTTGCGGGTTGCATGGGTTGGACCGTCGCGACGGGTTATCGACCCGCCGTCATCCATCAACCCTCAACGGAGAGTCACGATGAAATTCGTTGCGACCACACTATCCGCCGCGTTGCTCACGTTCGCCGGCGTCGGATGCGACGAGTCAGCGATCGCGCCACCGGACGATTCGGGCCCAGCCGCACCGGAGATGTCTGACCCCGGCGGCGGCCAAGAGTACAACCCTGATCCGCTCGGTGGTGGTGAACCCGGATCCGGGAATGATCCCGGTGCCCCCCAGCCGCAACCCCCAGCAGGAGGGGACGCCAGTCCCTAGAACGCTAGGCCGTAGGCAGCACGCCTCGGTGCGCCCCTGCGAGTCGGTGTGCTCCCTGCGAGT
>JAWLFY010000069.1:0-22818 GCA_041685355.1 Pirellulaceae bacterium | reverse complement strand
CCGCAACCCCCAGCAGGAGGGGACGCCAGTCCCTAGAACGCTAGGCCGTAGGCAGCACGCCTCGGTGCGCCCCTGCGAGTCGGTGTGCTCCCTGCGAGTGCCGATCGGACATCGGAGCACTTCCGGTGTCCGTGCCTCCCTTCGCTTTACCCTACCCCCGCCCGCGACGCGACCCTCGACATGGAGTCACACGGTGATCGCCCGCGGACACACGCCTCGAACCGTCGAGGCGTCGATTTCCCTTTCTGCAAGGATATGACGATGAAATTGTCGCTACAGCGTTCTTTGACCACGATCCAACCCGCTCGCGTGATGCGAAGCGTCGCCGTGCTCGCCGCCTCCGCGGCCACGCTCGGGTTCTCCGGGGTCGCGAGCGCCCAGTTCGAGGCCCCCGGGGGCCAAGCCCAACAGGGCCAAGCCCAACAGCAACCCGCTCAGGCACCGCCGACCGAAGCGGTCGCGGTCGTCAACGACGAACCGATCACCAAGACCGAGTTCCAAACCGCCCTCGAAGCGCGACTCCGTCAAGGTGGCGGCAACGATCCGGCCGCGGTCCAACAGGCCCAAAAGGAAGTCATCCAAGGGCTCGTCGAAAGCCGCTTGGTCGAACAACACCTGATCAAGAAAGGTCCGGAAGTTCCGCCGCAAGAAGTCAAGGCGGTGATCGATCAATACAAAGAGCAGATGCAGGCACAAGGCGTCGGATTCGATCAGTTCCTGCAGAGCAGCGGGTACACCGAGGACGCGCTCCAGCGTCGCATCGAAGGCTCGCTCGCTTGGCAAAAGTTCCAAGAGCAAGAGATGACCGAAGACAAGCTGCAACAGCACTTCACCGAAAACGAAGACCGCTTCCCCGCGGATGACTTCGAACAAGCCAAACCGATGGTCCAGCAGTCCTACGCGAATACGCTGTGGGCCAAGATCGTCGAAACGGCCCGACCCCAAGCGGAGATCGAAGTGAAGTCGCTCGGCCAACCGAACGTCCCGAATCGCCCGCGATCGGTCCCGCAGCAACCGTAGAATCCCCCGGCGAAAAGCCGCGGACGAAGACTCGTCCTCGAGACACTTTGCCCTCGAGACGTCGTTCATTGTGGCCCCTCGCGGCTTGCCCGATTGGGCGAAGCCGCGAGGGGTTTTTTGCTGGGACACGACCCGCTTTCCTCGGAAATCGCCCTCTCCCCGCCGGCAAAAGGTCTCTATAATTCCCGGCTTTCCGTGCCGCCCGACTCACTCTCCCCGCCGCCAGCATGACCACCGCGCCCGCCGCCGCGAACGACGCCCGCACCGCGAAGTCCACCTTCCCGATTCGGGTCTACAACACGCTAAGCAAGGCGAAAGAGCCGTTCGAACCGCTCCACCCGCCGCGGGTCGGCATCTATTTGTGTGGACCAACGGTCTACGCCGAATCCCACATCGGGCACATGGTCGGACCGGTCATCTTCGATACCGTCAAGCGATACCTGCGGTACTCCGGCTACGACGTGACTTGGGTCGTGAACATCACCGACGTCGACGACAAATTGATCGCGAAAAGCCGCCAACGGGCGATCCCGATGAGCCAGATCGCGGTCGAGATGACCGCCGACTACCTCGCCAACCTCAAGGCCCTCGGCGTCAACCAGATCGACCACCTTCCCCGCGCGACCGACCATATCCCGCAAATCGTCGCGTTCATCGAGTCGCTGATCGAAAAGGGCTTCGCATACGAAGTCGGCGGGGACGTGTTCTTCGACGTCGGCAAGGATCCCGAATACGGCCAACTGTCGAACCGCACCGCCGATAGCCAACAAGGCGAAGGAGGGGGCGCCGCCGCCAAAAAACGCTCACCCGGCGACTTCGCGCTCTGGAAGTCCGCCCGCGCCGACGAACCGGCCTGGGATAGCCCGTGGGGACAAGGACGCCCGGGGTGGCACATCGAGTGCTCCGCGATGAGCCACGCGATCCTCGGGAAAACGTTCGATATCCACGGGGGTGGTCTCGACCTGCTGTTCCCCCACCACGAAAACGAACGGGCCCAAAGCGGCTGCTGCCACGACGCGCCGATGGTCAAATATTGGATGCATAACGGACTGATGCGGGCGGGCGAGAAAGGAAAGGTCGGCGGAAAGGCGGACCGCGACGCGAACGCCAACGATCCGAACGCCCCCGCACAGACCACCGCCCCGACGGAGGCGGACGAGGCCGCGTCCGGAAAAATCAGCCGCAGCCAAGGGGCCGGCGGACTCGCCGATTTGATCCGGCAACACACCGGCGAACGGATCCGGTTCTTCCTGCTGCGGACCCACTACCGGTCGACCATCGTTTACGGCGAAGAGGGGCTTCGGGAAGCCGGGACCTCGCTCGAAACCTTCTACCGGTTCTTTGACCGCTTCGAACAGCTCACCGGGACGTCGTTCTACGACTTGACTCCCGCCACCACCCGGGTTGACGGCGAGTTCGACCCCGGTGACGACGAGCTGATGCGGACCATGCACCGGCTCCGCGACAAATTCCATGCGGCGATGGACGACGACTTCAACACCGGCGCCGCGATCAGCGTCCTGTTCGACGCCGTCCGTTCGCTCAACCGGTTCGTCGACGCCGAAGGGTTGGCCGCGACCGGCGATCCCGCCTCCGAACCGGTGCGGCGACTGACCCGCGCGACCGAAGTGCTCCGCCAACTCGCCTCGGTCCTCGGATTGTTCCTGCAACCGCCCCCGCAAAGTGCCGCCGACGACGGGGACGCCGCGGCGATCCTCGACCAAACCGTGCGGCTCCTGATCGAACTCCGCAAAGAAGCCCGCGAGCGAAAGGATTACGCCACCGGCGACGCGATCCGCGACCGGCTCGCAGAAATCGGGATCTCGCTCCTCGACCGCAAAGACGGGACAACCTGGGAACGGAAGTCGTGAGCCACCGCCGGATCCTGGGGGTCGACCCGGGACTCCACACCACCGGCTACGCGATCCTCGACTTCGACGGCGCGGCGATCCGACTCCGCGAAGCCGGGGTCGTCCGCAGCCGCACCTCCGACGGAATCGAGACACGGCTGGCCGAGATCCACGCCGGGATCCGAGACGTGATCGCGAACCACGCCCCCCAACGAATGGCGATCGAACAACTCTTCTCCCACTACCAACGCCCGCAAACCGCGATCCTGATGGGACACGCCCGCGGAGTGATCTGCCTCGCCGCCGGCGATGCGGGAATCCCCGTCACCCATTACCCGCCGGCCCGCGTTAAAAAAGTCCTCACCGGCAACGGCCGGGCACCCAAACACCAAATGCAGGTCGCGGTCCAACTGCAACTCGACCTCCCGCAACTCCCCGAACCGGCCGACGTCGCCGACGCGATGGCCGTCGCGATCTGTGGCCACCACCTCAGCCGCTCCCCGCTCCCACTTTAGCAACCGTCGGGTTATCCCCTTGATCGTTACGATTTCCGGTCGCCTGCTCCGCGTCGGCGAAACGGCCGTGGTCCTCGAAGCGGTCCCGTTCGAGTACGAAGTGCTGGTCGGCGATCACACCCGACGCCAACTCCAAGCCAAGGTCGACCAACCGGTTCGCCTCCACACGATCGACTACATCGAAGGCAACGCCGCCCAAGGCGGACGGCTCACGCCACGTCTGATCGGCTTCATGACCGAACCCGAACGCCAATTCTTCGACCTGTTCTGCAGCGTCGACGGGGTCGGCGTCCGAAAAGCGCTGCGGGCGATGGTCCGGCCGGTGAAAGAACTCGCCGTGCTGATCGAGGAACAAGACACGAAATCGCTCTCCGCACTCCCCGGCATCGGGCCGGCGACGAGCGAGCGGATCGTCGCGAAACTGCGGCGAAAGATGCCGCGTTTCGCGCGGATGGTCGACGACGCCGGTGGCCCCGCCGCCGTCGACGCCGCGACCGCCGTCGTCCAGGAAACCTTCGACGCCCTGGTCACGCTCGGCCATAGCGAAGCCGAGGCACGCAAGCTGATCGACGAATCGCTCGCCTCCGGGAAAAACTTCAAAGACACCGAATCGCTCCTGACGTCGATCTACCAGCGGTCACGGTGAACCGAGTCGTGTATGATCTCGCGGATCAGATTCGGCGGAAATCTGCATCATCTTGATCTCTTAGGAGTCACACCTTGGTTGTGATCATCGTTTGGCTAATCGGAACCGGAGCCTCTGCCCTCGCCCTGATCTGGGCTTACCACTTCTACCGCGAAATGCTAACCGCGGACGAAGGGACGGACCTGATGCGGGAGATCGCCGCCAGTGTCCGAAAAGGGGCCGACGCCTACCTGAGACAGCAGTACAAATGGGTCCTGATCGTGTTCCTGGTGGTCGCCGCGCTGCTGGCGCTGGCGTCCCTCCAGTTCCGGCTATTGAGCGCCCTCACTCCGATCGCGTTCCTGACCGGCGGCCTGTTCAGCGGGCTCTGTGGGTGGTTCGGGATGAAGACCGCGACCTCGGCGAGCAGCCGCACCGCGGCCGGCGCACGCCGGTCTCTCAACGACGGACTCCAAGTCGCCTTCCGAAGCGGCGCGGTGATGGGGCTCACCGTCGTCGGCATGGGCCTGCTCTACATCTGCCTCTGGTTCGCACTCCTCTACTGGATCGTCCCGCTCGTCGCCGGCCCAGACCAAGCCTTCTCCCTGGCACAACTCTCGGTGACGATGCTCTCGTTCGGCATGGGGGCGAGCGCCCAGGCGCTGTTCGCCCGCGTCGGCGGCGGCATCTTCACCAAGGCCGCCGATGTCGGCGCCGACCTGGTCGGCAAAGTCGAACAAAGCATGAAAGAAGACTCGCCGCAAAACCCCGCGACGATCGCCGATAACGTCGGCGACAACGTCGGAGACGTCGCCGGGATGGGCGCCGACCTGTACGAGTCGTACGGCGGCTCGATCCTCGCCGCCTCGGCCCTCGGCGTCGCCGCCTTCGCCGTCCCCGGTGTGCTCCCCGAAGGCCTCGACACCGAATCGGCCCAACTGCAAGCGATGATGCTCCCGATCGCCATCGCCGCGGTCGGGATCCTCGTCTCGATCGCCGGCATCTACGCCGTCCGTACCGGCGAAAAACCCTCCCAAGCGGCCCTGCTCCAGGCACTCGGACGGGGAATTAATCGCGCCGCGATGCTCATCGTTGTCGCCGCCTTCGCGCTCGCTTGGTGGCTCATGCCACCGGTCGAAGGGACCCTCCTGTTCGGTGTGGTCCCCGGCGTCGCCGTCAGCATCATCGTCGGGCTCGCCGCGGGATGGCTGATCGGGAAATGGACCGAGTACGCCACCAGCGACGAATACGAACCGACGCAAAATTTGGCCGACCAAGCGAACACCGGACCGGCGACGATCATCATCGGCGGGATCGCCGACGGAATGCTCAGCACCTGGTTCCCCGTCGTCGCCGTCTCCGCCGCGATGCTGCTCGCGTTCGGGTTCGCCAACGGCGGCAGCTTCAACGACTTGTCACTCTTCCCGCTCGGTCTCTATGGGGTCGGCGTCGCCGCCGTCGGCATGCTCAGCACCCTCGGGATCACGCTCGCCACCGACGCCTACGGACCGATCGCCGATAACGCCGGTGGCAACGCCGAAATGGCCGGACTCGAAGACGATGTCCGCAACCGGACCGATGCCCTCGATAGCCTCGGCAATACCACCGCCGCGACCGGAAAAGGTTTCGCCATCGGGTCCGCCGCCCTGACCGCCCTCGCCCTGCTCGCCGCCTACGTCGAAAGCGTCCGTGACGGCTTCGTCCGCTGGGGGGACGACGTCGCCGTCACCGTCCAAGACGACGGGTTCTACAAACTCACCGAAGACCTTGTCTTGGAACGCCGCGACGATTCCGCCGATGTGATCCTCGTCCTGCCGAACCAGGTCGCGACCCGCGACGGGCGCGACACGTGGGCCGCGATCGAGCCGATGAGCCGACTCGACGCGTCGGCGATCGAACGACTCGACCCGAATCGACCAGGACTCCTCGTCGCCACCGGGGCGACCGCCGTCGCCGTCTCGCAAGCCAACCTCCGTGACTTCTTGACCTACTACGAAGCGACCCTGATGAACCCGCGGGTCTTGGTCGGCGTGTTCCTCGGCGCCATGAGCACGTTCCTGTTCTGCGCGATGACCATGAAATCGGTCGGCCGCGCCGCCCAAGGAATGGTGCTCGAGGTCCGACGCCAATTCGTCGAATCGCCAGGGATCCTCGATGGCTCGGTCAAACCGGATTACGAACGCCCCGTCTCGATCAGCACCAAAGCCGCCCAACGCGAAATGATCGCCCCTAGCCTGCTCGGGCTCCTGATGCCCATCGGCGTCGGACTCCTGCTCGGCGTCGGCGGCGTCGTCGGACTCCTCGTCGGATCCCTCACCAGCGGCTTCTGCCTCGCCGTCTTCATGTCCAACAGCGGTGGCTCCTGGGACAACGCCAAGAAATACATCGAAGCCGGCAACCACGGCGGCAAAGGAAGCGACGCCCATAAAGCCGCCGTCGTCGGCGACACCGTCGGTGACCCGTTCAAAGACACCAGCGGCCCCAGCTTGAACATCCTGATCAAGCTGATGAGCATGGTCAGCGTCGTCGTCGCCGGTCTGGTCGTGCGGTATTCGCTGGTCGCGTTGGGACTGTTCTGAAACCGACCGCTCCCCCCGACGCCGTTTCTCATCCCGCCGCCGACGACCGGCTCACGTGCAAGCTAAGCTCGCCGAAAAGCCCGGTCGTGGCTCGATCGGGTCCGCGCTCGACTTTTGCTCCGTAAAATCCCCCAAAAACGTTGCCATCGCCGAGAGAGCAACGACCATCGAAGACTCAATCGGCCACGCGCGGGCGCAAAGCCCATGCCCCGCCCCGACCGCGAAACCGACCCCTCCCCCGGAAACCCGTCCCTCCCCCGGAAACCCGTCCCTCCCCCGGAACCATCAAACGGCCATGTCAGAACGTCGGATTACCGGGATCCTTACCCCGAACATCACCCCGGTCGATGCCCGCGGCGGAGTCGATGAAGACAAACTCCGCGGCTACGTCGACTGGCTCATCGAACGAGGCGTCGACGGCCTCTACCCCAACGGTAGCACCGGCGAGTTCGTCCGCTTCACCGCCGAAGAACGACGCCGAATCGTGCAGATCGTCGTCGACCAAGCCGCCGGCCGTGTCCCCGTCCTCGCCGGCGCCGCCGAGGCAAACGCGAAAGAAACGATCGCCGCCTGCGAGGCCTACGCGGCGATGGGCGTTCGCGCCGTGGCGATCGTCGCCCCGTTCTACTATCGGCTCAGCAGCGAAGGGGTGTAC
Source organism: Pirellulaceae bacterium (assembly GCA_041685355.1). Classification (GTDB taxonomy): domain Bacteria; phylum Planctomycetota; class Planctomycetia; order Pirellulales; family Pirellulaceae; genus JAWLFY01. Next base: position 15,574 of record JAWLFY010000069.1, on the reverse strand, counting down.
GCGTACTTTCGCGAAATCGCCGCCACCGTCTCGGTCGACGTGACCCTCTACAACATCCCCCTGTTCGCCTCCCCGATCGATATCCCGACCGTCATCCGACTCGCCTCCGAGTTTCCTCGCGTCGTCGGGATCAAGGACAGCTCCGGCGATCTGCCCAACATGATGCGGATGATCGCCGCGATCCGACCGATCCGAGACGATTTCTCGTTCCTCACCGGTTGGGACCCCGCCCTCGCCCCGATGCTCATCGCCGGCGCTGACGGCGGGACGAACGCCACCAGCGGCGTCGTTCCCGAACTGACCCGGGCCATCCACCGGGCCGCCCAAGCAGGCAATGTCGACAAGGCGATCCGCCTCCAATATCAACTCACCCCGATGTTCGACGCGATGATCGGGCTCGGCGAATTCCCCGAAGGCTTCCGCGCCGGCGCGCGATCGCGAGGCTGGAACCTCGGCGCCGGACGAGTCCCCCTCTCCGACACCCAACGCGATGCGGTCGCGCGAAGCCAACGAGAAATCGATGCCCTCGTCGCCGACATCGACGTCCACGACGACGCCCCCACCATGCCCTCGGAAACGCTCGAACAAATCGTCCAATGCGTGATGCGACAACTCGGCTCGTAAACCCGACGCCTCACGGGAACCAGTATCGAAGAAAGTTCCTCACCCCTTGGCCCGGAACATAAGCGACCGGCTGACCCCACAAACCTTGCCCCACCTGGACCGGGTTCCGCTCTTGGCCAAGCGTGAATAGCGGCGGCAGCGGCGACGGTCGCACCCCGGTCGCGCCCAGTACCGGCGGACCTCCAGCAGGCGGCAACACCACCGGTGCGGCAAATTCGGCCGGAGGGGCCGCGTATCCGCCTGGTCCGGCACTGTTCGCCGGCGGCCCGTAAGCGATGGGTGATCCGCATCCGATCCCGCTCGCCGCGACGTACGTGCTCGGCGCCGAAACCATCGCGCAGTTATCAACCCGCGCGTATCCCGCCTGCCCGATCCGAGGCTGAGGCATCGGCGCGTAATCCTCCCGGCTCGGCCTCGGTAACGAACGCGGCGGTGTCACCCCCGGTGAGGTCACCGGCGGCGCCGCAGATGACGTATCGCCCTCGGACGATCCCGACAAACCCGATCCGAACCCGCCCGATCCCGTCGGCGGCGGTGGAGACGACGGCGGATAGTCGTAACCGTCGGGCGGAAGATCGGGTGCCGCCAACGAACCGCCGTCACCCTGCATCCAAACCGCCCGGCGAACCTCGCCATCTCCCGCCCTCTCCCCGCTCGGAGTCGCCGAAACGAACCGGGTCTCCGATAAACGCCCTGTCGACGACGCCCGCCCAACGGGCGAATGCCGAGCCGACGACGCCTGCCCAACCGGCGTGCGGGCCGGACGTGCGAACTTACCCGCCGACCCGGCGGGACGCCCCTCCGTCCGACGATACGCATCGACCGCAGTCCGACGATAGGCATCGACCGCACTCGGCGAACCGATCGGCCGAAACGACGATGCGGCCGAAGGACGCTGGGACGACGTCGATGCGACACCCTGAGCCGACAACGTCGGCGTCCGGCAAACACCCAACACCCCGGCCGCGGCAACCACGAAACTTCCCGCAACCGCGACCCGGCCAATGCCTCGACGACACAAGATCCGATTCATCCCAAACTCTCCTGACCGCCCCGACTTTCCGTCCAACCCCCCTCCTACGCGCCAGAACCGTTCTGGAGCAAGAGCGATGCCGTGACCCGAATGTTAGAACGACCGCCTCCAGAGTCCAGACTCCAAAAGCAAATCAACACGTGACAGAACCGCCACACGACGGCTCGGAGATCCCGAATCAAACGCTCAGGAAGCCGACGGCGGTGAGAGAACAGGAGGGACAACGAAGTACCCGCCGTCTGACTGCGGGGCGGAACGCATCGCCTCGTCATTCGTCAAACCCGGCGTGACTTCGTCGTCACGCCAGCGATTGTCCACGTCAAGAGCGGTCGCCATCGGTTCGACGTCCCCGGTATCCAGCTCCGAGAGCCGCTCGACGAACCGCAAAATCTGCTCCAACTGGGGACCGAGCGTCGACACCTCGTCCTCAGTCAACTCAAGACGAGCAAGGTTCGCCAACTTCCGAACGTCGGATTCACTCAACGACATCCCGCGAACTCTCCCTCTTACGAATGCAACTCCGCTGCAACTCCGCTGCAACTCCGCATTTTCGCGGAACGCCGCGAGCCGACCGACCCCGAGAGGCCGAACGACACATCAATCGCCGTTGACGCCGGCGGTAGGCAACGGCTCAAACGCCCGCGGCGCTCACGTCAAACGGCTTCGTCTTGACCGTCTTTCGGATCGCCCCGCTGCGAATGCACTGGGTGCAAATCCGCATCGACTTGTTCTGACCGCTGGGGAGCGTGACGTGCACCCGCTGTAGGTTCGGAACGAACTTTCGTCGAGTGATCCCGGTAATCTTCGTACCGACCCCTCCGAGGTACTTAGCTTTCCCCCGAGTTTCGATTCGGTTCCCCATCTGAACCGATTTACCGCACGCTTCGCACTGCCGTGCCATTGGACTCTCCGGCGACTGAATTCTGTCGACTGCAAATAAATGATTTCAAGCAGGCCCCGGACTATAGCGACACCGACGCCGAGATGGAAGGAGGATATCCCCCGCTCCTAACCCCAAAATCCTCAAGCTCAGCCACCAAAACGCCGATGCTCCCAACGATCGACTTGACCGACAAACTCGCCCCACGTTGCCCAACCGGAACCGAGAGCCACCCGATGCGAGCCACCGAACGCCGACCGGGCACCACACGACGAACAGACACCACACACCGGACGGGCCCGCGATGCCCCACCGACTCCCTCCGCCACCGGACCCTCCGCCACCGGACCCTCCGCCACCGGGCCCTCCGCCACCGGGCCCTCCGCCACGGGGCGCACCCCCTCCTTGCGGTGGCAATCATCACGCTCAGCCAGGGTTGCTCGAACCTCACGCCGGCCATCTTCACGCACCCGGGCGATGCCCCACGAAACACCCCGATGAGCCCAAACGTTCAGCTCGCGGGCATCGAATCGGAACAGGTCTACCACAAGGTTCGCGAAGCCGCCTCGACCCACTCGGTCGTCCTCGAAGTCGTCGGCGAAAACGCCCCGATCCGAATCCTACCGCTCCCCCCTGAAGGCCAAAGCGTCTTCGTCAGCAACCTGCTCAAAGACACGGGTATCCTCGAGAAACTGGGGACGGTCGAGGCAACCCTCTATCGGAACTCGAAGGATTCGATCGGCGGGATCCGGATGGAGGTGGAAATGAATTCGACCCATGATTCGGTCCGCCCCGAAAGCGACTACGCCCTCCAACCCGGGGACCGACTCCGCGTTCGGAAAGTCGACCATGTGATGCTCACCAACCTGGTCAACGGGCTGATCGGGCTCTAACAGCCGATCCGAAATGCGATCCGACCCGCTCTCGAAACGAGCCATCATCCGCAACGGGACGGCCCCCTTTCCGGATACGATCGATTCCACTCACCAAGGATTCTTGCCCCACATCCGCCGCCCGGTCGCTACAATCGGAACCGAGTTGTCTCCTCGCGGGGGTCAACCCTTCCCCTTTCGCTTCTCCGATTCCGGCGGTCGATCGACAGATGCCCGAACTGACTCCCACGCCGCAACCGCGAACCACCCTCCGATCACGTTCGGGAATCCGGTCGGCTCACCGTCACCCTGGGTTCACGCTCGTCGAACTCCTTGTCGTGATCGCCATGGTCGCGATCCTGATCGGCCTCTTGCTACCGGCGGTGCAAGGTGCCCGCGAAACGGCGAGGAAGCTTCAGTGCCAAAACAACCTCCGCCAAATCGGGATCGCGTTTCACAACTACGAGTCCGCGAGTCGGTCCCTGCCTTGGGGCGCCAAAGGGGGCTGGGGACATAGCTGGACCACCGACCTGCTGGGCTTTATCGGGGAACCGGCGCTGGCCTCCATCGTCCCCGATGGCGAACCCGGGTACGCCGTCGGAAACGACCCCGAAAGCGAAGCGTTTCGGACCCTGGCCCAAACCTCCGTCGCGACGTTCCGCTGCCCGTCCCAACCGGGCCCGATCGCACGCCCCGAATCGAACGGCCGGATCACCGGTCGCGTCGTCAACAACTACACAGGAAACGCGGGCGGAAACGTCAATTGGAACCACTACTCCCGCTCGGGTCGCACGGGGATGGAGTCGGGAAACGGAGTCCTCCAAGCCGCGAACTTCTGCAACCAGACGACCCCACTGGACGCCTGCGATAACCAACCCGATCGGTCGCCAATCCGGTTCGCCGAAATCTTCGACGGACTCTCAATGACCGCGCTGGTCGCCGAGACTCGCTTCATCGACCCCCAGGAGTGCTCGGTGTGTGACCACTTCATGCTTTACCACACCGACTTCGATGACTTCAACGGCCATGACTTCTCGGAGTCCCTCGTTTCGTTCCACTTCGACATCAACCTCCCGACCGGGGCGCCTAACGACCACCGCCAAATGGGAGGCGGAAGCTACCATCGGTCCGGTATGCACGTCCTGATGTGCGACGGTGCGGTTCGGCTGGTGAGCGATTCGATCGAAACCGACGTCCGGCGCGCGATCGGCTCTCGCCAAAGCCACGAAGTCATTGATCTGAAAGACTTTTGACACGCAGGTTTCGGAAATAAACCGTGCTGTCGGGGTCGTGGGCTTGAAGCCCAAACGTCCCCTCCCCAAGTCGCCGCTCGAATTGCTCGCTCTCCGCGGGCTTCCCCTCCGGTTCCGTGTAATCGACCATCGTCCGACCGTTGACCTTCAACACGATCCGGCGCCCACGAACGATGATCTCTTGCGTATACCACTCGTTGTCCTTCACGCCAGGATCGTCGACGTTCTCCACCCCGTACAGGCTACTCGTCTTCTTCGGGTCGGAATGCGATACGTTGACCTGACACTCGTAACCCTTCGTCGGCCAACCGCTCGCTTGGTACGCGGTGTGAAAATAGATCCCCGAATTGCTACCCGGCGTCGTCTTCACTTCCGCTTTGAAATGGAAGTCGTCAAAGGGGGCCAGATCGCCGACGTAAAACAGGTGCGCCCGCGGACCGTCACACACCAACATCCCGTCCTCCACCCGCCAACTCTCGGGGTTCTCTTCGGAAACCTTCCATCCCTTCATCGTTTCGCCATCGAATAACGGCGAAAAACCGCTCTCCTCGGCAGCGGCCGAAAAACAAGGGATCGCGGCAACCGCAAAGAAACAGAGGCTCATCCAAGTCCGGAACGGGAATTTCATCGTGGGATCTCGAGTGGGGGATCAAACAAGTGTCATAAAAAATCGCTTACCGACATGACGTCGGCAAGCGATCACGAGGGATATCATCGACGGTCGGGTCCAGACCTCACTCGACGTACTCCGCGTCGGTCGCCGGCAACTTACCCGCCTTCAGCTTTTCACCGAATTTGTCGCCGTCCTTGCTCTTGTGCTCGTTCGCCTTCTTGATCCCGGCAAGAACCTTCTCCTTCGCCTCCTCCGGGTTCTCTTTCACCCAGTCGCGCGGGAAATCCTCTTCATCCAAGTATTCGTGAACCGCTTGGCCATACTCGTTTCGGGCTTCCTTCTTGTCCGGATGTCCCTTCACGTGACAAATGTAACACCCCGCCCGTCGGCCTTCGCGATAGAAGTCCTCGTCAACCTTATCGCGGTCGAGGTACTCCTCTTTCCAAAACCTGCTAAAAACAGATGTCGCCATCGCGGGCGACGCGGTGAACATCAGGCAGGCAACTAGGGCAACCAATCGTGTCATGCACAAATCTCCGTGTAGTGGTTAGTCGGAAGCGCCGAAAGATTCACGACCGCTGCGGACTCGAAGCGGGCGTTCACCGATACCGTCGATGAAAAGGTGGGCACAGGTGGCGGGACGAAAACCCCGAACCGGGATCGCCGTTTCCCTATTAAAAACAGCCTGCCTACGCTCTGTCAAATCCCGGGCGGCTTTTCCGGACGAAACCCCTTCAAATCGGAAGAGGGAGGCAGCGGAAACAGCACGGCAGAGGGGACAGCCACTCGAGGATACGCCGGCGGCCGCGGGAGACGCTCCTCTTCAAACCCACGAACCAACGCCGGAATCCCGTCTTGGCGAAAATCGGAAGGGACAAACTGGCTCGGGGCAACGTTCGGAAGCTCGATCTTGGTCCAACGCACGGTCCACCGAGGCGATCGCTCCTCCCACCAGTTGGGCGGGTCCGGGGAGTCGGGTAACACGTCGATCAACCGCGTTGTCCGAATGTTTCCTTCGTCGTCGGAACGCGTATAAAAAGGATCCGATAGCGACGGGGATGCGTCGTAAGCGTTCGCCTCCCCACGCACACTCAGGATCGATCGCTCCCCCGTCAACGATTCCAGCCCCGTCACTTCCACGTGCGGAACGCCCTCATCGACCACGAACACACACTTCACCGCGTCCCGGTCGATGTGCACCGGATACGCCCCGCTCACCCCCAACCGCATCCGCACCAGACCGCGAGGGACCCGAGCGGTCACCTGCTCCAGCGATAGCTGAATCCCACCCGCCGCCTCCGACGGCCGCTCCAGCGCCCCGGCGGTGTCCAGCATTCGCCGCGAAATCGCGAGCAAGCCGTTGCTAAACCGGAGCTGCAACTCGGCCGCGAAATCCATCCGAATCATCGACATCTCGCCCCGGACCACCGCCCGGTTTAATTCGATCGCGACCAGCGGCAACGCCGCGTCCCCCTCGGCAACGGCTAAGTCCCGACGGTTCGGATCGATCGCCTCCGGATCGGTCACCACGTCGAACGCGAAAACCTCCTCGCGACGCGAACTGTTCTCGACCGTCAACGTGCATTCGGTCATCCGCACACTCCCGCTCGGGTGAAGCGCAAACACCGCGCCGCCGTCGACCTCGCCAACCGGGACGTTCCAAATGAAATGAAGGTTCTCAAACGTCGCCCGGCCCGATCCGACCCGGACCATCATCGATCGCTGCATCGCGACGACCTCCTCCGACCGAAACGAAACGGAAGTCCCCCCCGGGACGGTCGAGACGATCGTCAAATCCAGGTCGCCAAACTCGAGCGGCCGTGTTTCGATTTCCGAAGTCGCCACCTCGATCCGCTCCACCGACTCGCGACGGGCGATTCGCACCGCCTCGGCTAACGTTCGCGTTACCGCCACCCCGTCTTGTCGCACCCCGCCGTCCAGCGGTAAGCCGGTACCCACAACGCGGATCCGGTCGATCGGCTCCGCCTCCGTCTCAAACCGATCGTCGGACTCGTCGTCCCTCCCCGCCGATTCGCTCTCCCCCCGCTCCCGGTCACGGTCTCGTACCGTCGACGGCGGCGTGATCGGCAATTGCGGGCCGGGAACCTCCGTCGGCACCGGCTCTCCCGGATCCGATCCGGTCCCGTCGCCCCCCTCTCTCGTATCCCCGTCACCTCCCGACTCGTCGCCCGAGTCCGCCCCCGACCGGCCGACCCCGCCGGGGCTTCGGTCGCGCCCCCGCGACCCCCCTGCCGCCCCACGTTCTTCCTCCCGCTCACGTTCTTCCGTCCGCTCACGGGCCCCCTCGTCACCCGGTTCATCCCCCGTCTCGCCAGATGTCGTCGCCGACCTCTCCGCGACCTCCAAAACCGGCAACGAATCAGGGACCGCAATGCTGAACGTGTCACGCGAAATCGCTGAATGGAGTTGCAGCCATCCGGCACTCAACAGCAGCAACGCCGCCGCCGAAATCCATGGCGAATGCCGTTCTAACCACGCCAGCAAACGGTTCGGCTCGGCGACCATGATCGCCGCAACCGAACGGCTCCTCGACAACCCCTCCCGCTGAGCAATCTGCCGAAGGTCCAAAATCAGATCGAGCGCGTTTTGGTACCGGTCCTCCGGCGCCTTCGCCAACATCTTGCGAATCACCGCCATCAAGTCGTCACTCACCTCCGAACGCAACGCCCGAGCGTCCGGCGGGGGCGAGTTGCCGTGACTCAGCAACTTCTGAAGCATCGTCCCGCCCGGAAACGGGGGGCGGCCGGTGACCATGTAATACAACGTGCATCCGAGCGAATAAATGTCGCTGCGAATGTCCGCCTCACGCGGGTCCCGAGCCTGTTCCGGGGAAATGTAATCGAACGTCCCCAGCGTCACCCCACTCGCGGTCATGTCCTCGCTGAGCTCAAAATTGTCCGACCGGGCGAGCCCCATGTCGACTAACTTGATCTGGTCGTCTTCGCCGATCAAAACGTTCGACGGCTTGATGTCGCGGTGCACGATCCCACGGTCCGCCGAATGCTGCAACGCCTCCGCCAACTGACACGTGACAAACACCGCGTCATCGATCGATAACACCCCGTCCCGAGCGACCTTGTCGCGGATGTTCACCCCGCGGACGTACTCGAAGACGATGTAGTGCCAATCGTCCTGCTCGCCAACCTCAAACACCCTCGCGATGTGAGGGTGGTCAAGCTTCGCCGCACTCTGGGCCTCGTTTCGAAACCGACGCTTTAAATCGGGGTCGTCCCCGACGAACGGGATCACCTTGATCGCGACCGTCCGGTCAAGCTTCTCGTCGCGGGCACGAAATACCGCACCCATCCCTCCACCGCCGATCAATTCCTCCAACCAAAAATGGTTCAGCCGCTGGCCCAGCAATACCTGAGCCACCGCCGCCGGCGTCCGCCCCACCGATGCCGAACCGACCGGTGCCCGTGACGACCCGCGAATCACCGTCCGAGCCTCGGCAATCGCCTCCTCCGATTCGATCCCCACGACCGGTTCACCGGACTCCGCCGGTTCGCCGTTATCGCCCCGCTCCGGCACCATCCCCCCAGTCGCCGCCGAACCCCCAGTCGCCGCCGAACCGCCTGTCGCCGCCGAACCGCCCGTCGCCGCCGAACCGCCCGTCGCTGTCGTCCGGTCCGCCGCCGCCGCCCGCGAAGCCCGCGATGAACCGTCCGCCCCCCCTTCGTTCGCCGAAGCCCTGCCCCGGCTGTGACGGATGTCTTCCCGACCAGCTTCCACACCGCCCCCAGACGGAAGCTCAGCACCCTCCCCCAACTCCCGGCCCGGGTCCGCCGCGTCACCCGCGTTCGAAGAAACTGACTCCCGGACCCGTTGGACCGTCGAAGCATCGGTGCGGATCGAGTCGTCGTGGACCATCTCGACTCATCGAGAACCAGAAAAGAATGTCCCGACAACGACGAGGGGACCGGTTGCATCGTAGTCGTCGGTCGAGTAGGGGTCAAACAGAGAGCCGCCTATCGCCAACTCTCCCTCAACCACCCAGACTCCCGCGTCACGGCTGCCTCCCCGCGTCACGCTGCCCTGATCACGCTCCGTTCTAATCACGCCGGTCCCGCACAAGCAGGTCGTCCTCCAGCAAATGGCAATACGCGTCGTATCGTCGCGCATCGATCCGCGCGTCGGCGACCGCCTCCTTCACGGCACAGTCATCCTCCGTCAAATGCAAACAATCGGGGTAACGACAACCGCTGACGTGTGGCCGCACGTCGGGCATCAACCCGCCCACCTCGTTGGCCTCGATGTCCCACAACTGAAACTGACGGATCCCCGGCGTGTCAAACACGGCCCCCCCGACGTCCAACGGGATCAGCCTCGCCGTGGTCGTCGTGTGACGCCCCTTTTCGTTCTCCCGACTCACTTCCGCCACGGCCAACCCAAGCCCCGGTTGGACCCGGTTCAACAAACTGCTCTTGCCCACGCCGCTCTGCCCCGCCAACACCGTCTGCTTCCCCCGCAACATCCCACGCAAATAATCAATATTCATCCCCGTCTCGGCGGATACGACGAGCGTCCGGTACCCGAGCGAGGCGTACACCCCGATCATCGGTTGGAGCGGCGTAGGGTCGACCAGGTCGATCTTGTTGATCACGATGACCGGTGCGATCCCGCACTGCTCCGCCGTCAACAAAAATCGGTCGATTAATGTCGGCTTCAAATTCGGCTCGGCCGCGCTGGCAACGACCATCAAGTAGTCGACGTTGGCGACGATCACGTGCTGCCGCCCGCGACTGCACCGGCTCAACTCCCCACGCCGTGGCTCGACCCGCTCGATTACCCCATCGCTCGGCGAACCGACCCGGATCTGCACCCGGTCTCCAGCCACGACGACGTTCCGCTGCTCGGTGCTCAGCGACTTCAGCACCTGGCGAACGGAACAGTCATAGGTTCGCCCGTCGTCGGCCAACACCCGACTCTTCAACCCGTAAACGCTGACGACCCGGCCGCCCAGGATCCCGTCACCCTCCAGGTCCAGATCGACGCTCAACCCGGCCGCCTCGTCCGGCTCCGCGTCCGCCCCATGGACCGTCCGCTTGCGGGTCAAATCCCCCTTCCCGCTCACCCGCTCGCCACGAGCCGCGTCGGCCAACTCACCCTCGTCACCGCTGCGAAATTGCCTCGTCAGATCGCCGCGGCGGACCCGGCCCTGATGTCCCTTGCGAAACTCCGTTCGTAACTTGCGGCGACTCTTCTTCGGCATTAACGGACGGTATCGTCAGCGGGCACGGCCGGTCCCGGGGTGTGCTCCGATGCCCCCTCCGGCGCGATCGTCTTCTCCTCCTTTTCATCCTTCGTCCCCAACTGCTCATGGATCGAAGGGCCGATCAACTCGGTGATCTCCATCTCGGTCAACTCCTCCCGCTCGACCAACTCGCGGGTCAACTTCTCCAACTCCTCGCGGTGCTCCCGCAACAACTGCTCCGCCTTCTGATCCGCCTCGAGCAAGATCCGGGCGACCTCCTCGTCGATCAGCTCCTGCGTGTGCTCGCTGAACTGCCGCTGCTGATGGATCTCACGACCCAAAAAGGGATCGTCGTCGGACGTCTTGTAGCTGACCGGGCCGATCTTCGCACTCATCCCCCAATGCGTGACCATCCGACGCGCGATGCTCGTGGCCCGCTCGAGATCGTTTTCCGCACCGACACACGTCTCGCTGTAAATCAATTTCTCCGCGGCCCGCCCCCCCAATAACACGATCAACTGATGCTCGAGCTCCCGCTTGCTGATGCTTAACCGGTCCTCGTTCGGGACGTACTGGGTCACCCCCAATGCCCGCCCCCGAGGAATAATCGTCACCTTGTGCACCACGTGCGACCCGTCCAAATGCCACGCGGTCAAGGTGTGCCCCGCTTCGTGATAAGCGGTCTTCTCCTTCTCGCCCCCCTGCAACACCTCCTCCCGCTTCGCACCCATCAAAATCTTGTCGCGGGCGTAATCAAAGTCCGCCATCTCGACGACCTTCTTGTCCTGGCGGGCCGCCCACAACGCCGCCTCGTTGACCATGTTCCGAATGTCCGCTCCCGTCAGCCCCACCGTTCCGGTGGCCAACCGACCGAGGTCGACATCATCCCCGAGCGGGACGTCGCGGACGTGCACCTTGAAGATCGCCTCACGACCCTTCATCGTCGGCCGCCCGACGGTGATATGCCGGTCAAAACGGCCCGGCCGTAGCAAAGCCGGATCGAGCACGTCCGGACGGTTCGTCGCCGCGACCACGATCACCGCCTGACTCCCGCTGAACCCATCCATCTCCCCCAAAATCTGGTTCAGCGTCTGCTCCCGCTCGTCGTGCCCCCCGCCAAGACCGGCGCCCCGCTGACGCCCGACCGCGTCGATCTCGTCGATGAAAATGATCGACGGACTCTGCTCCTTCGCCGTGCGAAACAGGTCCCTCACCCGACTCGCCCCGACCCCGACAAACATCTGGATGAACTCGCTCCCGTTGACGCTGAAAAACGGCGCCTCCGCCTCCCCGGCGATCGCCCGTGCCAACAACGTCTTCCCGGTCCCGGGCGGCCCGTTGAGCAACACCCCCTTGGGAACCTGACCCCCCAAACGCTGAAACTTCTCGGGCGTCTTCAAGTAATCGACAATCTCCTGCAAGTCCGCCTTGACCCCCTCCAATCCCGCCACGTCCGAAAACTTGATCGCCTTCTCGGTCGCCTCGAACCGCTTCGCCGGACTCTTGCTAAACCCCGACAGAAACCCTCCCCCCATGATGTCGCTGCGGGTCCGACGGATCATCACGAACAAAAACACCAAGATCGCCAGCGGCAGACCGACAAAAACGAGCAGACTCAGAATCTGTCCCGTCTGGTCCGGCTCCAGGTTGTCGTATTCGACCCCCGGCTGTTCGATCACCCGATCCTGAAGCTTCGACGTCGCACCCGAATCGGAACTCAGATAAAAGTAAAAGTTTTTCGATAACTTCCGCGCCCCGTCCTCCGCGTCCTCCCCGTCCTCCGCGTCCGCCCCGTCCTGCTCCGACGCCGCCGGCCGCGTCTTGAACGTCCCCACCGCCCGCTGCTCGCCAAACTTCACCTCGGCGACGTTGTCCGACTCCAACTGCTCCAGGAAGAAACGGACCGAAATCCGGTCGCTCTCCTCCCCACGGCCGAAAAACAACATCGCCACCAACCCGGCGATCACCAACGCGATCAGGATGGAGTTGTTCCCCCGCTTCCCCCGCGGCGGTTCGCCCCGCTTCTCTTGACTCTCGTCAGACCGGTTTTCCATGCGCTGAAATTTCCAAAAAACGGACCGTGAAGCCCGCCCTTCAAATGGTTCGAGAAATTGGGATCGGACGCCCCGATTGTACCGGACCGCCTATCGGCTGCGTAACCGCGTTGCCGCCACACGAAGATCCTCCAACCGCCCCCGACCCTCCGGATCCGTGACCCAACCCGGGTCGACCGCGTGACCCGCCTTCGCCGCCGCGACCAAGTCCTCCACCAATCGGCCCCGGTCGACCCCGCGGATCTCCGCGATCTGCTCCGCCGAATACCCGTCCCGAAATAATCGCCACGTCCAATACCCCGACGCCGCCACCCCCTCCGTCACCGGCACGCCCCCCGGGACCCCCCGGTCCCCTTCGGGTGCACCCGCCACGCCGGGACCGCCCGCCGCTCGAGAATCACCCCCGACCCCAACCCCGACCCCAAGATCGGTCGCGTCCCCGGCATCCCGTTCCGCCGCGGCACCCCCCTCTCCGGCACCCCCCTCCGAACAAGCCTCGACGATCAACTCGACCAAGTCGTGCCCGAACTGCTCGATCGTCGCCGGCCCGATCCCCGAAACCGCCTCCAACTCCGTGACCGTCCGCGGCCGCATCTCGATCAGCCGCGCGATCGTCGCGTTGGTCAAGATCCGATACGCGGGGACGTCGAGCGCCGCCGACCGCTTGCGGCGGAACCGCACCAACCGCGTCTTCAACTCCTCCTCCAACGGCGAACCCGGCCGCCCCGCCGCCCCGCCGACATCCGCCCCCGGCTCGCCCCCCCCCCCCGCCGCCCCCCCGCCCACCCTCGCCGCCGCATCGCCCGCGACCGCCCCCCCCACCGGGTCGACCGTGCGGGCCGCCATCGCCAACCGCTTGGCGAGCGGGTACGGCAACCGAAACGACGGCGGTACCTCCTCGGTCGCTTTCATCACCCGCTTCCCCAACTCGCTCAACTGAACGGTCGGCCGTCGCTCGTCGACCTCCTTTTGCTCGATCAAACCGCACGACACCGCCGCGTCGATCACCGCGGTCACCTGCGACTGACTCAACGAACCGAGCAACCCGTACGTGCTCAACCGGTGCAACTTCCACTGCTGCAGCTTCTTGTTCTTCGACCCGCACAACATCTGCGCGACGAGGTTCTTCCCGAACCGGCCGTGCATCCGCGCCACCCCGCTCAACACGATCAGCAGCCCCCGCCGAAGCTCGTCGCTGTCGACCCCCGGCCCGCCCTCGACGACACCGCCGCTCGCGACGACACCGACCTCGTTCCCACGACGCGTCCCGGCGATCTCGACCCCGCTCGCGGCCGAACCGGCACCCGCCGCCCCGGAGACCTGGCAACGGTCGCAATTCCCGCAATCGCCTCGGTTCGGGTCGCCGAAGTAATCGAGAATCACACGCTGACGACACCCCGCGGCCCGCGCGAACGCGATCACCGACTCCAACTTCTCATACTCCGCCGCCTTCCGCCGCGCGAGCTCGTCGAAGTCGATCTCCAACGCGTCGAACGACACGTCGCGCTCGAGGATGTGCACGGCACGCCCCCGGAACGGCGGGACGTAGTCGAACGCCTTCAACCGCTGCAACTCCCGCAACACCCGCGACAACTGGTCCCGCTCCATCCCCGCCATCTCGGCCAACCGGGTCGGTCGGAAGTACACGTCCTCGCCCCGACGGCTGCCGACGATCTTCTCCACCGCCGCCATCACCGACCGACGCCGCTTCGCCTCGCGTGGCAAAAAATCGAGCATCGTCGGCGCGTCGCTGTCGATCCGCACGATCGCTTGGTTCGCGTTGCTGTCCAAACGCTTGAGCACCCCGGCCCGGGCGAGCAGCGTCTCCGACGTCCCCACCGACTCGCTCCCCTCCTTGATCCCGATCGCGTCACGTACCTGCTCCAACGTCAACTCGATCGGGTCCTCCTCCCGCGACGTCAAAAATTCGTACACCTTGCGGACCGTCTCCCGCGACGGGTAACGGTTCTCGATGAAGTACTCCTGGACATAGCGGTCCTGGTACGAAAACAGCAGCAAACAGTCGCTCGCCTCACCGTCACGCCCCGCTCGCCCGGCCTCCTGGTAGTACGCCTCCAAACTCCCAGGAATGTTGTAGTGAACCACGAATCGGATGTCGGACTTGTCGATCCCCATCCCGAACGCGTTGGTCGCGACGATCGCCGTCAACTCGCCCCCCATGAACGCCTCCTGCACCCGGCGACGTTCGTCCGGCGGCATCCCCGCGTGATACACCCCGATCGCTCGCCCGGCACGCCGGGATAACCCCGCCGCAAGCTCCTCGCATCGCTTCCGCGTCGCCGCGTAGATGATCCCGCTGCCCGTTTGCCCTCGCAAATAATCCGCCAACCGCTCGTCCTTCGCCCGGTCCGCGCCACACGTCTCCGCGCCGAACCGTAGATTCTCCCGCGCGAAACCGGTCACGAACGTCGACGGCGCGTTCAACCCCAACAACTGACACACGTCGTCCCGTACCGTCGGCGTCGCCGTCGCGGTCAAAGCGATCGTCTGCACGTTCCGCAAATATCGCTCGCGGAAATGACCGAGCCGCGCATAGTCGGGCCGAAAGTCGTGCCCCCACTCGCTGACACAATGCGCCTCGTCCACCGCAAGCAACGTCACGTTCGCCTTCGCCACCGCCTCCAAAAACCGGCCGTTGCGGAGCCGCTCCGGGGCGACGTACACCATCGGGACCGTCCCCTCGGACATCTCCCGCATCACCGACTCCTGCTCCCCCAACGTCAAACTGCTGTTGATCAGCCGGGCGTTGATCCCGTGCCCCCGCAGCGTGTCGATCTGGTCCTTCATCAACGCGATCAACGGCGACACGACGATCGTCGTCCCCCCGCGAGCCAAGCTCGGCAACTGATAACAGAGACTCTTCCCGCCCCCGGTCGGCATCACACACAACACGTCCTGACCGCCCAAAACCGCGTCGATCACCTCCCGCTGCCCGGGACGGAAACACGTCAGCCCAAACCGGCTGAGCAACTGTTCGGGGTCGCTGACCGTGTCCGCCATGACGCCAGA
>JAWLFY010000223.1:1700-6001 GCA_041685355.1 Pirellulaceae bacterium | reverse complement strand
AGCTTGTCCGCGTTCGCTCGCATCCTCACTTCGGACATCGCAGCAATGCCTCCAAAACCTACGTTCTGGGCAGTTGCCACTAAAATCGCGGAACAACCGATTTTTTTAGACAGTTCTCCGGTGTCCAAAGGCTTTCATCGTGATGCATGCCACATGAATCGACCGCGATCCGCGCTGCCAGGAAGACGCAATGCGTCGTGGGCACCCCGGCGGCCAAGATCTCACCTTTGTCCTTGCGTCCCCGCAGAACCTGGGTCCCGGTGTTTGCGAGCCAATTAACCCGGCACGGCGATGAGCGGATCCTTTGGACACCGGAGCATGCCTCTGAAAATCCGATCCTTGGAATCCCCACGCTCCCCTGTCACCCGCCTGCCCACGAAAGCCCCATATGGACCGGCTTTTTTGGGGAGATGCTGAGGTTGGGCTGGGCAGTAGGGTAGGGGGCAGGGGGGCCGATTCTGCGAACGGACTGGTTCTGCGAACATGGCGAGGATTTTTGCGGGGTGTTGTTCGCTATCGGGTGCCATTTTCGCGGTGGGGGGCGGGGTGGTGGGGGACTCTGGGGAATCCGATGCTTCGCGGGGGCGTCAGGTCTTCGCTGTCGTCAGCGTGGGTGGCCGGCGTTGGCTCACCAGATCGGCCGCACTCGGCGAGATTCGTGGGACCTTCCCGGGTTCGTGGGTGTGGAACAGAATGTCCGCAACCCAGGAGCCCCAGGCATGGCAGAATTGATATCGACCCGTCGACCGTCCGCCCCGATCAAGTGGCACGGCGGGAAGTTCTATTTGGCGGATCGGATCATCGGCGAATTCCCCCCACACACGCACTACGTCGAAACCCACTTCGGCGGCGGCGCGGTGTTGTTCCGCAAGCCGCCGGGGCTGATCGAGCAACATTCTGAACTGGTCAACGACCTCGACGCGGAACTGACGAACTTCTGGAAGGTTCTTCGCGACGACGGGGTGTACGAGCAGTTCCGCCGGCGGGTCGAGGCGACCCCCTTTTCGAAAGTCGAATGGGAGGCGGCGGTCGCATGTGATTCGGACGAACCGGTCGATCGGGCGTTCGCGTTCTTTGTCCGATATCGCCAATCCCGACAAGGGCTCGGACGCGATTTCGCCACGATGTCGCGGACCCGAACCCGCCGCGGGATGAACGAGCAGGCTTCGTCGTGGTGGTCCGCCGTCGAAGGGTTGAGCGAGACGCACGATCGACTCCGCCGCGTCGTGATCGAGAACAGCGACGCGACGAAGCTGATCAAGACCCAAGACGGCCCGGAAACGCTCTTTTACTGTGACCCGCCTTACGTTTCAACGACGCGGGTGACCCCCAATTCGTACCGCTTCGAAATGACCGAGGAAGACCACGAACGGTTCTTGGCGGCACTGGCGACGATCCGCGGAAAGTTCGTGCTCAGCGGTTACCGGTGCCCGGTTTACGACCGGTTCGCCGAGGAACAGGGTTGGCGACGACTCGACATCACGATCGATAACAAGGCGAGCTCGAGCAAAACCAAGCCGATCAAAGTCGAATCGTTGTGGATGAATTTCCCGCCGTCTCCTGGGCCTCTCCGGGGGTGAAACCGGCCTACTTGCGCCGTTCCGCTGAGGAATTGGAGCCTAGGTAACAGCCGTGAGACCGGACGGCTCGCGCCGTTCCGCTAAGGAGTTGGAGCAGTTGCTCAGGCGGGATCTTCAGTCCGCGTCGTCGGCGGCGTCCGCCTTCTGGTTTTCGGGCGGGCGCTCGCGGACCTGGACGTCGTCGCCGACCACCCGCACCTCGAACGTGTCGACCTTCAGCCGAGGGTTGTCTTCCCACCGACCGTCGGCGATGCAAAACCGCCATGCGTGCCAGGGACATGTCACGGTGTTGCCCTCGACGTGTCCCTCCGCGAGCGACGCCCCCATGTGGGGACACAAGTCATCGATGGCGTACCATTCCTCCCCCCGCCGGAACACGGCGACCATCCGGTCGTCGACCGGGACCGCCTTGCCCCGGCCCTCTTCAAAATCTTCGACTTTTCCAACGGTTTCGAATTCGCTCACGACGCTCGATCTCTGGGGTAGACGCGCAACGGGGGATCGATCCGGGCCGCGAATTTGAGAAACCCTCGGGTTCCCTTGCCCTCACCGCCCTTTTCCGGCCACACTTTAACGGACCGGTCACCCGGCTCCCAGCCAATTGATCACAAGACATCTCGAAACGAAACTCGGACGCGGGACCACGGATGATAAACGAGACACTCCGCCGGCAACTCGAATCTCGGGTTTGGCCCCACGTCCAGACGCCCGCCCAATACGTGGGGGGGGAACGGAACATCGTCGTCAAGGACCACCGCGCGGTCCGCGGCAAGTTGTGCCTCGGGTTCCCCGACGCCTATACGATCGGGATGAGCCATCACGGGCTCCAAGTCCTTTATTCGCTGATCAACCGTCGCGACGATTGGTGCGCCGAACGGGTCTTCACGCCGTGGCCCGACATGGAGGCAAAACTCCGTGAACAGGGGCTGCCGCTGTACAGCTTGGAAACGTTCACGCCACTATCCGAATTCGATGTGCTGGGGCTCAGCCTGCAGTACGAGATCAGTTCGCCGAACGTACTCACGATGCTCGACCTCGGCGGCATCCCGCTCGAATCGGCTGAGCGGTCGATCGGCGACCCGCTCGTCGTGGCCGGTGGGCCATGTTGCCAAAACCCCGAGCCGATGGCGGACTACTTCGACGTGATGGTCACCGGCGACGGCGAACCGTCGCTCCCCGAGGTGTGCGACCGGTGGTGGAGCCTCCGCGAAGCCTACCGCCTTCCCGACGGATCGTTCGCCGCCGGGGAGGAGGGCCGTCGCCAACGCGAGGAGGCGCTCGCCGAGATCGCGAAGTCGCTCGAATATGCCTACGTCCCCCGGTTCTACGAACCCGACTACGCGGCCGGACGGATCGCCTCGATCCGACGGACTCGCGGCGACGTCCCCGAGACGATCGCTCCCAGCGTGATCGGCGACCTCGACGGGATCCCGCTCCCCACCGAGCCGATCGTCCCTTACATCGATTGCGTCCACGACCGGATCGCGATCGAAATCATGCGCGGCTGTCCGCACCTGTGCCGGTTTTGTCAAAGCACGGTGATCAAACGGCCGCTGCGGGTCCGCGAGGTCGAGACGATCGTCGAGGGGGCGCTGGAAAGTTACCGCAACACCGGGCACAACGAGGTCAGCATCCTGTCGCTCTCCAGCAGCGATTACCCGCACTTCGAGCAACTGGTCAATCGGCTGCACGAGGTCTTCCGCCCGCTCGGGGTCAACATCAGCGTCCCCAGCCTGCGAGTCAACGACCAACTTCGGACCCTCCCGAAACTGCTCGGCAGCGATCGCCGCCGGAGCATGACGCTCGCCCCCGAAGTCGCCCGCGACGACATGCGGGAACAGATCCGCAAGAAGATCAAGAACAGCGACCTGATCGAAGGGTGCCGCGTCGCGTTCGCCAACGGGTTCGAAAGCGTCAAACTGTACTTCATGTGCGGACTTCCCGGTGAACGGCCGGTCGACCTCGACGGCATCGTCGACCTGGCGGAACAGATCGCGACGGTCGGTAAAGAGGTCAACGGTCGCTACGCCCGCGTCACCGCCAGCGTTTCGAACTTCGTCCCCAAGTCTCACACGCCGTACCAGTGGAACGGGATGCGGCGACGCGAATACTTCCGCTGGGCACACCAGTACCTGTGGAGCCGTCGGCGGATCCGCAGCGTCAGCGTGAAGTGCCACGACATCGAAACGAGTCTGCTCGAAGGGGTGATCAGTCGCGGCGACCGACGTACCGGCCAGGCGATCCGGCTGGCGTGGGAACGGGGGGCGCGGATGGACGGTTGGACCGAACACCTCGACCCGAACCGCTGGTGGGACGCGATCCGTGACGCCGGGATCGACATCGACCGGCAAGTCCACGAGCCGTACGAGATGCTCGATAAACTTCCGTGGGATCACGTCAACGTCAAGTTCGGCCGGGCCTATCTGGAAAAAGAGCAGGGCCGATCGACGGTCCAACTCGCCGCGATGGCCGACGCCGAGTGAACCGATCGGCCGCGGCGTTCGCAGCCGGGTCGAGGGGTCGGGGCGAGAGCTTTCGGAGCCACGGGACGTTTCGGGTACAATCGTCGTTTGCAGGTCCCAACCCTCTCACGACGGCCTTTGAAATGATCGACCGAAGAACGCGGTTTCCCGTGGGGTCTTTCGCACTCGCCCTGCTACTGGGATTTCATTCGGTTCTCCGTGGCGAAGCACGGGCGGCCGGTGGCGAAGCACGGGCGGC
>JAWLFY010000223.1:0-1600 GCA_041685355.1 Pirellulaceae bacterium | reverse complement strand
GCGGTTTCCCGTGGGGTCTTTCGCACTCGCCCTGCTACTGGGATTTCATTCGGTTCTCCGTGGCGAAGCACGGGCGGCCGGTGGCGAAGCACGGGCGGCAGACCCGAAGGCTGCCGAGAACACGGCGCCGTGGCAAGCGAACGCCGCCGAGTACGCGCGGATCTTGTCCCAAGTGAAATGGTCGCCGGTCGCCGAGACGATGCCACATCGTCGGGGCGGCTACTTCGAGAAAGGGAAAGAGTACACGGGCGTGCCGTATTCGAGCGTCCGTTCCGCCGGCCGGTACATCGGGTTCGAGGTTTCGCTAAGAACGTTTCGTGCGGCGGTCGAGAATCCGCACAGCGTGTTGTACACGGAGAACCTGACGGGCAAGGTCTCCAACGCGGCGACGTACTACGGCGCGGTCTGTTCGTCGTACACGAGTTACGCGCTGCAGTGCGGGATATGGGAAGTCAGCCGCCTACATGGCCCAGAAGCGAAACCGGGGGTTGAGTTGGTCGACCCGCCGACGCCGCAAGACGTCCAGGTCGGCGACGTCATCTACACGCCCCCGCAACCGGGATCGCACGTG
Source organism: Pirellulaceae bacterium (assembly GCA_041685355.1). Classification (GTDB taxonomy): domain Bacteria; phylum Planctomycetota; class Planctomycetia; order Pirellulales; family Pirellulaceae; genus JAWLFY01. Next base: position 1,029 of record JAWLFY010000223.1, on the reverse strand, counting down.
GAAATCGTCACGGCGGTCGAGACCGACGAGGAGGGCAACGTCACGAGCATCCGCGTCGACGAGAGTCGGCCCATGACCACGAAGACCACCGACCGCAGCCCCGACAGTTTTGCGGCCCACTTGGCGGGCCGTGGTCGGCAGCTCTTTCGCGTCACCGACCTGGACCTATGGCGTGGCGACAACCGGTCCGAGTCGTACCTGTTCCCCGATTACGAAGCGGACGCGCGGGAGCCGACGATCAACCGAATGCTGCTGCTCGATCTCGGCGACTGGGTCCCGTACCACCAAGGCCGGCCCGTCAAGTTCCACGTGATGGACCGGGACTCACAGGGTGTTCGCTCGCTGATGATCGCTCGCGAGGGAACCGTCGTCGAAGAGATCCCCCTCGACGGCAAAGGGGTTTGGGAACGTTCGTTCGCGACCTGCGGCGACTACACGGCCCACGTCGTGCTGCAGGACGGCTCGTCGAGCCAGGCCTGTGAGTTCTCGGTTTGCGATCTTGAGTTGCGGCTCCCCGAAGGGCCGGTCTCGCTCGGCGAGCCGTGGGACGTCGAGTTCGACTCCGACAACATGAACGTGGTCGCGGTCTACGTCTGGAACGGCGGGAACAGCTACGGCCGCTACCCTTTGTTTCTGACCGAAGAACAACGTGAGAGCGGGAAATTCACGATCCCCGCCGACCTGTTGAAAAAGCCCGGCGACGTGCAGGTTTGGTTGCTCGGCGAGCACCGCTACGGACGACTCAAGGTCCGAAAAGACATCACGGTCGCCGAGTAGCGCCCGACCGCTATCGGACCTCGCGGCTCCATTGGTGCGCGTGCTCAGCCGCTCGCGGCGGTGCTCGTGCTCGAAATGTCGCTCGGTCCCGGTCAACGCCCGCGATCGGGATTCAGTGCCTATCCGAAAAGGGGGCCGACCCTCTCTTGGAGCGAGGTTGTTCCGCGATTTTAGTGGCAACTGCCCAGAACGTAGGTTTTGGAGGCATTGCTGCGACGTCCGAAGTGAGGATGCGAGCGAACGCGGACAAGC
>JAWLFY010000068.1:0-24331 GCA_041685355.1 Pirellulaceae bacterium | reverse complement strand
CGGATGCGAGCGATTCGTCAGACGAGAGCGATTCGTCGGATGAGAGCGATTCGTCGGATGAGAGCGATTCATCGGATGAGAGCGATTCGTCAGATGAGGGTGACAACGAGTCTGACTCAAATGACAAATCGTCAGACGACAGTGATGATCGTTAATCACCTTCATTGAGTGATGGCAAACCGAAAGCGGGCCGCCGACGAAAGTTGGCGGCCCGCTTTTTTGGGTCCATCCGGGAATTCCGTGGATTTGGTCCAGGTTCGGAATTTTCGGATGAGGACGCCGGCGAAGGCGTTTCGCTAATTCTGACCTTGGAGCAGTTCGGCGGCGGCGTGGCAGAGACGTTTTGCCTCCTCCTCGGACTCGGCTTCGGCGATCATGCGGACGATCGGTTCGGTGTTGCTTCCGCGGACGAGCAGCCATTTGTCGGGCCATGCGAGCCGTAGCCCATCTGCTTGGCTCGCATCGGCTTCGGGGTGACGTCGTTGCAGGGCTTCGAACAGCGTCGGGAGCCGATCGTCCGAGACGGAAGCTTTCGCCTTGTGGATATGAAGGCGAGGCAGTTGGGCGGCGAGTTCGGCGAGGGAGCGGCCGCTGGTCGCCATCAGATCGAGGATTTGGGCCATCGCCACGAAGCTGTCGCGGACGTAGCCGACGCGGGGATCGATCGGGCCTCCGTTCCCTTCGCCGCCGTAGCTGGCGTTTCGCGCGATCATCATGTCGGCCACGTTCGCTTCGCCGACGGCGCTGCGATAGGCCGGGACGCCGGCGTCGGCGGCGAGACGCTCGCTCATTCCGCTGGTCGCCCCGTTGATCACGATCGGGCCGCGGGTCGCGGGGTCGGCGAGCGCCCGGCGGACACACAGGGCGAGCGTGTATTCTTCGCCGATATAGTTTCCGTCGCCGTCGATCAATGCCAACCGGTCGGCGTCGGGGTCTTGGCAAAAGCCGACGACACAGTCTCGCTTGCGGACCTCCGACGCGATCTCGCTCAGGTTTTCCGCGGTCGGCTCGGGGACGTGGGCGAAGCGGCCGTCGGGTCGATCGCCGATCGGGACGACGTCACATCCGAGTGTCGCCAGGAGTCGATTGCCGAGGGGGCCACCGGCGCCGTGGTTGCTATCGAGCAGCACCCGGAAGCCGATTCGGCGGATCGCGGTCGCGTCGACGGTGGCGAGGACGCGATCGAGGTGGGGGCCGTGGGGGTCGCGTTCGGCGCGGACGGTCCCGATCCGATCGTGGGGGACCCAAGGGGCTTCGCCCGCGGCGAACCGCTCGGCGACTTGGCGACCGGAGTCGCCGTCGAGGACCCGGCCGTCCCCGCCGAACAGCTTGATGCCGTTGTACGGGGGCGGGTTGTGGCTGGCGGTGATTTGGACCGCGCCGGCGGCTTGCCGCTCGCGGACCAGCACGCCGACGGTTGGGGTCGCCGCCACGTCGACGTCGATGCAATCGCGGCCGCAGGCGTTGAGCCCGGCCAGGACGGCTTGCCGGAGCATCGGGCCGCTGTCACGTCCGTCACGGCCGACGACGATCGGGCCCGAGGGGACCGAGGCGGCGAACGCCGCCGCGTAGCGACATGCGACGTCGGGGGTCAGCGTTTCGCCGACGACGCCACGGAGTCCGCTGACACTGAGAATCAATTCGCTCATCGGTTTCGCTCGCTTGGGATATCGGCCGCGTCCCGCCCGCGGCCTCGTTGCGGCGACCGGACGTGGGCCAATAGAATTTTTGACTCACCCCGTTTCAAGCGGCCGCCCCGTTCCGGTCGCCCCTCTCACCCGACACCCCCGATCCCCCGATGTCCGATATGAGCAACGCGGAAGCGACGATTTCCGATTCCCTGGCCGCGGTCGACAAAGCGTCCGCCGCCGGGTCGATCAGCGAAGGCGGCGTCGCGAACCTGAAGCGGTGGCTGACCGAACCGCGTTACTCGAAGTACCGAGACGCGATCGTGCGGCACATCCGCGACGAAAAGTGGCAGCAACTCGACGACGTGTTTTGGACGGTGATCCCGTTCGGCACCGGCGGTCGGCGGGGGCGGATGTACGAGTTCGGCTCGAACGCGGTCAACGATCGGACGATCGGCGAGAGCGCCCAAGGGCTCGCCGATTATGTGCTGGCGACCGTCGGCGATCGTGAAAACTTGTCGTGCGCCATCGCGTACGACACCCGGCACCGTTCGCGGGAGTTCGCCGAACTGTGCGCGGGGGTGATGGTCGCCGCCGGGTTCCACGTTTACTTCTTGGACGATTACCGGGCGACGCCGGTGCTGTCGTTCGCGGTTCGGGCCCGCGGTTGTGATTGCGGGATCATGGTCACCGCCAGCCACAACCCGCCGAGCGACAACGCGGTCAAGGTTTATTGGTCGACCGGTGGCCAAGTATTGCCGCCTCATGACAAGGGGATCATCGACCGGGTGATGACGTGCCAAGAGATCCACGTCGCCCCGTTTGACGAGGCGGTCGCATCGGGAAACGTGACCTTCGTCACCGACGAGATCGACCGCGAATACCTCGACGCGGCCTCGCCGTGCGGGTTCGCCGGCCCGCGTGACGTCCGCGTCCTGTACTCGCCGCTGCACGGCGTAGGGACCTCCGCCGTCCTCCCGTTGCTCGAGCGGGACGGGTTCACCGACGTCGAGGTGTACGGTCCGCACGAGGAACCGAGTCCCGACTTCCCGAACGTCCCGGGACACGTTTCGAATCCGGAGAACACCGCCGTATTCGAGGCCCCGATCGAGTACGCCCGATCGGCGATGTTTGATTTGATTTTGGCCACCGACCCCGATGCCGACCGACTCGGCGTCGCCGCTCCGAAGTCGCTCGACCCGTCGATGCCGTGGGGGACGTTCAACGGGAACCAGATCGGCGCGTTGCTCGCCGATTTCGTCCTCCGCAAGCGGGCCGAGGCGGGAACGCTGACCCCCGACCACTACGTCGTCAAGACGCTCGTCACCACCGAACTGGTCCGCCGGATCGCCGAAGGCTATGGGGTCCGGTGTGTCGGCGACTTGCTGGTCGGGTTCAAGTACATCGCCGAGGTGATCGACCGCGAGGGTCCCGACCGGTTCGTGTTCGGGACCGAGGAGTCCCACGGGTACCTCGTCGGGGAATACTGCCGCGACAAGGACGCCGCCGTGGCGTGCATGTTGATGTGCGAACTCGCGGCCGAACTGAAGGCCGAGGGCCGGTCACTCCACGACCACCTCGCGGACCTGTACCGTCGGCACGGTTACCACCGCGAATTCCTGATCAACGTGATGATGGAAGGGAGCGAGGGGATGGCGGCGATGCAGCGGTTGATGCAGGCGTTCCGGGAAACGCCTCCGTCGTCGTTGGCCGGGATTCCGGTCACCGGCGTCCGCGACTACCTCGCCGGTACCGAACGCGAGATCGCGACGGGGCACGCATCGCCGCTGACCGGGCCGACCGGGAACCTGGTGATGCTCGACTTGGCGGAAGAGGGGAACTATGTCGCGGTGCGTCCCAGCGGGACCGAGCCGAAGGTCAAGTTCTACGTCTTCACGCGCCTCTCACCCGAAGCCTCCGCCGACCTCGCCGCCGCCGAGACGAGTCTCGCCGAGCGGATCGACGGACTCGAACAAGACGTCCGTGCGTTCGCCCGGTTGCACGGATAGCGTCACGTCACCAAGAGGGCCACGCGTCACGACCACGCGAGGAAGCGGCGGAGCAGCTCGGTCCCCGGTTCGGTGAGAAAGCTTTCGGGGTGGAATTGCCATCCTTCCAGCGGAAACTCGCGGTGACGGACTCCCATGATTTGCCGCGTCCCCCCGGTGTCGGTCCATGCGGAAACCTGCAGCGAATCGGGGAGCGACGCGGGGTCGATGACGAGGCTGTGGTACCGCGTCGCGACAAACGGGTTGGCCACGCCGGCGAACAAGCCGCGGTCGTCGTGGGCGATCGCGTCGGTCTTGCCGTGCATCAGTTCGGGCGCGCGGACGATCGAGCCGCCGAGCGCTTGGCCGATCGACTGGTGCCCGAGACAAACCCCGAGCAACGGGACCTTGCCGGCGAACCGGTGCACACACTCGAGGCTGATCCCGGCTTCGTTCGGCGTGCACGGTCCAGGCGACAAGAGCACCCGAGAGGGCCGGAGTTCGGCGATCGATTCGACCGATCGCTCGTCGTTCCGGAATACCCGGACGTCGACGCGCGGGTCGATTTCCCCCAGCCTTTGCACGAGGTTGTAGGTGAACGAATCGTAGTTGTCGATGACGACGACCATGGAGGATTTCCGGATGCCGGTGTCAATGGGAAAATGGCGGGGGCGGCAAAAAAGATATTCTTCGGCGGCCGGTCGGTAAACGCTCTTTAGGCGGTTTCGTTGTCCAGCGTATAATGCGGACGACGACGAACAACCGCCGATCCGCCGGGTCGGAACGACCAAGCAGTCTCTCCTTACCGGATCTTGCTCCTGTGCTTTCGGTTCGCCCCAAAGTTGCCGAGTTGGCATTTCACGTGTTCAGCCGGACGCTCCATCCGGAACTGTATACGCTGCACCAAACCCGTCGGATCGAACGGAGCGAGTACGAGGCGAGGGTCGACATCACCAATTGTGGCCACGTCGTGACCTGGAGCGGAGGTGGCGTCACGCTGTGCGAGGTCGCGACGGGAATTCACCAACCGCTGCCCAAACGCCGGTGCCTGCTGAGCAAACCGCTCAAGGGAAGCCGCACCGAACACGCCGAGTGCCAGGGTGGCGTTGGCTACCGAACTCATTTCCAACTCGAATCGGTCGAACCCGACCTGTTCTGGATGGTTCAGCAACAGCTCGGCAGCGGTCCCACCGAAGGGTTGCTCCACACGTTCGACGCGAGCGGTCGCATGGCGCTGGGGGCGCTGAGCTACGTCAACATCGAAACGCGGCGTCGTTCGATGCTCGTCCAAGCGATTCACACCTTCCCCGACGACTACGCGATCGTCAAAGTCGAATCGCTCTTCTCGTTGCCGAGCTGATCGCTCGACGGTGTCCCCCGAACACTTGATCGGCGTGATCGATCTCCGCCATGGGGTGCCGGTGCACGCGGTGGCCGGCGAGCGACATCGCTACGCCCCACGCCACGAGGGCGGCCAGCCGCTTTGTGCCGCCGAAGTGATCGACCGCTATCGACGCCGTGGCGTTCAGCGTTTCTACGTCGCGGACCTCGACGGCATCGTGGACGGCAGTCCTTGCTGGGATCTGCACCGTCAGCTCGCCAACGGTCTCACCCAAAACGAACATCTTCTGATCGATGCCGGGTGGCGCGGCAGCGAAACCGAATCGGAAGTCCGACCGATCCGGCAACTCGTCGCGGAGCACGCCGATCGAATCGCCTTGGTCGCCGCGGCCGAATCGGCGGTCACCCGCGAATCGTCGTCAAAGTTGGCGAACGTGATCGGTGCGAGCCGCGTCTGGCTCGGCTTCGACTATCGCCGCGGAAGGTGGCTTGGCCGCAACGGGAGCGAAGCGAGTTGGATCGACGCCGCCAAGATGCAGGCTTACGCCGGGATCGTGGTGCTCGACTTGGCCACGGTCGGGTCGGCGGATGGGCCGTCGACCGGATCGATCGTCCTTCGGATCAAGAACGCGTTGCCAAACGTCGCGGTGATCACCGGAGGAGGGATTCGTGACGAAGCGGATGTCGAGCAAATGATCACCGCGGGGGCGAGCGGATGTCTGGCCGCGACGGCGCTCATGAACCGGTAGCCGTCACGACCACGAAACTCACCCCTCCAGATCGGCAAGTTGCACGTCGCCCGCCATCGCTCGCATTTTCTCCATCGCACGTCGCTCGAGTTGGCGAACCCGCTCTTTCGAAACGCCGAGCCGGTCGGCCAAGGCTTGCAGGGTGTGCACCTTTCGGTGCGACCCGAGGGAGAAACGGGCCCGGATGATGAACTTTTCCCGGCGGTCCAGGTCATTCAACATGATCCCCAGACGGCTGCGGAGTTCGTGCCACCGCTTCTCGCTCATCGTCGAGCCGCGGTCGTCCTCTTCGACGTCGATCTCCATGTCCTGCAACCCCCCCACGGTTTTCTGCCGGTCTTGTTGGTTCAGCACCACGGTCCGGTAAGCGTTCCGCCGAAGCACCTGCGTCGCGTAAGTGCTGAAACGGAAGCCCCGATCATAATCGAACTTCTCGACCGCACGGATCAACGCGATGATCCCGTCGCTCAGCAGGTCATCGAAATGGTTGTTCGCGTTGACGAACTTCTTGACGACCGAAAACACGAGTCTCAGGTTTGCTTCGACGATTCGGTCACGATGCCATTCGGCGAGTGCGACGAGGCGTTCGATCAGATCGAGCCGGTGCCGCGAGGGACGGTCAGGGTTCAGCACGCTGCGGTGCATCGCCGCTTGCTGCAACAGGAAATTCATCCGGCGAAACAACAACCGCTCTTGAAACGGCTTCAGCAGAGGAGCTTCGCAGAGACGACCCAAGTGGACCGGCAGGTCGACCCCCGCGCGGCGGAGCGTCGCGATCCCGGTGGCCGGTTGCCGCGGAGCCAGTTCGAGCGGTTCACGGAAAATTTCCGCTCCCGCGTCCCGCTCCATGAATTCCGGGTTGGGAATGAAGTCGATCTCTCGACGAAGCCACTCGCGGGTCCGCTGGCGAAGTGAGTCCCTCGGCGATTCCTTTGTCGGCCCGTCCGAGATCGAATCTCGGATGGCGGGCTGCGTGGTGGACGCTTCCGAGGTTGCAATCGAGCCGATCGCGGCCTCGCGACCGAGACTCTCTTCGGTGGCCGCCCGCAGTTCGACCGCTCCGAGCCAGCCCGGGCGGCGTGCGGGGACGGCCGAGGCGGTCGTGGCAGGTGACTGATCAGTGGTGGACATGGGCCCGTGAACTCCGGAAAGCGTGGGGGAAAACCGACCCGCTCGCCCTTCCTCGGGCGGCCGAACCGGCAAATCGAGCATGCACGTTTTGAACAAACAAAACGTTCAATTCGTTCATCATTTATACCGAGGAGGGAGGCGGTGGGCAACGCGCGAAGTGAGAGTTCTGACGATTTCGTCCCTTTTTCCTCGGGTTTCTTGCCGCGATTTCCTCGGTACCCGGTGGACGGGTCGTCAGCCTGAGTAGAATGTCCCGCCTGAACGTTTTGAACGTTTAATCCCCTGGCGCGACCGATTTCGACCCTCGGGGATCGCCGATCTTTCGAGCTTCGTCTCGCGGGCTTCGGATTTCGCAGGCACCCGACATCGCGGCCCTCAGGGCTCGCGGTCGCCAACGTTCCCTCGAAAAAAAGTCAAACCGTGGCCGCCCGACAGCCCCAGTACTCACCGAAACAGATCGCCGACGCGATGCAGGTCAGCGAATCGTCGGTGAAGCGATGGTGCGACCGCGAGGTGATCCCTTCGATTCGCACGATCGGAGGACACCGCCGGATTACCCTCGACGGCTTGAACCAATTCCTTCGCAGCTCCGGCCGCCAACTGTTGCATCCGGAACACCTCGGGCTCCCTCATCTTCCGGCGGCCCGAGAAACGGAGATCGCGGGCATTGCCGATCCCCAACACGAACGGTTTCGAGAAGCGTTAGCGGCCGGCGACGAGGGTGCGTGCCGGTCGATCCTCCGCCAGCGGATCGCGTCGGGGGGGACCCGCAGCGAGGCGGCGGAGGACTTGATCCGGGACGCGATGCACGGGTTCGGCGAGGCATGGGATTGCCAACAGCTCGACATCTACCAGGAGCGACGCGGGTGTGACATCGCGCTCCGGCTGATTTACGAACTGCGAACGGAGCTTCCCGAACCTGCCCGCGACGCCCCGGTTGCGATCGGGGGGGCGCCGGAGGGAGATCCTTACCAGTTGCCCACGGCGTTGGTCGAGTTAGCTCTTCGTGAGATCGGCTGGCGGGCGACGAGTTTGGGAGGCAATTTGCCGCTGACGAGCTTTGTCCAAGCGGCGCACGATTACCAGCCGCAACTGGTGTGGCTGAGCGTCTCCGCGATCGACAACCCGGTCGCGTTCGTCGCCGCCGAGAACCGATTGGCGGAGGCGATCGGTGAAAACGTCCCGCTGTTGGTCGGCGGCCGGGCGCTCACCGATGAGCTCCGTCCGAAACTCCGGTACACGGCGCACTGCGACAACCTTCGCCATTTGGTCGAGTTGGCATCGATGATCCGCCATCACCATCCGGGCGGGCGGCGAACCTTTGCCGGCTGACGCGTCGACAGCGGCGATCAGGGGCGTTTGGGCTCCCACCACCACGCGGTTTCATCGGGCGGGATCCCCGCGTCGGCTCGGGTCGCGACGCCGGCGTAGCGGATCAGCTTGTCGGCGACCGTGTGTTTCGGGTCGACCTCGACGCCGCCGCTGGCGATGACCAGGTGGTGCCGCCGGTTGCCGTGGCGAATCGAGCGGTGGATCACCACCGAGTCGACTTCGCCGGGCGCCGGGTCGGGGGCGACGTCGGCGGACGCGATCCCGACCGTTTGATCGACGACGCGTCGCACGCTCGGAACGTCCGCCGCGTGACGGCACATCACTTCGGCGACCGCCGCCGCCCGGTAGACCGCTTCGAGCGCGGCATACACCGGATACTCTTGGCGAATCGCCGCGAGATTCTCGTTGAATTCGTCGACCAACGCGTCGGTGCGGGGGTCGACCGTCACGCGGCCCCGCCGGCCGCTGGCGAGCGCCCGTTCGTTCTGGCCGCTGAGCCGCATCGCGGGACCGGCCAATTCGAACGCGTTGACTTCGGCCGCGCCGCGGACCGCCATCGGCTGGGGGGCGAACCAAAGCCGCAAGAGGAGGTCGTCGGGGAGACCGTCACGGAGGTTTTGCCGCACAAACGTGAAGTAATTGCGGACCCCGGCCGGCATCGGCTGATCCCCCAGTGCCAACCGTTTCATATGTCGGTCGGCTTCGACCATCACCGCCGCAAGCCGGGAATCACGGGAGGTCCCGAAGACTTCGACCCGTTGTGCCCCGAGCGCCGCGCGGAGCGTTTCGGCGGCGGCGGCCGGTGGCGTGCGACCGGTACGGATCGCGTTCCCCGCGGCGACCGCCCGCCGTAAACCTTCGGGGGTCGGGTCGATCGTGCATCCGAACGGCCGCACCGCGTTGGCGGCCGCGACGCAACCGGCCAAGTCGGCCAGCCGGATCGGTGCGAGCGAGGTTTCCCGGTCGCGGTACCACAGATCGCCCCGCTCGATCCCGCCGACCCGACCGGCGAGAACGATCTCGTCGTCGTCGATCCAAACGAAGCGGACGTTCGAAAGCCCAGCCAGGTGGACCATCGCGTCGTCGATCGGCCGTCCGGCTCGCTCCCGCCGAGCCCATCGATCGAGCAGCGCCGTCAGGGAGACACACCGGATCGGCGCCGGGTCGAGCCACGCGTCGTCGTCTCGTTCGGTCGCTCGGAGCGGGGGCCATGCCGACGCGGCGGCTTGCCGATCGCGATCGACCCAGCGTTTCAGGGTCGCGACGGCGGCATCCGGGAGCGCCTCGCCGACGTGAACCGTCCCGGCGGGGTCGACGAACACGCCTTGGGGATACTCGAACATCGAGCTCGGCCCCCCGAGATCTTCCCAGGTATCGGGATTGACCGTCGTTTGGATCAGTTGTTTCAGCGATTCGAAATCGGCGAACGCGGCCCCGCCGGCGCCCCGGAGCGGCTCACGCCGGTCACCCTGACGGCGATCGCTGACCGTGTGGGCGTCGCCGCCGGTCTTTCCCGCCGACCCGCTCCGATCGGACAGCGAGATCGCGCCCAACGCCGACGCGGCGCGGGCGACGTCGCCGCCGTTGACTTCCGCGATCGCCAACACGGTCAACAAGTGCTCTCGACCCGCCACCCCGTACGTTGACACCCCGTACGTTGACACCCCGTACGTTGACACCCCGTGCTTTGACACCCCGTACGTTGATGACTCGTGCGGCGATGACTCGTGCGGCGATGACTCGTGCGAACTTGGTGCGGTGGCGGGTGTTGCTGCTGTGGCGGCCGCGTTTGGCGGGCCGGCGGCCGCGTTTGGCGGGGTGGCGGTCGCGTTTGGCGGGGCCGTCGTCACGCATGCGGCGGTGACGACGGCGAGAAGGCCCGTGACAGAAAAGGCTTGATTCGTTGGCATCGGACGATCATCTCCGTCGAGCGGGATCGTTGGGGCGGTCGGCGTCGCGTGATCCGGTTCGTCTTCGATCGGCGGTCGGGTCATCGGTCGGCCGACGGTTCATCGTACCGATTCCCGGGGTCAAAATGTCCGCATTTCCGATCTCAAAATGTCGAGTTTTTCGGGGGCAAGATGTCGAGTTTCGCGGGGTCAAGGGGCCTGGCGGCGGTCGCGATCCGCCCTCGGTCCCCGGCAACGCCCCGGACCGCGGCAACTACTGGCTGGATCCCAAACGTGCTAGGCTTCAATGGTCGTACACGAGACATTCCGTCCCCGATTTCCGGGAGTGAAGAAGCGATGCGTAGAGAGAACCGACTGGCCCGCCGGACGCGACCGACCGTTTGGGTTTCCGCCTTGGTCGCCTCGTGCGTTTGGGGCGCCGCCGCGCCCGGATTCGCTGACGAGTCGGCGGGTTCGGAGAAGGAACCGGAGAAGCTGAGCGTTTTCGGGAAGGGAACGCTCGAGGTGCCGGCCGAGTTCGAGCGGACCGAACCGGCGAACCGGATGATCGAGGACGAGTTCGTCGCCAAGGCTGGGGAGGGGGACGACGCGAAGACGGCCCGGTTGTACATGATGCCGTCGGGCGGATCGGTCCAGCTCAACGTCGACCGCTGGAAGTCGCAGTTCGCCGGTGGGGGCGAGGATGCGTTCAAGAGCGAGTCGATGAAAGTGGGCGATTGGGACGTGATCGTTGCCGAGGGCGCGGGGACTTTCAAAGATCGGATGGGAGGTGGTCCGTTCGCCCCCGGGCGGATCGTCGAACGCCCCGACTATGCGATGCTGGCCGCGATCGTCGTCCCGCCGGCCCCGGGGGACCAAGACGTTTCGCCGGACCGTCGGCAAAAGTATTTCGTCAAGATGATCGGCCCGAAAGAGGTGATCGAGGCGAACCGCGACGCGTTCCTAAGCATGGTCAAGGGTTTGAAAGAGTAGTCGGGCACGCCTCGCGACCGGCATCCGTAACCCACGGCGTGCATCGCCGTTTCCGCCCCTTTGCACGCACGACGCGACCGCCATGAATATCCAGAGTTTGCTGGAGCACCACGGGATCGTCCGGAACCCGTTCGCCGAGGAGGACGCGCAAACGGACCCGGTGTTCAAGGAGCACTGCATCCGGAGCGCCTACCATCCCGTGTGGGACAAGGTTTACGGAGACCCGGCGGACCCGTCGACGGCGATCGTGTTCGGGCCGAAGGGATCGGGGAAGACGGCGATGCGACTGCAGATCGACCGTCACCTGACGCAGTACAACCGCGAGCACCCCGACCGTGGCGTGTTCGTGATCCGGTACGACGACTTCAACCCGTTCCTGGACCACTTTTGCGAACGGCTCAGCCGCCGCGCGAACCGCAAACCGGAACGGGTGTTGGACGCATGGAAGCTGTGGGACCACATGGACGCGATCCTGTGCATCGCGGTCACCGACTTGGTCGATCGCATCTCGGGGACCGGGCGTCACGGGCGGCCGAACGAAGGGAGTCCGATCGACGCGTCCCAGCTCAACAAGCTCGACCGGACCGCGTCGCGCGACCTGTTGTTGTTGGCGACCTGCTACGACCAGTCGACCGAGTCGAACTTCGGTGACCGCTGGGGCGAGCTCCGCAAGCGGCTGCACTTCCATAACGTGTGGGCCCATTGGCAAGCGGTACTCGCGGCGGTGTGGACGGTGGCCACGTTGCTGCTGGTCGGGTGGCTGTTCCTTCAACAACAACCCGACGAGGCGAGCGGGGGACGCAGCCTGACGATCTTGTGGCTCGCCCCGGTGTTGTTGGTGCCAGGCGTCTTCCCGTGGCTCCTCCGGTGGGGCAAGTGCCAGTGGGCGGCGATGGGGATTCGACGGCACATGCGGGTCGGCAAACGGGAACTCGGGTCGCTCCGCAAGACGTTGCTGCGACTCCCCGCGAAGGAGTTGGCGAGCCAACCGTTGCCGCGGTTCGACCGCACCGACGACCGTTACGAGTTGCTCAACAAGCTGCAGTCGCTGCTCGCCCGGTTAGGTTACGGCGGCGTCGTGGTGCTGATGGACCGGGTCGACGAGCCGCACATGACCGGCGGCAAGCCGGAGCTGATGCGGCGGTTCGTCTGGCCGCTGCTCGACAACAAGCTGCTGAAACACCCCGGGCTCGGGTTCAAATTGATGTTGCCCCAAGAGCTTCATCGGGACGTCGAGCGGGAGGGCCGGGAGTTCCACGAGCGGGCACGGCTCGACAAGCAGAACGTGATCCCCGCGTTCCAGTGGACCGGCGAGTCGCTGTACGACTTGGCCCGGGCCCGAATGATCGCCTGCGCCGCCGACGGGAGCACTCCCGAACCGAAGGACCTGTTCGACGAAGCGGTGAGCTACGAACGGCTATTGGCGGCGTTTCAATCGCTGCGGGTCCCGCGGCACCTGTTCCGGTTCCTGTACCGACTGCTCGTCGAACATTGCAACCGTTACACCGACGCGTCGCCGCGGTACCGGATCGAAGCGTCGACGTTCGAGTCGATGCTGGCCGTGTACGGCCGCGACGCCGGACACGAGTCGGCCTGATTCGGCTTGTCGCCCCCGGTGGTTCTGGTACGCTATCCGACTTGTCTTCGCCGGCGGTCCTTCGGATGCGACCGGGACCCGGCGTGCATCTCGGCCGTCGATCGGGTCGTCCCGTCGTCGCCCCATGCCAACCACGAAACGAAATCGATGAGGGAGAACTGACTAGGTGGGTACTAAGAGAACGGGAAAGGGTCGACGGAAAGTGGGGCGGAAGAAGCGACGGATGCGGGCGAAAATTCGGCACCGCAAGAAATGATCCGGTGCGATCATTCGTCCGAATCGCGGATACCGAGCGCCGCGAGCCAGCGGCGTGAGGGGGGGCGCTCGCCCGTCTCGAGCGTTTGGTTGACCCGGCGAAGCTGTTCGAGTTGATCCTCGAGCTCCATCTTTTTGGTCGCCAGCTCTTGGCGTTCCCGGGAGAGCTTGGCCCGTTCGAGGGATGCCGCGACCTCGCCCTTGCGGAACTTCTCCTCCCATTCCTGCTGCAGCTTCTGCAGCTTTTCGCGTTCTTCGCGGACCAGCTCGTCGCTGTCGATCATTTCGGCGATCGCGGCGGCCCCCAACGTCACGCCCCCGCCCCCGTCGTGGTTCCCTGACCGCTGTTCCAACATGCAGCGAAGTTCGCCGATCTCTTGGTCGCGACGTTGCAGCTCCGATTCGTGACGCTCAAGCCGTTCGAACAGTTCGCGGACCGACTCGATCGGATCGAGCCAGCGGTTTCCGGGATGGCCGTGGCCCTCGCCGGCCGGGGCGTCGTCGTCGGCCCCGATCGCTTCGACGAAGGCATCGGCGTCGAACGACTCCTCTTCCATCTGGCGTAGGATCAACGCTTTCCGCTCTTCCCAGCTCAACGCGTCCGCGGCGCCCGAATCGCTCGTCGCGATCGAGGCCCGGACTTGCGAGTTTGCGACCCGCGACGCGAGGTCTTCGTTCTGGTGGCGGAGTTCTTGCAGGTCGGCCTGGGCTTGGTCGAGACGTGATCTTAGCTCCAGGTTTTCCTCGGTCGCCTCGGCAAGCCGTCGTTCGGCTTCCGCCAAGTCATCCCGGTCCGACGGCCCGACCGTTCGGTCCGCCGTCCCGGGGGCGGCTCCGTTCGCGACGCCGTCGGTGAAGGGCGCGAGCGATTCCCGGAGCGACCGGAACTCGTGGATCAGCTGCGACAGCGTGTGCGTATTGACCTCGACGGCGCGGCTGAACTCGGCCCGCGCCTCAGCGTCGTTCGTTCCGTCGGTCCGCGGTTCGTCCACGTAAATGCGATTTCCTTTGGGAAGCTGCCGACCCCTCGGTCGAGACGATTCTCCGGGTCCCCCTGGGGTGGTGCGTCGTCCGCGGGCCACCCAGCCGATGGAACGAGTCCCCGACCGATGGAACATCCATCGACATGGCCGCTACAATCAGCGGCATCGAGTAGCGATCACGCGAGGTCGCTCGTCCCTTATAGCTAGGTCGCGGCCGAATCCTTGTCAAAAGCGAGTCGATGGCGAAGAAGAAAGCGGGCCGCCGAGCGGCGAGCCCCGACAGCCGAGTGCAAACCGATGAGGACGACCGGGGAAATCAGGTCGATCCCGATGCCCCGGTCGATCCCGATGCCCCGGTCGATCCCGATGCCCCGGTCGAGTTCGAAACGGCGGTGGAGGAGATTGAGCAGATCGTGCAGGGGTTGGAGGGGGGGGAGTGGAGCCTCGCGACATCGCTGCGGGAGTACGAGCGAGCGATCAGCCGGCTGCAGACCTGCCATGCGCTGCTCCAGGACGCCGAGCGGCACGTGTCGCTGTTGGCCGGATTCGACGCCGAGGGGAACCCGGTGACCGAGCCGATCGAGGGGAACCCGGCGGAGGGCTTGGAGGGGAAGCGTCAGGCGCGGAGCCGACACCGGGGGGTCAATCGGGAGGGGGTCAATCGGGAGACCGAAGAGTCCTCGGATCCGTCCGCTCCCCCCGGATTGTTCTGAAGGTCGAACCGATGTCACGCACCGCGGCGGAACGGTTCCCGTCAACGCGTTTCCCTGCCCTCCCCGATTCGAGACCGACCGGTCGAAGTGAGACGAAGTTTTGAGTGCTACCGAAACGTCTCCCAGTGGAGAGGGAGAATCCGGTTCGGGCGTCCGGTCTGGGTTGGAGGAGTTGCGTCCCGACATCGAACGGGCACTCGCCGAGGCGACGGGGTTCTCCGCCGACTGCCCCGAGCGGTTGGCCGACGCGATCCGTTACGCCCTGCTGGCCCCCGGGAAGCGTCTTCGGCCCGCGTTGGTCTTGATGGCGGCGGAGGCGTCGGGGGGGACGCTCGAGGCGGCGATGCCGGCGGCGGTCGCGGTCGAGATGATCCACGCCTATTCGTTGATTCATGACGATTTGCCGGCGATGGATGACGACGACCGGCGGCGAGGCCGTCCGACGGTCCATATCCGCTTCGACGAGGCGACCGCGATCCTGGCCGGTGACGCGTTGCAGGCCGAGGCGTTTCGGCATTTGGCGACCCGCATCGCGGAACCCCGCCTGGCCGCCGAAGCGGTGGCCGTGCTCGCCGCGGCGGCGGGGGCGTCCGCGTTGGTCGGCGGCCAAGCGGAGGACTTGGCGGCGGAATCGGGTGGCGAACAGACGTTGCAGCGACTGGAGTCGATCCATCGGCGGAAGACAGGGGCGTTGATCGCCGCTTCGGTCGACTTGGGAGCGGTTTTGGGCGACGCACCGGAGTCGACGCGAGGCACCCTGCGCAACTACGCTAAAGCCTTGGGGCTGGCGTTTCAGGTGGTCGACGACTTGCTGGACTTGACGGCGGATGAGGCGGCGATGGGAAAACGGGTCGGGAAGGATGCCGACCGCGGCAAGTTGACCTATCCGGGCTTGCTCGGCGTGGAGGGGGCGCGTCGAAAGGCACAACAGTTGATCGAATCGGCGCTGTCCGAAGCGGCGTTGCTCGGTGACAACGCATGGCGGTTACAAGGACTGGCTCACTACGTGTTGGAGCGAACGCATTGAACGACCCGAAACACCCCCACTTGGCCGGTCTGGAAAACGCCCTGGCCCTGCAAAAGTTCAGCCTCGTCGAACTGGAACAGACCGCGGCCGAGATCCGCGATGTGCTGTGCAACCTGCTGGCGACCCGGACCGCCCATTTCGCTTCGAATCTGGGGGTGGTCGAACTCTGCTTGGCGCTCCATTCGCAGTTCGACTTCCGCCACGACCGGCTGATTTGGGACACGGGTCACCAAATTTACCCGCACAAGTTGGTGACCGGCCGCTACGGACGCTTCGAAACGATCCGCACCTCGGGCGGGTTGATGGGGTTTCCGAATCCCCACGAGAGCGAATACGACCTGTTCATGACCGGGCACGCCGGGAGCAGCATCAGCACCGCGGTGGGGCTCCGCAGCGGCGACCTGCTCCGCGGCGAGAAAGACCGCCGCACGATCGCGGTGATCGGGGACGGCGCTTTCCCCAGCGGGATCGTGTTCGAAGCTCTCAACAACGCGGGGGAGCTCGGCCAAGACCTGACGGTGGTCCTGAACGACAACAAGATGTCGATCTGTCACCGCGTCGGGGCGGTCGCGAGCTATCTCGATCGGCTGCGGAGCAACCCGTTCTATACCGGGCTGAAGAGCGAAGTCGCCCGATTGCTTGAGCGGGTGCCGATGTTTGGCGACCCGACCGAACGATTGCTGGCGCAGATGAAAGAAGGGGTCAAGGCGGGGCTGCTCGGCGGGATGCTGTTCGAAGAGCTCGGCGTTCGCTATGTCGGGCCGATCGACGGACACGACATCGCGCTCATGCAGAAGTACCTCACGATGGTCAAGGAGATGCCGGGGCCGGTGCTGTTGCACGTGGTGACCGAGAAGGGTCACGGATACAAGCCGGCGGCCGAAGACCCGGTCTTCTTTCACACGCCTCCGGCGTTCGAGGACCGCGGTGGCCAACCCGTGACCCAGCGGAGCGAGGGGAACCCGCCCTACACGATCCACGCCCGGGACGCGATCCGCGATGAGATGGGACGTGACCCGCGGGTCGTCGTGATCACCGCGGCGATGTGCCAAGGGAACAAGTTAGAGCCGGTCCGGGAGCAGTTCCCCGACCGATTTTTCGATGTCGGGATCTGTGAATCGCACGCGGTCGCGTTTGCCGCGGGCCAGGCGAAAACGGGACTGCGGCCGATCGTCGATATCTACAGCACGTTCCTGCAGCGGAGCTACGACCAGGTCTTCCAGGAGGTCGCGCTTCAGGATTTGCCCGTCGTGTTCATGATGGACCGCGCCGGTCTCACCGGGCCCGACGGGCCGACGCACCACGGCTTGTTCGATTTGGGCTACATGCGTGTCTTCCCGAACTTGACGTTGATGGCCCCCGGGTACGCTGCGGAAGTCGGGCGGATGCTCGAGTTCGCCCTTGCCCACGATCACCCGACCGGGATCCGTTATCCGAAGGCATCCGCGCCGGAGCTCGGACACGAGCCGGCGGCGATCGAAATCGGGAAGAGCGAAGTGATTCGCGAGGGCCGCGACGGGACGATCGTGGCGTTCGGGGCGATGCTCGAGCAGGCGATCGCGGCGGCCGAGCTGTTGGAGGGCGAACTCGACGTCGAAGTCGTCAACGCTCGGTTCTTGAAGCCGATCGATCGCGAAATGGTTGCGCGGACGCTCGGCGAAGGGCGGTTCGTCGTCACCGTCGAGGAGGCCGCGGCATCGGGCGGTTTCGGGTCGGCGTTTCTCGAAGCGGCCGCGGCGATGCGGCTCGACACCCGACCCCTCACCCGGATCGCGTTGCCGGACCGGTTTATCGAACATGGCGATCGGAACGTGTTGTTGGCCGATCTCGGATTGTCGCCTCACGGGATCGCGGAAGCCTGCCGCGACGCGGCCCGCGTCGAAAGCGTGTCGACGTGACCGGTTTCGGGTCGTCCGGTGAACTCGGGTGGGCCGGGTCGCGATGGCCCGCGGACCGGACCACCCCGCCGCGGGTCGTGATTTTGGGGACCCCGGATCGCGACCGCGTCCGCTCGGAGTTGAAACGGATCCGTCCCGTCATCGCCGACCGCGCGATCATCGTCGCCGAAGATCTCGAGTTTTCGTACGACTTCGCCGGGGTCGACCTCGATTTGGTCATCGTCCTCGGCGGGGACGGTTCGATCTTGCAGACGGCCCGTCAAATGGGGACCAACCAGACGCCGGTGCTCGGTGTGAACTGTGGCGGCCTCGGGTTTCTCGCCGCGCTCTCCCCCGACGCCTTCCTCAACGCTTGGTCCGACGTCGTCGAAGGGAATTTCACGATCGTCGACCACCTGATGCTCCGCGTCCGGCACGTTCGCCACGGCAACGTGATCGGGGAACAGCTCGCGCTCAACGAGGCGGCGATCCTGGGGGGGCCCCCCTACCGGATTCTCGACATCGACCTGTACGCCGACGAGCACTTGGCGACCCGCTACCGCTGTGACGGGTTGATCGTCGCGACCCCAGTCGGATCGACCGCACACAACCTATCCGCCGGCGGCCCGATTTTGCGGCGATACCTGCAGGCGATCGTCGTCTCTCCGATTAGCCCCCACACGCTGACCTATCGTCCGCTCGTCGATTCCGCCGACATCCGGCTCGAACTCGCCGTCACCGAGCCGAACGAGTCGACGGGGGTCGTCGTCGACGGACGGACCCTCGGTCAGCTGGTGTCCGGCGACCGGGTCCGGATCGAACGGGCGACCACCCGCTTCCGGATGCTCGCCGTCCCCGGCCAAGACGACTACCGCACGCTCCGTGAGAAGCTGGGTTGGAGCGGTTCGGCGCCGGGAAATTTCGGCGGTGGCTGACGACGTGGCCGGGCTTGACCCGTCGCGACGGATCTCGCTAATCGGGGCGGATGAAACGACGAAGTCTCCTGCGTTCGAGTATTTCCCGACGCGTCGTGATCGTGTTGCTCGGCGTGGCGTCGATCGCCGGATGCAACCCGCTCCGTCCGCGGCCGATCGAGCACGACGGGTACCGTGTTGCCCCGGAATTGGCGGCGTGGGACCAGCCGAGGATCCAGCGTGGGAAGGAACGGCCGATCCTCGACACGATCGGTTGGGTCGTCGGCGTCCCCGGCCGATTCCTGCTGTGGGACCCTCGCATCGACAACCATCACATCACGCCGGCCACCGAAGCGGAGGTCGCCGAGTACATGGCATGGAACGGGCTCGACCACGTCGCGGTCCGGCTGAACCAATACGCCCCGCTCGAGGATTGGCGGCGGCTGCGGGCGAACAAGACGGTCGGGTGGGGATACCGGTATACGTTGGGGACGTTATCGGTTCTCGGGGAAGCCATCTTTCCCGGCCGGATCTTCGGCGGTGACCATTACAACCCGTTCACCGCGACGGTTCACGTCACCAGCGACGTTCCGGCGATCGCCCTTCATGAAGCGGCTCACGCGAAAGACTTCGCCCGGCGGGAGTATCCCGGCACGTATGCCCTCGTCTACTTGGTCCCGATCGTCCCGCTGTGGCACGAGCGGGAAGCGACGTCGGACGTGTTCGCGTACGTCGAGTCCCGGGGGGATCCGGAGCTCCGTGAGGAGGCGTCCCGAATCCTCTATCCCGCCTACGGGACGTATGTCGGCAGCTCGCTCGGCTACGTGTTCCCGCGGTACACCGATCCGCTGTATGTCGGTTCGGTCGTCACCGGACACTTTGCCGGCCACCGGGCGGCGATCGAGATCGAGCGGGAGGCCCGTTCTCAGGACCGAGACGGACCGCCATGATCGGTAGATGGATTGGATCCTGCTCTCGATCGTCTCGGCCGCGTTCCTCGGTTGCTACGACGTCACGAAGAAGATGGCGGCCCGCGCGAACGCGGTCCCGGCCGTGCTCCTCGCCAGCGTCACCGTGGGGGCGGTTTTGTGGGCGCCGATGATGGTTTGGTCGGCGGCGGCGCCGTCGACCGTTCCGCTGGGATGGTTGCGGGTGGAACCGCTTTCGTGGGCGGGGCACGGAATGATTGCGGCCAAGAGCGTGTTGGTCGGGGCGTCGTGGACGTTCGCGCTGTTCGGGCTGAAGCATCTCCCCCTTTCGATCGCGGCCCCGATCCGGTCGACGAGTCCGCTATGGACCATCCTGATCGCCGTGCTGGGCTTGGGGGAGCGGCCGAGCGGGCTCCAGTGGGTTGGGATCGTGCTGGTGGTCAGCGGGTTCTGGATGTTCTCGCGGGTGGGTCGACGCGAGGGGATCCGTTTCGCCCGCAACCGATGGGTCGCCTGCATGGTCATCGCGACGCTGCTCGGGGCGGTGAGTTCGATTTATGACAAGGTGCTGCTACAGCGGTACGGCATCCCCCCGGCGACGTTGCAGGCCTGGTTCACGGTCTATCTGGTCCCCGTGATGGTGCCGTTGGCGACGTTCTGGCGGTTCCAGCGGCGGGGTGACGATCCGTTCGTTTGGCGGCGGTCGGTCCTGGCGATCAGCCCGTTATTGTTGGCCGCGGACCTCGTTTATTTCACCGCGTTGGCGGACCCCGCCGCGTTGGTCTCGGTCGTCTCGGCGGTCCGTCGCTGTAGCGTGATCGTTCCGTTCGTGTTCGGGATCCGTGCGTTACGAGAGCCGAACGTCGTCCCGAAAGGGGCGTGCGTCGTGGCGATCCTTGCCGGCGCGGCGCTGCTGACCCTTTCGGGCGGTTGAACCGCGGGGTCGCCACGCGAGCCGCGTCCGTTTGAAGCGTCGTGAGGCGGAGCGTCGTGACACGGGGGGGAAACGGGGCGGGACCGTTCGCCGGGCAAGCACGCTTTTCAGCGACGACCGGGCAGCGTAGGCTGGTCGATTGGTTTGCCTCGGGGAACGTCGGTCCGCATCACGGTTCGGCCGTCCCCCCACGGGCACAAATCGCGATAAAAACGCACGTAGGCGGTGGCCGACCGGCATCCCCCGATCGCATGAGTGAGATCCTTCTCTATTACAAACGCCCAGACCCCACCACGTGGGTCTATCTTTCGTCGTTTTTGACGATCGGATTGTTCTTCGTGTTCCACCGGTTTTGGAGCGTGCGGAACTTGGACGTGTTGCTGTTGATTTTGCTCGCGCCCGGGTTGTTGATGGTCCACGAGGGTCATCGCCGTGAACTCAACGCGACATCGGCGATCAAGGAAGCGACGACGGGGGAAGCGACGACGACCGGGGATACCGTCGACGAAACGGCCGGGGGGGCGGACACGCCGGGTGTCGATCGCGACGAGCAGGCGGGGTGGTTAACGCCTCGGGGGATTCAGCGGAGCGGGTTCATTTGGCTGTTCGTGATCCAAGGTTTTTTGCTGGTCCGGTTGCTGCTCGATTCGTTGATGGTACGGCGTCCGCTGCTCGACCCGAACCTGACGACGGGCGGGTTGAACTTCATCGGGATCTCGCTGTTCGTTTTTATGATGGCGAACGTCGTCGCGAGCACGCCGCGGATCCAGGAGGAACAGGGACCGAAGCTGGGCCCGGGGTACGCGTTGATGAACATGTTGCCGGCGATCCCGACGCGTCCGGTGAGTGACGCGGTGGCGGGGACCGAGTCGCCGGAGCCGATCGAGTATGGCCCGGCGCAACGCCGTAACGCTGCGGTCGCGAAGGTGCTAGCGATCCTCGCGCACGCCGCGATCGTGACCGGGATCGTATTGATCGGGAAGCACCACTTCGGGAACCTGAGGGCGGGGACCGGTTGCGCGCTGTTGTATCTGTTGTTGCCGTACACGGCCCAAATGACCGGGCGGGTCGATCACGCGGTCCCCGCGGCACTGCTGTTGTGGGCGGTCCTTTCGTACCGCAACCCGACGCTCACCGGGGTCTTCATCGGACTCTCGGCGGGACTCGTCTACTACCCGCTGTTTCTGCTGCCGTTGTGGTTCAGCTTTTACTGGCAGCGGGGCGCCCGCCGGTTCGGCCTCGGCGTCGCCTCGATGTTGGTACTTTTGATGGTGTTGTTGTCGGTCGACGGGAGCGATTCGCTGGTCGAACACCTGCGTCGGATGTTCGGACTGTTCTTGCCGACATGGGCGCCCGGCGGGATTTGGGAATTGGGCTGGAACCCGATCTGGCGGTTGCCCGTAATCGTCGGGTTCGTGATTTTGAGTTTTTTCCTCGCGGCGTGGCCGGCCCAGAAAAACCTTGGGACGCTGATCAGCTGTTCGGCGGCGATCATGGTTGCGGCGCAGTTCTGGCACGGATACGGGGGCGGATTGTATATGGGTTGGTTCTTGCCGCTGGTGTTGTTGACGATCTTCCGACCCAACTTGCAGGACCGGATCGCGTTGAAGGTGATCGACGGCCCGGCCCGCCCGCTCCGCCGTGATCCGGTGCCGGAGGTCGAGGCGGCTTGAACGCAGCGGACATCGAATCGGAGGCGGCTCGTCCCGCGGGGGACCGTTATCGCGATCGATCGGCGCGACTGGGGCACGACGCCGCGGCGCTCGAAGCGACCGACGCCCGTTTCGGGACGGTCCGCGTGGCGTTGTTCTTCTTAACCGCCGCGCTGTGGATGCTCGGTTTTTTTGCCACCGAGATGACGGCCGGTTTTCGGATCGCGGGGGGCGTCAGCTTGGTCGCGTTCCTGGCGTCGGTGATTCTGAACGAACCGATCCGGGATCGGTTACACGAGGCGCGGCGTCGCCGTGCGGTCGTCCGACGATTGATCGCGCGGCTCGAACGCGATTGGGACACACTTGGCGATCGCGAACTCGCCAGGCGTTTGGATTCGCTGCGACTCGAAACGCCTCGACGGTCGGTCGCGGGGGACCTCGACCTGTTCGGCCGGGCGTCCCTGTTTCAACTCGTTTCGATGGCGGCGACGACCCCGGGGATCGAGACGCTCGCCGGTTGGCTTTCCGGCCCCGCGGTGGCGTCGGACGCGATGCAGCGTGCCGAGGCGGTCGAAGCACTCGCGCCCCGGTTCGAGGACCGACTCCGCTTCTACACGCTCGCCCGAGATGTCGGTCTGAGCAGCGGTGAGCCCGGCCGGTTTGTCGATTGGGCGACCGGTCCGGCTTGGCTCGCAAAGCGACGGGGGCTGGTCGTGTGGGCGAACCTCTCGGCCGTGTTGGCGATCGCTTGCGTGGCCGCTTGGTTCGCCACCGCCGCCGGCGTGGGGCCGTTCACCTGGCGGCCCTTCGCGATCGGACTGTTCGTCCTCGCCGCGGTGAACCTGACGATCGGGGCCGTCGTGTTGGGCCCGGCTCACGAAATCTTTTCGATCGCGATGGCGAGCCGCCGTGCCGTCGACGAGTACCGGGAGCTGTTCGCCGCCGCGGAGTGGCTCCCGGAGGCGTCTTCGAGTTCGGGTGCGGGTGAAAGGAAAGGGTCCGAACGAAGCGCGAGTGCGGGTGCGAGAAAGAGTACCGGTACACAAAGCGGGGACGGGGACGACCGGGGGATGCTCGCGCGGATCCGTCGCACGCTGTTGCATGGTGAGGGGAACGCGTTGGCGGCGATGGATGACTTGTCGCGGGTCGCGAGGGCGGGCGGGTTGCGGCAGTCGGCGGCAACGTTCTTGGTCTATCTCCCGCTTCAGGCTTTCGGGCTATGGGACGTCCGCGTGCTCCGAAGGTTGGAACGTTGGCAAGCGTCGTACGGCGAGCGGTCGCGGGTGTGGTTCGAGACGTTGGGGGAAATGGAGGCGCTCCTCTCGCTCGCCGCGGTGCGGGACGAGTACCCGGATTGGGCGATGCCATGTTGGTCCGGTCGCGACGAGCCGGCCCGGTTGGAAGCGACGGCGATCGGTCATCCGCTTCTCCGGGAAGAGGAACGGGTAGGCAACGACGTCGCGGTCGGCCCCCCCGGGACCTTCCTGTTGATCACCGGCAGCAATATGTCGGGCAAGAGTACGATGCTCCGGAGCATCGGGCTGAACGTCGCGCTCGCGGCCGCCGGCGGTCCGGTGTGTGCGAGCCGGTTCCGATTGCCGACGTTAGAAATGGCGACGAGCATCCGGGTCAGCGACGACCTGAGCCAAGGGGTCTCGTTTTACATGGCCGAACTGCACCGGCTCAAAGCCGTCGTCGACCAGGCCCACCGGGTCGCCGAAGCGGACGACCGGGTGCTGCTGTTCTTGCTCGACGAAATCCTGCAAGGGACCAACAGCCGCGAACGGCAGATCGCGGTGACTCAGGTCCTCCGCACGTTGGCCTCGGCCGGGGCGATCGGCGCGATCACGACGCACGACTTAGAACTCGCCGACGAGCCGGCCCTCCGCGACGCCGCGACGACGGTCCACTTTCGTGAGACGATCGAGACTGACGCCGACGGGATCGAGCGGATGACGTTCGATTATCGAATGCGTGAGGGGGTTTCCCCGACGACCAACGCCTTGAGGTTGCTCGCGATGGTCGGGCTCGGTGGTGGTGACGACGACCAGGCCGCCGCTCGCCGATCGCCGTGACCATTCGCCGGTCTCGGTGACCATTCGCCGTGGCCGCTCAACGATCGCCGTGGCCGCCCTCGATCGTTGGGGCGTCGAAGATCGTTGAGCGTGATCGCCGATCGTCACGCCCCCGGGGGTCGAAGGTCAGTTCCGCAGCAGGGTCAGTTCCGCAGCAGTTCGGCGATGCCGAAGGTGAAGAACGTCCCGACGCCGGCGTTGAGGATTTCTTCCTCGGGTTTAAACCGCAGGATCAGGATATCCCCGGGCTGCACGAGCGGTCGGCTCCGCGGGTCGTTGACCGCTTTGGCCAAGTCGACCTCGATCGCGACTTGCCCGTTGCAT
>JAWLFY010000067.1:2980-25006 GCA_041685355.1 Pirellulaceae bacterium | reverse complement strand
CCCCCTCCTGCGAGAGTCCGCGTAATGCATGCACGACGAATCCCTTCGATTCACCTGGTGGCCGGGGCTTGCCTCATCGCTAGCCTTTCGCTGTCCGGGACCGCGTTGGGCCAATCGAACGGGCCTCAGCCGGGCCAATCGAACGGGCCGCAGCCGGGCCAATCGAACGGGCCGCAGTCGGGCCGATCGAAAGACGGCGACCGGCCGAACATCCTGTTCGCCTTCGCCGATGACTGGGGACGGTATGCCAGCGCGTACGCGGCGACCGACGGTACGGATGGCATCCAAGACGTCGTCACGACGCCGAACTTTGATCGCGTTGCCAGCGAAGGGGTACTGTTTCGTCACGCGTTCGTGTCGGCGCCCAGCTGCACGCCGTGCCGCAGCGCGCTCCTGTCGGGCCAACATTTCTGGCGAACCGGGCGGGCGTCGATCCTTCTCGGTGCGGTGTGGGACGGGTCGATCCCGGCGTACCCGCTGCTGCTTCGTGACTCGGGTTATCACATTGGCGAAACGTACAAAGTTTGGTCTCCGGGGTCACCGGGCGA
Source organism: Pirellulaceae bacterium (assembly GCA_041685355.1). Lineage (GTDB taxonomy): Bacteria > Planctomycetota > Planctomycetia > Pirellulales > Pirellulaceae > JAWLFY01. The sequence goes on along the minus strand of JAWLFY010000067.1, from coordinate 24,458 downwards.
CGCGCCGTACGGGGCCGGCCGGTTTTCGTACGAAAAGTCCGGTCGCCGATTCAACCAGTTCTCGCAACAGGTCAACCGGATGATCGACGGCGGGAAGTCGATGGACGACGCGAAACAGGAACTGTTCGACGAAGTGACCCAGAACTTCGACGACTTCCTCGCCGATCGGGAAGACGGCCAACCGTTCTGTTACTGGTTCGGGCCGACGAACGTGCACCGCAAATGGACCAAGGGATCGGGGAAAGCGTTGTGGGGAATCGATCCGGATGACCTTCAAGGGAAGATGCCCCCGTTTCTCCCCGACGTTCCCGAAGTCCGCGAAGACTTGGCCGATTACTTTGGTGAAATCAAAGCGTTCGATGTCGCGGTGGGGTTGCTGATCGAACGGCTGGAAGCGATGGGCGAGCTCGACAACACGATCCTCGTGGTTAGCGGCGACCACGGGGCCCCCGGTTTCCCGCACGGCAAGTGCAACCTTTACGACTTCGGCGCCTCGGTCCCGCTCGCGATCCGTTGGGGCAAAGCCAACGGCGGGCGTGTCGTCGACGACCTGGTCAGCCTCACCGATTTGGCACCGACTTTCTTGGAGGCGGGGAACGTCACCGTCCCGAGTCAGATGACCGGACGCAGCTTGCTCGGTCACTTGAAGTCCGAGCGGTCGGGCCAAGTCGACCCCGAGTGGCGTCAGGTCTTCATCGGGCGGGAGCGGCACGTGGCCCAGGCCCGCGCCGACTTCAAGCCGTACCCGCAGCGGGCGATCCGCACCGACGAGTACTTGTACATCATCAATTTCGAACCGGACCGATGGCCGCTCGGCGACCCATACCGGCTCGACGGCGACGACCCGCCGACGAAGGAGGAATTGACCGAGTCGACGTTTGCGACGCTTCCCGACGAAGACGCCGGGCCGACCAAGGCGTGGCTCGTCGGCCACCGAAACGACCCGCAGTGGAAGGATCACTTCGAGTGGGTTTACGGACGTCGCCCGAGAGAAGAGCTGTACGACCTGAAGAACGACCCGCACCAAACGAAGAACGTGGCGGAAGAGTCCGCGTATCAGGAAGCGCGACAGCGGCTCGAGAAAAGGCTGATGGGCGAGCTCGAGCGGACGGGCGACCCACGCACGTTCGACGACGGCCGGTTCTTCGAGACGCCCCCGATGTCGGGCCCCGTCGAACCGAACCGGGCCCGACGAAACTAGGGTTGGCGGCGATCATCCGGAAGCAAGACTGAACAAGCCCGAAGCAAGACTGAACCTGCACCCCGAATCTGTGTGAAGCCGTATGCGTCCCGATTCGCACTCGCTCCGCGAACTGACCCGTCGTCGTTTCTTGGGGGACGTCCACACCGGGGTCGCGGGGATGGGACTGCTCCATCTTCTCTCCGGACCGTCCGCCGCGGGCGGTCCCGCCGACGACTCGCGGCCTGCCGGTTGGCGGCCGGGGCGGGGGGAGACGCATCATCCGGCCAAGGCGCGGCGGGTGCTCCACATCATGTGCCCCGGCGCCGCGTCACACATGGACTTGTGGGAACACAAGCCGGAACTTGAGCGGCGTCACGGCGAGCCGATGCCGGGGGAAGAAAACATGGTCTCGTTCCAGGGGAAGAACGGGAACCTGATGAAGAGCCCGTGGCCGTTCCGCCCGGCCGGGGAGAGCGGCAAGCCGATCAGTTCGATGTTGCCCCACATGGCGAGGCACGTCGACGACATCGCGTTCTTCCATTCGATGCACAGCAAGACCAACACGCACGGCCCGGGGTGTGTGTTCGTGAACACGGGACACGCGACCGAAGGGTTCCCCAGTGCCGGGGCGTGGGTCAGTTACGCGCTCGGAAGCGAGAACGAGAATTTGCCGACGTTCGTCGCGATTCCCGACATTCGAGGCGAGCCGCCCAACGGCAAGGCGAACTGGTCGGGCGGGTTTCTGCCGGCACGACATCAAGCGATCATCCTCAGCGACCAGCAACCGATCCGGAACCTGCGGCGTCCCGAGCGGATCGGCGATCGGGAAGAGGACGCGAGCCGCGATTTGCTGCATCGGCTGAACCGTCGGTTCGCGGCCGAACATCCTGCCGAGACCGACCTGCAGGCTCGCGTCGCCGCCTACGAACTCGCCGCACGGATGCAGCTGTCGGCGCCCGAGGTCTCGGACCTGTCTCGGGAACCGTCCGGCGTCCATCGCCGCTACGGGACCGACGACCCGAACGGGCTGAAAGCCGCCTACGCCCGCAACTGTTTGCTCGCCCGCCGGTTGCTCGAACGGGACGTTCGCTACGTCAGTCTGTACTGTGCGTCGCGGGCGTCCGGCGTCGACGGGTTGCTCAACTGGGACGCTCACAAAACGCTCAAGGCGGACTACGAGCGTCATTGTCCCGTGTTCGACCAGCCGACCGCGGCGCTCCTCAGCGATCTGAAGTCGTCGGGGCTCCTCGACGACACGCTCGTACTATGGACGACCGAGTTCGGTCGCATGCCGACGCACCAAGCGGGGACTTCCGGACGCGACCACAACCCCGACGGGTTCACATGTTGGATGATGGGGGCGGGCGTCCGCGGGGGTGTCAGCTACGGCGCGACCGACCCGCTGGGACGGCGGGCGGAGGTCGACCCGACGACCGTATGGGACTTTCACGCCACCGCGCTTCACCTGCTGGGTTTCGACCACGAGCGGCTGACGTGGTACCACAACGGGCTCGACCGGCGGCTGACCGACGTGCACGGCCACGTCATCCGGGATGTGTTGTCGTAACGTCGAAGCTCCAGCGGCGGTGTCCGGTTACAACGGGCCGGGGCGAAACGGGCCGGGGCCAAACGGGCCGGGGCGAAACGGGGACGGCTAAACGGGGACGGCTAAACGGGGACGGGGACTTGTTCGATCAGGTCGGCGAGTTGTTGTTCGACCGATTCCCGGTTCGCCCCCTGGAACACACCTTCGGGGAGGACGCGGTGGGCCAACACGGGGACGGCGAGTCGTTTGACGTCGTCGGGGGTGACGTAGTTTCGGCCTTCGGTGATCGCCCGCGCCTGGCACCCGCGATAGTAGCTGAGCGCCCCCCGCGTGCTGACGCCGACTTCGAAACCTTCGTGTTCGCGGGTCGCCTCGACGATATCGAGCAGGTACTCGACGAGAGTCTCCTCGAACGCGACATCGCGGACCGCGTCTTGGGCCGCGAGCACGTCGCCGTTGGCGACGACCGCCTCGAGCCGATTGACCGGCTCGCCGGTGCGGTGACTCGCCATCACTTGACGTTCGAAGTCTCGGTCGGGATAGCCGACCGAGACGCGGATCAGGAACCGGTCGAGTTGGCTTTCGGGGAGCGAATAGGTGCCTTCGAATTCGAACGGGTTTTGCGTCGCGACGACGATGAACGGGCGGGGCAGCCGGTGGGACTTGCCGTCGATCGAGACCTGTCCCTCGCTCATCGCTTCGAGCAACGCCGATTGGGTCCGCGGCGGAGCGCGGTTGATCTCATCGGCGAGGACGACGTGGGAAAAGATCGGGCCGCGGCTGAATTCGAACTGCTGGTCCGACGACCGATAGATCATGCTGCCGGTGATGTCGGTCGGCAACAGGTCGGGGGTGAACTGCAATCTCGCGAATTCGCCCTCGATACTTTGCGCGAGTGCTTTCGCGGCCAACGTTTTGCCGACGCCCGGCACGTCTTCGAGGAGGACGTGTTCGGCGGAGAGGAGCGAGACGACCAGCAATTGGACGAGATCGGGCTTCCCCAGCAAGACCCGCTCGATGTTTTCGCGGAGCAGTCGGGACGTCTCGTAGGCTTCCTCCGGCATCGGCTGATTGCGCTCGGTGTGGGAATCTCGAAGGGGTGAACCGCAGAATTCGTCACGTTCTCCCGTCGCGATTGTAGCCAACCTCCCCGCCGCCGGACCGGGGGAGCTCAATCATCACGGGGGAAAACGGGACGTGGCGGATCGCGGCGCCGCCATTGTAGAACCGAATGCCGTCGACCCGTAGCCCCGTGATCAGCCGGTGGGTATGCCCGAACACGACCCGCCGCACCCCCCGAATCGCGTCATCGGGTTGGTCGTGCATCCACCGCAACAGCCGCAGGCAGGTGTTCCGTTTGCGGTGCGCGGCCGAGGCGACCGCCTTGTGCACCCGCGCCGCGACGGCCATTTCGTAGGCCTGATTCCGTAGCGTCCCCGCGGTCGGCTTGCCGCTCCAACGGGTCCGATACCGCGTGAACGCCTCGTGCGACCCGTTCCCCTCGATGACGTCCCCATGAACGAGCAACGTATCGCGGACCCGTAGGCACTCGAGGCTGCCATGGAACCGTTCTCGGTCTCGTGCCCAGCGGCGGAGCGCGTCGGCGAACGGCCGATGGGCGTCGTGGTTCCCCGTGAGGAAAACGAACGTCGTGTCGGGGTGGCGGTCGTACCAACGCTCGAGCCAGTCGATCGCGCGTCCGACGGTCACGTCCCCCCGCCGCTCCTGACTCCAACGAAAATCGAACAAGTCTCCGCCCCAAACGCACATCTCGCCCCACGAGACGGCCTGTTCGATCCGCTCTTCGTGCTCGTGGGCGTTACAGCGGCGGGAAAACAGATGCAGGTCGGAAATGAACGCGATCCGGCGGGGTTCGTCTCCGCGGGGCCATTGCTGAATCATCGTGTGCGTCGAATCATCGGGTGCGTCAAGAACGTGTGCTTCGAGGTTGGGCCGATTGTTGTTAAATGAGAGGGATTCTAGGATAGCGAACTCAACGGAAAAGCGAGCGTGAATCAAGTGACCTCCGGTTCCCCGAACCGGCCGATCGGCGTGCCCACCGCGTCGCGGATTCGTCGTGCCGCCGCGGCGATCGTCGTTGCCACGGCGTTGATCGCGGTGATCCAGCGGTACGCCCCCGCGACCGATTACCAATACGCTTTCTTCGCGTCGGTCGGCGTCGGGTTTGTCGCCCTGCTCGCCGCGCTATACCAGATGCAGCGGCTCGCGTCGGCCGCCGGGCATCGATGGAGGGTCCCGGCGGCGACCGTGGTGGTGCTCGTCATCGCGGCAGCACTGTTCCGCTTCGAAACTTTCTCTGGCGAGATGGTCCCCCAGTTCACGTGGCGGTTCGCCCGACACGAGACGCCTCCGATGCTCACCGAGCCGTCCGCAGGATCGATCCTGTCCGACGGGTCGATCCTGTCCGACGGGTCGATCCTGTCCGGCTCGGAGGCCCGGTCGAACGGATCAGCCGACACGGCGGCCGGCCGCCACGAACGTGGCGGACCCGAAAGTCGGCAACCCGCCAGCGGGTCTGAGCCGGCGTCGGTCGGGGGCGCGGCGGAGAATCGCGATGGGTCGGGGTTTCTCGATTCGCCCGGGTTTCTTGGGCCCAACCGCAACGGGGTGATCGACCGTCGCGGGTTCGAGATCCCGAGCTCGTCTGACGACGTCGTCGAGCGGTGGCGGATCGGTATCGGCGACGGGTGGGGGTCGTTCGCCGTCCGAGACGACTTGGCGTTGACGCTCGAGCAACGCGACGACCGGGAATCTCTCACGGCGTACCGCGTCTCCGACGGCAGTCTCGCTTGGATCCGTGATTGGGAATCCCGCCACTCCGGCCCCCCGGGCGGGATCGGCCCCCGTTCGACTCCGACGATCGACTCCGGAAAGGTCTACGTCCAAGGGGGAACCGGCCAAGTCCGCTGCTTCGAGCTCGTCGGTGGCGACCCGGTGTGGGAACATGACCTGCTCGAGTTGGCCGGGTGGGACCAATCGGGATCGGAGTCGTCGATCACGTGGGGCCGGGCCGGCTCGCCGCTGATCGTCGACGGGATGTGCGTGCTTCCGTTCGGCGGCCCCGACCCGCCGCGAAGGTCGGGGCGTTCCGAAAAACTCGCCGGGGGACGCAGCTTGATCGCGTTCGATGCGGAAACCGGGGAGGTCGAATGGACCGCCGGGGACGACCAGATCAGCTACGCGTCGGCGATGCTGATGACGCTGGCCGGTCAACGACAGATCGTGATCGTCAACGAAGGGACGGTCACCGGACATCGGGTCGACAGCGGCGAAACCTTGTGGTCGTTTCCTTGGCCGGGCCAATCGAACGCCTCGGCGACGTGTGCCTCCGCGATCCCCGCCGGGGACGACCGGTTTTTGGTCGGCAAAGGTTACGGCGGCGGGAGCGCGTTGGTGAAGGTCGAGCGGGCGGAAGGGGAGGATGGCGGTTTTTCCGCTTCGGCCGTGTGGGCGTCGTCCCGGCGGTTACAAACCAAGTTCACTCACGCGTGCGTCGACGGGTCGGTCGCCTACGGGATCGGCAACGGCGCCCTCGAAGCGGTCGACCTTGTCGAGGAACGCACCCTTTGGAAACAGTCGCGGCGGGACCGCTGCGGCCAGGGCCAGGTGTTGCTCGCCGAAGACGTGTTGATCGTCCAGGCCGAATCGGGCGAGGTGCTTCTGGTTGACGCCGACCCGCGAGAATACCGGGCGATGGTTCGGCTGGACGGGTTGTCGTCGAAGACTTGGAACACCCCGACGCTCGCGGGACGGACCCTGTTGATCCGTAACGACCGGGAAGCGGTCGCGTACGAGTTGCCGGCGTTACCCGGCGACCGGTCGACCGAGGTGACGCGATGAACGTTTCTCATCCGGTCGACCCCGAATCGCTGGGCGAGATCGACCCGCTCGACTTTTTGGTCGTCGCGCCGCATCCCGATGACGCGGAACTGGGAATGGGAGGGACGATCGCAAAAATGCTCGACGCGGGGATGCGGGTCGGGGTGTTGGACCTGACCGACGGCGAACCGACGCCGAGGGGGAGTGTCCGTCGCCGCGGCGAGGAGACCGCGCGGGCGACCGAGATTTTGGGGCTGTCGTGGCGGGGAAACGCGGGGCTTCCGAACCGGGCGATCCAGCCGACTTTGGCGGCGCGGGAACGGGTCGCCGGATTTATCCGGGTACTCCGCCCGCGATGGCTGTTCGCGCCGTACTGGGAAGACGCCCATCCCGACCACGTCGCCGCGACGGAACTCGTCGAGGCGGCCCGCTTCTGGTCCAAGCTTAGTAAGACCGACATGCCGGGCGAGCGGCACCACCCCCAGCGTGTTTACTACTATTTCTGCGTCCACCTGCGGCTCGCCGTGCGACCCGACTGGATCGTCGACATCAGCGAACACTGGGACCGCAAGCGATCGGCGGTCGAGGCCTACGCGAGCCAGTTCATCGAGGGCCGGCCGACGGAGCCGCCGACGATGCTCGACCGGATCCGTGACGACGCCGCGTATTGGGGACGTCTGATCGACCGACGGTACGGCGAACCGTTCGCGACCCGCGAGCCGCTCGCACTCGATTCGCTCCGAGACTTAATCTGAACGGATCCGGCCTGCTGGGAACGGATCCGGCCTGCTGTGCCCCACGCCGTCCGGTGCCCCACGCTGCCCAAGAAATCGCGGAAGGTCCGAGAAGTCGCGGAAGGTCTGTCATGAGCAGACCGGCCGCCGCGTCTCGCCGGCGGTCAGCCGGCGAGCCGGGAAATCCGGTTGTGGGGTTGGGCCAGTTCTTCTTCGGTCGGGCGGTATCGGTACTGCATCAGATACGCGTCTTCGACGGTATCGTCGTAGAAGTCACGGAGCACCGAGATCGCGCGGAAGCCGAGCTGCTTGAAGAACAGCTGGGCTTCGAGGTTCGTCTCGCGGACCTCCAACATGATCCGATTGCGACGCTCGTGGGAAAGTTTCCCGAGCAGCTTTTCGAGCATCGCGTTGCCGACGCCCCGCCGCCGGTAATCGGGGTCGACGGCGAAGTTGAGGATATGGAGTCGTGTCTTGTGGAGTTCATAGATCATGAACCCGACGACACGGTCGTCCGCTTCGGCGACCATCCCGATGCAGTTCCGCTGGCGGAGGCAACGGATGAAGTCCTCCTCCGTCCAGGCGAACTCGAAACAGCTCGCCTCGATCCCGAGCACCGACGCCATGTCTCGGCGGATCATCCAGCGGATGTGAACGCTAACGGGTGCCTGTTTGGTCTTTTCCACGTCGGACTCCTTTCGCACGGATCAGCCAGAAGGTTCTCGACAGCCCTCCTGGCTGTCACCCACGTCTCTCGCCCGCCTCGGGCCCGCGGATCCGCCGCGGGATGTCCGAAGACGGTGTTGGCGAGACCCGAAAAGTATCAGATGCCTCCCGCCGAACCAAGACAGAATCACGGGCACCCCGTCGCCTCCCGGGCAAGTTCCGAGGTGCCGTGATTTCGCGCACCGGTTCGCCTGATTGTCGATTCGTGTTGCAGCCAGCCTCGACCGAGACGTCTCCGTTCGAGTTTCCCGGCGGGAACAATCGGCTCGATCGATCAATTCGTGGCGATTCGATCCGTCACCTCGCACGGTTCGCCACACCCCCCTTAGCGGAGCACTGAGGGCACTCGGTTCACGCTGCCACCGGCTCCGTCGGTGACGTTCGGTTGCTCGCGCGGCCCGGCCGGCCTGACGAATCTCGGTTGGCACGCGACTTGATGATCGGTCTTTAAACTTTTTCGTTTCTTTTGAATTCAGCACCCGCTCTTCGGGTGTCCTCCGCAGGAGAGTGCGCATGCGTCATCGTTCCCAACTCCGTTCTCGTTACGCGTTCACGTTGGTCGAGCTGCTGGTGGTCATCGCGATCATCGGGGTCCTGGTCGGGCTACTGCTGCCGGCGGTTCAAGCCGCGCGGGAAGCGGCACGTCGGATGTCGTGTTCCAACAACCTCAAGCAGGTCGGGCTCGCGCTGCACAACTACCATGACACGTTCAACAAGTTTCCGTACTCCGTGATGAATAGCGGTTCGATCACGTCCGGATCGGCTAGCCCGGCCCCCGGTCAGACTCGCAACCACCGCGGTTGGCTGTTGGTGCTGCCGTTCATCGAGCAACAGAACTTGCAAGACCAGCTCGATCTCGGCCTCGCGACCGGGGCGTATACTCGCGGCAGCAACACGATCGACGGCCCGCTTCCCGGCGAACCCGGCAACGCGAACGACCTCGTCGTCAGCACCCCTGTCGAAACGTTCCTCTGTCCCTCAGATCCCAACCCGACGAACTACACCAGCACCGGCAGCTCGAATTATTCGATCTCGCCCGGGACGACGACGCTGCGGGGCGCGTTCACCAATTACGACTTCAGCATTCAACGCACGTCGAGCAGTGACAGCAATTGGAGCGATGAGCCGTTCACCACGCGCCGAATGTTCGGACACAACGACTCGTCCAAGTTCCGAGACATTGTCGACGGGACCAGCAATACCGTCGCCGTTTGTGAGACGCTGCGGGCTACATTCAACGGCACTTCGCAGACTTGGGGGTATGCGAAATGGGTTGGTCACGGGGTCGACCTGACATATTCGAGAGGGATCAACTTTCATCTCTGTTGCGGTTGGGACTCGCCCCCGTTCGAGCGGGCTTGGCGAGCGAGCCAGCTGGGTGACTGGTCGAGTGCGGGGAGTATGCACCCGGGCGGGGCTCAAGTCACCTTCGCTGACGGATCGGTCCATTTCATCAGCGAAACGACCGACCTGGTCGTGCTCCGCCAGCTCGCCTACATCGCCGACGGCGAGCCGCTCGGGGAGTACTGAGAGCCTATCCGCATCGACAACCAAAGCGTCGGCGGGGAGATCTCCCGCTGACGCGTTTCGGTTGGTCCCCCGGCCGCCTCTCCCTTGCCCACAACCTTTCTATCTTACATACGAGTTTTGAAGTGTTGCATCTTCGTTTCCGGTTGCTATCGATCGTCTTACTCGGGTTGCCTCTTGTCGGATGTGGGGCGAGTGGCGGCCCCGGTACCGTCCCCGCGTCGGCGACCGTGATTCTCGACGGCGAGCCGATCGAGGGGGTCACGGTGACCTTGCTCCCCGAGGGCTCTTCGGTCAAGGGGAAAGGTGGCTATGGGGTCACCGACACGTCAGGGAACGTGACGTTCAAGTCGGGTCCCGAGACCGACGGGGTCCCTGCTGGCAAGTATCGGGTGCTGTTCCAGAAGCTGACCCAGGCCGACGGATCTCCGATCCCGCCCGACGCGATGGCGATCGATTTAGAGACAGTCAACGCGGTTCCGGCGATTTACAACGACCCTGACAACTCGCCGATCCTTGCGACCGTCGAAGAGGGCGGGTCCGGCGAACCGTTGGCGTTCGAACTCAAGAGTCGCTGACCCCGTCATCCCGCGACGCGTCGTTTTCACGGCCGCCTCCGGAGTGGAGACCCCGTGAGGCGTTGGAACGCGGGCTGGCTGCAACCCCGCGCGGGTCGCCCGGCGTCATCGGGTGAACCGCGTCACCGAATTCCGGTGGCGCTCGGACCCTCATCGCGGCGTCACCGGCTATCTTGGTGTGTTCGGTGATCGAGACAACGCGAGGCGATGAAACTTGGAGCGAGACGTGATGCGATCCGGTCGAGCGGGTGTGGCGACGACGCGAGCGGGTGTGGCGACGACGCGAGCAGGTGTGGCGAAGATGCGAGCGGCGGGTTGGCGACATGGCCGATTCCTCTTGGTGACGACGGCGTTATTCGTTGGCGGCGCGGTGACGGGGGATCCCTCGGCAGCCGCCGAATCCGCCGAGGGGCAACTCCGGGTGGGCGCCGCAGTCACCGACGTCACGCCGCCGAACTTTCCGGTCCTCGTCAACGGCGGGTTCACGAGCAAGACCGCTTCGGAAGTCAACACCCCGGTCAACGCCCGCGCGATCGTCATCGATGACGGGGGCGAGCGAATCGCGATCGTGGTTGTCGACAGCTGCATGATGCCGCGACCGTTGCTCGACGACGCGAAACGGCTCGCGGCGAAACGGACCGAGATCGCCGCCGACCGGATGCTGATCTCGGCGACGCACACCCATTCGGCCCCGTCGTGCATGGGCGCCCTCGGGACCGACGCCGATCCGGCCTATGTCTCGTACCTTCGCGAGAAATTGGCGGAGGCGATCGTCGCGGCGGAACAAAATCTGACACCGGCCGAGGTCGGGTTCGGCTCGGCGCCGGCGGCCGAGTTCACCGCACTCCGCCGCTGGGTACGCCGGTCCGACCGTGTCGCCGATGACCCGTTCGGCAACCCGACGGTACGGGCCAACATGCACGCCGCGCGGAACTGGGACGACGTCACCGGGCCCTCGGGCCCCGAGGACCCCGAGCTTTCGATGATCGCCTTTCGCGGCACCGACGGACGACCGCTCGCCGTGCTCGCGAATTTTTCGATGCACTACTTTGGCGACCGCGCGATCAGCGCCGATTATTTCGGCCTGTTCAGCGACGGGTTCGCCGCCCGTGTCGAGCCCGACCCGGCCGACGACCGGCCTCCGTTCGTCGGGGTCCTTTCGCACGGATGCAGCGGCGACATCTGGCGGCGCGACTACACGATTCCCGCGGACGAACAGCCGAACCCGACGATCGACGAGTACACCGAGGGACTCCTGCAGATCGCCCTCGCGGCGTATGAGCGGATCGAGTACCGCGGGGACGTCGATTTGGCGATGGCCGAACGACGGATGCGGCTCGGCTATCGCGTCCCCGACCGGCAACGTCTGGAGTGGGCCGAGCGGATCGTCGAAGCGATGGGGGACCGGTTGCCGCAGGACCAAACCGAGGTCCTGGCTCGCGAACAGGTGATCCTGCACGAGCGTCAGGACACCGAGATCGTTGTCCAGGCTTTGCGGATCGGCGACATCGCGATCGCGACGACGCCGAACGAAACCTACGCGCTGAGCGGGCTCAAGCTAAAGGCCCGGAGCCCGGCCGCGTCGACGATGGTGATCGAATTGGCCAACGGCGGTGACGGCTACATCCCGCCCCCCGAACAACACTTGCTCGGGGGTTACAACACCTGGGCCGCCCGGTCCGCCGGGCTCGAGGTCGAAGCCGAGCCGAAGATCGTCGAGGCGGCGACCCAGCTCCTGGAACAAGTCACCGGCGAGCCGCGACGCCCTCACCGCGGGGCGACCGGGCCGGCGGCGAAACGGATCCTACAAGCCGAGCCGTTCGCCTATTGGCGGCTCGACGAAATGAGCGGCCCGATCGCGGTCGACCGTACCGGCCACGGACGCAACGCGACCTACGAGCCGGGCGTCGTGTTCTATCTCGAAGGCCCCCAAACGGCTTCGTCGGGCGACGGCGAGTCGTTCCACGCTGACGAATCGTCCGGCGGTGACGAATCGTCCGGCAATCACGAATCGTTCGGCGGTGATGAGGTGAACCGCGCCGCCCACTTCGCCGGGGGTCGCCTGCGGGCCGAGTTTCCCGGCTGGGGACGAGCCCCCAAAACCGGCGACGCGTACTCGGTCAGCCTCTGGTTTTGGAACGGGATGCCGAACGACGGACGGGAGACCGCCGGGTGGTTTTTCTCGCGTGACCACTCGCACGGGATCACACCCCGCGGGGATCACCTCGGGATCGGCGGGACCGCGACCGAGCCGGGACGGCTTTTGTTCCTGCACGGCGACCAAGACCCGGCGGTCGGCAAAACCGAGATCGAGCGTTGGACTTGGAACCGCGTCACGCTGGTCCGCGAGTCCGACCGCGTGCGGGTCTATCTGAACGATCGCGAGTCCCCCGAGATCGAACTGGAAGGGGTGGCCGCCCCGCCCGACGCCGCGTCCTATTTCTTCGGCGGCCGCAGTGACAACCGGTTCAACTTCGAAGGCCGGCTCGACGAGATCGCCCTCTTCGATCGGGCGATCGAGGCGACCCGCTGACCGCCCGAATCAGCGGCCCACAATGAACGGCGCGGCGAGAGCCGCCGGCCCCGCGGTCCGGATTCTCGGTCCCGTTTCGTTCGGCGATCTATCAGCCCGGCGGGCGACACAAGAACTGCCGAGGCCGTCAGGCCTCGGGTGCGGTCTTCCTCGCACCCAAGCCCAGCGGGCGAAACATCACGGCAGCCGGGTCGATCGCAAATGCCGGGCAGGAGTTGTGTCGCTCTCCGGCCTAAACAGCCGAACTAGGGAGCGACTGTTGCTTTGCCGGCGACGACTACCCAGCGCCCGGCAACGATCCCGAAGGGAACAAAGACGGTACCCGGGAGTAAGCGCAACGCCACCCCCGGAACACTTTTCGCCTCTCCGCCCGGAATGACGCAAGGAGACTGAATCAGCCGCTCACTTCGGCCAGCGGATCTCGGCCCACGCCGCGGATTGGACGGCGTCGCAGTGGGGACAGCGGACTCGGCGGCCGAGCGAGGCGGGGCGAATGGTGATCCGCTTTCCGCAGCCGCTGCACGTCAGCCGCAAGCGGTGCGGAGATTCGACGAGCCGGCCTAGCTGGGCGTCGTCGACCCCCGGCAATCGGATGTCGTCGGCGGTCAGCGTCGTGAGCAACGTCTCGGTCAGTTCGCTGACGTCGGCGATCCGGTCGGCCAGCCGGCGGACCGAATCCTCGAACGCGTTGCGGACCAGTCGACCGTTGCCGAAGTGTCGGTCGCGACACTGATAAAGATGGTCGAGACCGACCAGCAATCGGTGTCGGGCTTCGCCCGGCAGCCGCTAGTCGTTTTTGTGGCACAGCGATTCGAAGATTCGGGCCAAGTCGCTACGGTCCGTCTCGATCACCCGCCCGTGCTGGAGCGTCCCCATCGCCCCGAGGATCTGGCCGACGATCCTGGCGACGGTCGTCTTGCCGGTCCCCGGGTTGCCGGTGAAGGTCATGTGCAGGCTGATCGGCATCGTCGACAACCCCGCCTCGCGGCGCTGCGTCTGCATCCGCAAAAAGTTCGCGTACGAGCGGACCCGATCCTTGACCGAATCGAGTCCGACTAGCGAGTCGAGCTCCGCCGTCGCCGCCCGCAGCCGTTCTTGACGGCTGGCGGCGTTCTCGCCCGAGGTCGTACCGCCGTCCGCGGCACGCCCTCCGGGGCCGGGCGCCGCGGCGTGCGCCTCACCGGCCGCTCCCGACCCGGCCGCGCTGAATGACCCGTCCGACTTGTCCTTCGACGGGTAGAGCGCGTCGTCGAGTTCCCGCTGGATCGTGTGCAGCGCCTCGGACTCTTCCGCCGCCATCACGCCGTCACACTTCGCGACCAGGTTCGCGAGCCGCATCACGACCGTCTCGAGTTGGGCCTTGCCGTCGGATAGGGGCGGGTAGCGGACGAACGGTCCGACGAGTGCCGGCCAGGGCAACCGGTCCGCTTGGCGAAACAGCTCGGTCGCCGCCTCGCGGAGTTGGCCGCCGGCGATCGGGTGTCCCCACAAGTGTTCGACCAGCGTCGCCGCGACCCGTTTTTCAGCCGCCGACCAGCGATCGTCGGCGCGGACGACCGTCACGTAGACCTTGATCAACACGCCGCGATGCAGGTCTTCCATCAATTCGGGGAAGCTCCGCGGGTTCCCCCCGATCATCGTCGGGTGACGCCGAACCATCTGATCCCCCGCGGAGCGGTACAGCTGGTGGCAGTCCCGGATCACGCGGCGGAGCATGCCGGCCAATCGCGAGGCGTCAGTCGTGGACATCGGCGCGGTCGCTCGCGGGTCGACACGGAAGGCTCATCGCACGTCCCCCATCATCCGTTTGAGCCACGGGGCGAGCACGAACAGCAGGAATCCGGCGGCGATCGGGAACACGACCAGCATCAGATAGAACCCCGGGAGCCCCTCCAAGATGAACGTCAACTCCGCCTCCTCGCCGGGGGTTTCGGGGACGAACTTCGTCGAAAACCGGGCGACCAAACCGGCCAGCAGGTTCGAAAGCGCGAAGGTAAAGAACCACAGCCCCATCATCAGCGATTGCAACCGTTTCGGGGAAAGCTTCGTCACCATCGATAACCCGACCGGCGATAGACAAAGCTCACCCCACGTGTAGACGAGGTACGTGATCAACAGCCAATGCGGCCCCGCCAGTTCGCCGTCGCGGGTCTTTAGCGACGCCCCGACCATCGCCAGGAACGCGAGCCCGAGCAGCCACAGGCCGAGCGAAAACTTGACCGGCGTCGACGGCCCGATGCCGCGGCGGTCGAGCCAAATCCAGAGCCACGAAAAGAACGGGGCGAAGATCAAAATCGTCAGCGGGTTCACCGACTGGTAGAACTCCGCCGGGAATCCTGGGGCCGACAACAGCCCGAACAGTGTCCGGTCGGTGTTCCGCTCGGCGAACACGTTCAACGACGAACCGGCCTGTTCGAAGGCGGTCCAGAAAAAGATGTTGCCGATGAACGCGAGGATCAAGATCACCGCCAACGGGCCCCGTTCTTCGCGGTTTTGAATCGCCAAGAACCAACCGGCGGCGGCGACGACGAGCCCCGCGACCACCCCCGCCATCCCGTACACCCCGAGTGTCCCGGTGACCGACGACCAAGCCGCGACGATCGGGTCGAGCCATCCGGCGACGTACAACGCCAGCGGAAGCACGGGGACGCCGATCAACACCGTCGTCCCGATGATCACCAACCGGCGGCTCGCCCGGATCACTTCTTCCGACGGCGGCTCCCCGATCCCCTGCAGATATCGAGGGCGGTAGATCTGGTAGAAGATCAGGCCCAACACCATCCCGACCGCGGCCGCCCCGAACCCCCAGTGCCAACCGACGAATTTCGCCAGCGAGCCGGCGATCAGCGGCGCGAGGAACGCCCCGAGGTTGATCCCCATGTAAAAGATCGTGAACCCGGAATCTTGGCGTGGGTCGTTCTTGCCATACAACTGGCCGACCATCACGCTCACGCACGGTTTAAAAAATCCGGTGCCGATGATGATCAAGGTGAGTCCGCCGAGGAAACAGAGCAACGCCCCCCGGCCGGATTCCAGAGACACCGCGACGCCCGGCTCGTGGGGAAACAATGCCATCCCCGCCAGCGCGATGTGTCCCAGCGCGATGATCCATCCGCCGAGTAGCATCGAACGGTGCGTCCCGAGCCGACGGTCGGCGACCATCCCGCCGAAGATCGACGTCAGATACACCATGAACGTGTAGACGCCGTACAAAACGTAGGCGTCTCCGTCGGCCCACCCGAAGCCGGGGTTGTCGTTCGCCGACCCGTCGGCGAGCAATTCCTCCGTTGACGCGATCAGGAACAGCACGAACAGCGCCCGCATCCCGTAGTAGCTGAACCGCTCCCACATCTCGGTCACGAACAGCACCCACAAGCCGGGCGGCTGGCGGCGTTCCAATTCGGACGGCGGCGGCGCCTCGGCCGGCTCGCGGTCGAACTCGACGTCCGACAAATGCATCGGGTTCGACGCGGGGGACGAATCAGGTCGGTTCGGATCGTCGCTCATCGAATACCTTTTCGGAGAGGCTCTCGGCCAAAACGTGGGTGCCCGCTAAAGCGGTGCTTGGCTCACCGCGCCACCTCGGGCGCCCCAAGCAGGGTCGGTCCGCGACCGTCGTGGACATAAACACGATCACGCCCGATCTTCTTCGCCGCATACAGCGCCTCGTCGGCCCGGCGGATCACCGGGGCGACGACCAAGTCGTCACGGGGTTCGCTCAACCCGACGCTGACCGTGATATCGAGCGTCACCTCGCCGCCGTCGATCCGCTCGTGCGACAGTTTGCGACGCAGCTCGTTCATCCGCTGGGCGACCCGTCCGAGCGGCCCGTCGCTGATCACCGCGAACTCTTCGCCGCCGAACCGCGCGACCAATACGGCCCATTCCAGTTCCCCTTGCAGCATCGCCGCGACCCGCTGCAAGACCTTGTCCCCGACTTGATGGCCGTGCGTGTCGTTGACCGCTTTGAAGTGGTCGATGTCGATCAGCGTCAACACGAACCCGCGGCCCCCTTTGCGGTACGCCGCGAACAACTTTTCCAGCTCTTGGTCGAACGCGCGGCGGTTGGCCAACCCGGTCAAACCGTCGGTGCGGGCCTCGGTCAGATAAGTTTCGATCTGGCGTGTTTGCCGTTCGAGCTGTTTCTCGGCCGCCTCCAACCGCGTCCGCATCTCGTCACTGTTCCGGACGATCTGTTGCAGCAGCGTCACGACCCGGTTCGGGGGCTCGCCCGTTTTCCCCTCGCGCCGCATCGCCTCGGTCACCTCCCCGATCCGGTTTTGGTATTCCGAGACATTACCCGAGTAGTCACTCGCCCACCGCCCCAGTTCGTGCAGCATCTGCACCATTCGCTCGCGGTCCCCGCGGTCCCAATCGCCCGCGGCGGATCCTCGTCCCCGTTTCCGGCCGATCGCGAAGCCGATCGCCAGCAGCACCAACCCGAGCAGCGACCCGACCGACACGAGCAGGGCGTTTTCCGGCATCAGACCGACACCTCGCCGCGGATCTGTTCGCCTCGGGCGATCAACACGATCCCGCTTTCGGTCACCGTGAAGCCCCGCGCCACGTCCTGTTCGCGATTGAACCCGATCTCGGTCTCGGGAGGGATCTGGACGCCCTTGTCGACGATCACCCGCCGCAGACGGCTATGCCGACCGACCACGACATCGTCGAACAGAATGCAGTCCTCGACCTGCGAGTAACTGTTGACGCGACACCCCGCCCCGACGACGCTCCGCGAGACGCTCCCGCCGCTAACGATCGTCCCTTGGCAAACGATCGAGTCGAGCGCTTCGCCGCGACGGGGCGAGTGTCCTTCGCTTCCGAATACGAACTTCGGCGGGGGAAGCATCGGTTGATGGGAACGGATCGGCCATTGGTGATCGTACAGGTTCAGCTGCGGATCGACCCCGACCAGATCCATGTTCGCTTCGAAGTACGCGTCGACTGTCCCGACGTCCCGCCAGTACGCGTCCCGCTTGCGGTTTTCGTCGGTGAACGGGAATGCGAACAGCCGACTGTTCTCGATCGCCCCCGGGATGATGTTTTTGCCAAAGTCGTGGTCGCTGTCCGGTCGCGTCGCGTCGTCGCACAACCGTTCGTAAAGGAACCGCGCGCTGAACACATAGATCCCCATCGACGCGAGGCAAACGTCGGGGTCCTCCGGGGTCGGCGCCGGCTCCTCCGGTTTCTCTTGGAACCCGACGATCCGGTGGTCCGGGTCGACCTGCATCACGCCGAATTGGCGGGCCTCCTCCCGCGGGACCCGCAACGCCCCGACCGTGATGTCCGCCCCCACCTGGCGATGGAACTCGACCATCGTCCCGTAATTCATCTTGTAGATGTGATCCCCCGCCAAAATCACCACGTCCTTGGGCTGCTCGCGCTCGATCGCGTAGATGTTTTGGTAGACCGCGTCGGCGGTCCCGCGGTACCAGTTGTCGTCGATCCGCTGCTGTGGCGGGACGACATCGATGAACTCGCCGAGTTCGCGACAGAAGTAACCCCGCCACGCGAGGTTGATGTGCCGGTCGAGCGATTGCCCCTTGTACTGCGTCAATAACAGCATCCGCCGCATGCCGCTGTTGAGGCAATTGCTGAGCACGAAATCGACGATCCGGTACAGCCCGCCGAACGGAACCGCCGGCTTCGCCCGGTCCCGCGTCAACGGCTCCAGCCGTGATCCCCGACCGCCCGCCAAAATCACCGTGAGTGTGTCTCGCATCCCTGTTCCTGCTTCTTGCCTCGCATGCCCGATTCGGTCGACCAAGCGTACCAAACTGACCCGAACCCGTGTCACGGCAAAATTGTGCTCGGCTCGGAATTTGGCCTGTGGTTTGCAGCTTGAGGAGCCACCGCGTCCGCCGTCTGTCGGCACGACAGGAACTTCGGGCCGACAGAAACTCGTCCGGAATGAACGACGGCCGGAATGAACGCCGGAACGCGGAGCCGCGTATACGTCCCAGCGGAGCCGCGTATACGTCCCAGTGGAGCCGCGTCCACGTCCCAGTCGACGCGTTCATGTCATCGTCGGACGGGGAAGTCGTGGGCCAGGGTTCGCCTCGCGGCGTTCCCCCGATCCCCCGACACCCCGTCATCCGATCAACGAAACCTGGATACCTCGCCCTTCAGGAGTCCAAGCGAAATGCAATTCCTATCGAAGAATCTGGCCGTCGCGCTCGGCGCGATGACCCTCGGTTGTCTCCTCACCGGGCTCGTGATGAGCCTCCCCCAAGGGTTGCGTAGCGACGTCTACGCCCAGCAGCAGGAGGTGGCCGCGGAGGCCCGTGAAAGGCTGGAGACGGCTCAAGATCTGTCCTCGGCGTTTCGAAACGTTTCCGAGGCGCTCCGCCCGAGCGTCGTCAGCATCAGCACCAAGTTCGCGGCGGAAACGGTGCAAACCGACGGGACCCTCCCGCCCCAGCTTCGCGGGTTGCCGGGTTGGATGCTCGACGACTTCTTCGGCGACAGGGACCGCTTTCGCACCCCGCGTCGATCCCCCGAACGTCAGGGGATGGGGAGCGGCGTGATCGTCCGTGATGACGGCTACGTGTTGACCAACAATCATGTCGTCGACGGGGCCTCAGAAGTCGCCGTCGAGCTGAGCGACGGGCGGACGATCGAGGGCGAGATCGTCGGGACCGACCCGCAAACCGACTTGGCGGTCCTGAAGATCGATGCCCCCGATCTGCAACCCGCGCCACTCGGCAGTTCCGAGGAGATCCGCGTCGGCGACTGGGTGCTCGCGGTCGGCAGCCCGTTCGGGTTGGAGCAGACCGTCACCGCCGGGATCATCAGCGGTAAGAACCGGGTCCGCGGGATCGTCAGCGGCGACCGCGGCTTCGAAGACTTCTTGCAAACCGACGCGGCGATCAACCCGGGGAACTCCGGCGGTCCGCTGGTCAACCTCCGCGGCGAAGTCGTGGGGATCAACACGGCGATCCTGTCACGAAGCGGCGGGAACGCCGGGATCGGGTTCGCGATCCCCGTCGGTCTGGCCCGCCCCGTGCTCGATTCGATTATCGAAACCGGTGAAGTCCGCCGCGGATTCCTCGGCGCCCAAGTCGGCGACGTGAACCCGGAAACGATCGAAAAGTTCGGGCTCAAGGCCGAGCGTGGGGCCTTCCTCAGCGGCGTCGTCGAGGACCAGCCGGCGGCCGCCGCCGGGTTGCAACCGGGCGACGTGATCACCGAGATCGATGGCCGACCGGTCCGCAGCGGGAACCAGGTGAAGAACTACGTCGCCAGCCGCGCGCCTGGGGAGACCGTGTCGATGAAGGTGAACCGTGACGGCGAAACGATGACCGTCGAGGTCGACCTCGCCGAACGGACCGACGAAACGATGTCGCTGTTCGGACGGGGCGACCTGTTCGGCGCCAAGATGATCCCGGTCACCCCCGAGTCGGCGGAGGAATACGGCTACAGCGACCTCGAGGGTGGCCTGATCGTGATCGCGGTCGAAGACGAAAGCCTCGCCGCCCAAGGCGGACTGCAGGTCGGCGACGTGATCGAGAAGGCCGCCGGGGTCCAAATCGAATCGGTGCCGCAACTGTCGCGGATCTTCGAAGAGGCCCAAAGCCGCGAGCTCAACCTGCAGGTCGTCGTTCGCCGTGGCAACGGCCGGTTCATGCTCGTGTTCCAGCCGTAACCGGTGACCCGAAACGGCGAACGGCCATTTTGGAATCGGCCCCGCCCCGGTAGACTTCACACACGATGTCCACCGCCACCGCACGGCCGACGATCCGACAACTCCCGCCGAACCTGGTCAACCAGATCGCGGCGGGAGAGGTGATCGAACGCCCCGGTTCGGTCGTCAAAGAGCTGCTCGAAAACAGCGTCGACTCCGGGGCCCATCGGATCGAGGTGGCGATCACGGGGGGCGGGACCGATTCGATCCGCGTCAGTGACGACGGTTGCGGGATCGCCGCCGATCAACTCCCGCTCGCCGTGACCAGCCACGCGACCAGCAAGCTCCCCGACGACGAAACGCTGTTCCACGTCGGCACACTCGGTTTCCGCGGTGAAGCGATCGCGTCGATCGCCAGCGTCTCCCAGCTGACGATCCGCAGCCGCGTCGAAGGGGCCGAGTGCGGCCACGAGATCGGCGTCCGCGGCGGCGTGATCGAGCCCCCCAGCCCCTGCGGATGCCCGGTCGGGACCGTCGTCGATGTTCGGCAACTGTTCTTCAACACCCCCGTCCGCCGAAGGTTCCTCAAGACCGAGGCGACCGAACGGGGACACTTGGTCGAGGCATTCACCCGGCTCGCGCTCGGCAACCCCCACATCCATTTCGTCCTCCGCAGCGGCGACAAAACGGTCCACGACCTGCCCCCGACCACCCGCTGGTCCGAACGGGTCGAAGCCTTCTTCGGCAACGAGGTCGCCAGCACGCTGATCCCGATCGACAGCGACGACGGCCAAATCCGCGTCTCCGGGTACGTCTGTGACCCGTCGGTCAGCCGCGGCAACAACCGGATGCAGTACCTGTTCCTCAACGGTCGACACATCCGCGACCGATCGCTGCAACACGCCCTGGGCGAGGCATACCGCGGGCTGCTGATGGTCGGCCGACAACCGGTCTGTTTCTTGAGGCTGCAGATGCCCCCCGAAATGATCGACGTCAACGTCCACCCGTGCAAGTTGGAAGTCCGCTTCACCGACGGCGGCCGCGTCTACAGCCGGCTCCTGCAAACCCTCCGCCATCATTTCCTCCGTACCGATATGACCCACCGGGTCGGCCCCCAGTCCCCGAGCCGAACGGGCGATCCGAGCCGAACGGGCGATCCGAGCCGAACGGGCGATCCGAGCCGA
>JAWLFY010000067.1:0-2880 GCA_041685355.1 Pirellulaceae bacterium | reverse complement strand
CCGAGCCGAACGGGCGATCCGAGCCGAACGGGCGATCCGAGCCGAACGGGCGATCCGAGCCGAGAGAACGAGGGGGACGTCGAATTCCGTCCCGAACCGCTCCGGCCCGCCCCCGACCGGGTGCTCGGGATGTCGCCCCAGCAATCCGAACGGCAACGCCAATCGGTCATCGAATGGGCCCGCACCGGGAACCCGCGTCCCGACGAACCGAGGTCCCCCGATGCTCGACCCGACGTCCCCTCGTTTCGCCCGTTCCCCGACGCCGGCGGAAACTTTTTTCCAGCCGCGAACACGGCACCGGAGGCAAACGCGGCACCGGCCGGAAACGCGGCACCGGAGGGAAACGCGGCACCGGAGGGAAACGGGCTGCCCGAAAGGGACGCGGTTCCCGCCGAAGGCGATGCCTCGGGTGAACATTCGGCGTCGTCCCCCTCGTCCGCTCCGGCCGTCTCGCATCTCGGGTTCCAAGTCCACCACCGGTACCTGGTCACCCAAGATGACAAGGGGATGGTCGTGATCGACCAGCACGCGCTCCACGAACGGGTGCTCTTCGAGCGAGTTTGTGCGAAAGTGCTCCGCGAGGGGAGTCGTCTGGAAACGCAGCGGTTGCTCGTTCCCGAACCGATCTCGTTGACCCCGAGCGAACGGGCGGCGGCGCTCGATGCGGCCGAGGCGCTCGCCCAGGTGGGGCTGGAGATCGAGGATTTTGGTGGCGAATCGATTTTGATCCGTTCGTTCCCCGCGATGCTTAGCCGGGCCGACCCGGGAGAGATGTTGAGAACGCTGCTCGAGGCGTTGCTCGGGGCCGGCAAGCGGCCCGACCCACAGGACTTGCTCAATCACCTGCTCAGCACGATCGCGTGCAAGGCGGCGGTCAAGGCGGGCGACCCGCTGAGCCCCGAAGAGATCACGAGTCTGCTCGAGCAACGCGACCTGTATCACGACACCCACCACTGTCCCCACGGCCGACCGACCGCGCTCTTCTTCAGCCGCGACGAGCTCGACCGGATGTTCGGCAGGCTCGGCCCCCGCGGCCGGGTCTGAAATTTGTCATCGTCGGAACCGACCGAGAGCTCCCCAATGAATCCGATCCGTGTCGCCGCGATCCAGTTCAACCACCGTCCCGGGGACAAGGCGTTCAACCTGCAACGGATCCGTGATTTCGTCGCGTCGGCCGCGGAACAACGGGTCGACTTGGCGTCGTTTCCCGAGATGTGTGTCAGCGGTTATTGGCACGTCCGCAACCTGTCACGCGGCGAGGTCGAGTCGCTCGCCGAACCGATCCCCGGCGGCCCGACCGCGATGACGCTCGCGGAGCTCGCCAGCGGTCACTCGATGACGATCGCCGCGGGGCTGATCGAAGTCGCCGACGACGGCCGGCTCTACAACAGCTACCTCGTCGCGATGCCGGACGGCGAGTACGCGGTGCATCGCAAGTTGCACTGTTTCATCAGCGAACATCTCGATTCGGGCGACCGGTACACCGTGTTCGACACGCCCCACGGCGTCCGCGTCGGCGTGCTGACGTGTTACGACAACAACATCATCGAGAACGCCCGAATGACCGCGCTCGCCGGCGCCGAGGTGTTACTCTCGCCGCACCAAACCGGCGGCTGCGATTCGCCAAGCCCCCGATGCATGGGGCGGATCGACCCGGCGCTGTGGCACAACCGCGAAAGCGACCCCGAGGCGATCGAGGCGGAGTTCCGTGGCCCGAAAGGACGCGAGTGGCTGATGCGGTGGTTGCCGGCCCGCGCCCACGACAACGGGATGTTCCTGGTGTTCGCCAACGGCGTCGGGATCGACGACGACGAAGTCCGTACGGGGAACTCGATGATCCTCGACCCCTACGGCGCGACGCTCGCCGAGACGTGGAAGGCCGCCGACGAGATGGTCGTCGCCGACCTCGACCCGGAACTGTTGCCGATGTGTACCGGCCGCCGCTGGATCAGCTCCCGACGCCCCGCCCTGTATGCCCGGCTCGCCGAAGCGACCGGAAAGGAACGGGACACCCGCGACGTCCGCTTCGCCAAAGCCGACTAAGCAACGACGGAGAGAAACGGGACGGGGGTGAATGACACGAGCTTTAGCTGACCCAACAACATATAGTCGGACTGGCTTTTTGCTGGCGCTACCTGTGGTGCTATCAAATGACAAGGGGATCTTCGTGGCCACTGATCAGATGAAATGCACGGCAGAATCCGTTCGAATCGGGGGTGCAACAACTACTTCCGATTCATGGAGACCGGTCCAGCCGATCCCTGTGGGCAAGCACGCGCAAGTCGTCTTCGAACTGCTCCGCTCGGCCGACGGCCCGATGCGGAAAGGAGTCGAAGTCGGAGTCTTCCACGGAGTTACCGCTGCCAACCTCCTCGCTCTGATGCCCGACCTTCAACTCTACGGAGTCGACCCGTGGGCGCAGTACCCGGCAGATGCAGAGCAATCCCGACCCGACCACGTTCAGCAACTCGGTGACACCAAGACGCTCTATTGGGGCCTGCCGATCGCGCTACGTCACCTCGCCGTCAACGCCAACCGCTGGCATCCGATCCGCCTGCCGTCGGTGAAAGCCGCCCGCTGCTTCGAAGACCGAGAACTCGAATTCGTCTTCATCGATGGCAACCACAGCTACGAAACCGTCAAAGCGGACATCGAAGCCTGGTGGCCAAAGATCCGCAACGGAGGTTTGCTGATCGGCCATGATTACGATCCAAAGCGGTTTCCTGGGGTCTGCCGTGCCGTCGATGCGTTCGCTGAATCCCAGCAAGCCCGTATCGTTATCGGCTCTTCCGCGATTTTAGTGGCTTGCGGGCTGGCGTCGGCGAGGTTTTTTCAGGCATCGCTGCGATGTCCGAATGTTGAATGAAGTATGCTGATCGA
>JAWLFY010000066.1:0-25133 GCA_041685355.1 Pirellulaceae bacterium | reverse complement strand
GCTTGTCCGCGTTCGCTCGCATCCTCACTTCGGACATCGCAGCAATGCCTCCAAAACCTACGTTCTGGGCAGTTGCCACTAAAATCGCGGAACAACCCCTTTGGTTTGTCGCACGCCGACCGATCTCATTTTTCATGTCGTTCAATTCCCAAGCGGCACATAAGCGTATCCGTCCGATTGCAGGTTGACGACGGTGGTCAAAGCCGACACCGCCGTCTCGATGAACACTGCGACCTCTTCGGGCTGCGACCCTTTGGCGATTAGCGACTGACCGCACACGAACAGGTCGACACCCGATTCGTGGAGTTGTCGCAACAACGTCAGGTTTGGGTTTCCGCTTGTCTTGAACTCGGCCGAGTACGCATCGGGGTTTAACGCGGCAAGTGTGGCATCTCCATGAAATACGACTGCCATTTTCGCAGTAGCGGGTTCGGCGCCGGCGGCTGCGTAGATATTCGCGTATTTGGCAACCTTCTCCAATCCGGCGTTAAGTTCTTCGGGATCGCCACCACGGGTCAGGTCGACCACGATCTTGGCACCGTTTCTGGGTTGCTGGGCCGCGTTCGCGAGTTGTACCACGGCCCCGTGATCGGCGATCACCGGATGAGTCACCTCCCGAGGCCTCATCGACTCGCCGCGCGGAACCGGATGGTTCTTCATCGCCTCGGCGAACCCACGTTCGACAAACCCGGAGACCACCTTCGCGTGGGCCTTGATCAGCTTCGCGACATACGCATCGGCTGAGGTTTCGATGACACGCACCCCTTTGCCGGTGGCCTCGTGAACCATCTTGATCTTCTCGGAATGTTTGAACAGTTCGGCGAACAGTGGGTCTCGCATCCGAATCGGGTTCGCGTTCTCGATCCGGTACTCCATCCACTCGACGTGTTCCTTGATCTTGTCGGCAACCTCCGGCACATCCGACTCCGTCAACGTCTCCACGCCGTTGGGCAATTCGCGAACGGTTCGCTTGATCTCTTTGTGATTCCGCAACAAGAACTGAAACACTTCATGGTCGGCGGCGTGTCGATCGTCACGCCCGCCTCCGGGGCCACGGCCACCGCCCGGTCCTTTCCTGTGCCTTTGTTGGGCAACCAGCGTGCCGGATAGCGCGACCACCGAAATCAAAGCAAACGTCACGATGGGCATACGATTCATGGAATTTTCCAAGTCAGTGACAAAGAACGACCGGGCGAAACGAAACCGGGATCCCACCAGAACGGACCAGCGACCACGAAATCCCGCGAAGCCCCTCGGGGACCCGGACGGGCCGAAAGAACGGTCCGGATGCCTAAGGGGCGAGGCCTTGCTGTTCCCCTTGAGAGGCGGGCATGTATTTAGCGATAAAGGCGGGCTCGCCCATACGCGAGAGGAGATCAAGTTGCAGCTCGAGCCAGCTCATGTGGCCTTCTTCGTCCATCGCGATCTTTTCGAACAGTTGCCGCGATCCGATGTCTCGATCCTCATGAGCTTGGAACGAGGCCGACGTATAGAATTCGATCGCTTCCTTTTCGTCCGCAAGATCAAGTTCAAACATCTGCTTGAGTGAAGTCGCACGAACCGGTTGCTTCTCCAGCGCGACAACGGGCTCGGCCTTCAGGAACATGCATCGCACCATGAACTGTTCCGAATGCCCCAACTCCTCCTGCATCTCTTCTCGCATTTTGGACGCGAGGAGTTCCAACCCCCATTCGTCCAGCACGCACGCATGCAGTTGATATTGGTGCGTCGCGGTCAGCTCCATCGACAGCGCGCGTTGAAGGTTCTCGACAGTCGTCGTCTTGGTCATCTCATTGGTCTTTGTTGTGAAAGGAAACGTGATCGAGGCGAGCGTCGACGGGAACGATCGCAGATAACAAGTGGAGGATAACGGGTGGCCAATTTTCTCGAGCGGATTTTACCCGACCGTCGCGTCCTCCGGCTTCGCGCTCGCTAACCCGTCTGCCTTCCATTGGGCGTACCCCCCCTTCAGATCGACAACGTGCTTGACCCCGGCCGCTTGCAAGACGCTGGCCGCGATCGCCGATCTTGCACCGCTGCGGCAATGGACGACCAGCTCTTGGTCTCGCGGGAGCTGGTCGAGGTGCTTCGGCAAGCGACCCAGGAAGCGATGCTCGGCTTGTTCGATGTGCCCCTCATTCCACTCTTCGTTCGAGCGGACGTCGATCACCTTCACCTCGCCCGATTCGATCGAAGGGGCGAGCTCCTCCGGCGTTCCCCTCGCATAGGATTCGGTGGCCAAACCCGATTCCCGCACAGCGGTTCCGTCGAACCCGCCTTCGATCTTCTCGACGCCAATCTTATGCAGCAGCCGTGCCGCTTCCTCCAGTTGCTCGGGCAGACAGATCAGATACACCGGGCGATCGTAATCGAGCAACCATCCGGCCCAAGGCGACAGCATCCCGATCGGAATATTGACCGTTCCGGGGACGTGCCCCTTGGCGAACTCGGGTGACGGTGTCAGGTCGATCACCGTCCCGGTCCGCAAGGCATCGTCGAGCTTTCCGGTGTCGAGCATCTGGTGGTGATGATCGGCCCCCAGGATCGCCGGCCCTTCCTTGTTGACCCGTTTCATGACCGCAAAGTACTTCGGGGCCTCCGGCTGATCGGCCAAAATGTAGCGAACGAACTCCGCCTCGTCGGTGAACTGAAGTGCCGGATTGAACAGCTTTTCGTAGCCGACGGTCGAGGAGGGCACCGCGCCGAGCCCTTTCCCGCACGCGCTCCCCGCCCCGTGCGCGGGCCACACCTGCAGGTAGTCGGGCAAGGACTTGAACCGCTCGGCGGATTGAAAAAGGTCGCGAGCGCCTGACTCGGCCGTTCCCTTCAATCCGGCCGCCTCCTCGAGCAAATCGGGACGTCCGATCGAGCCGACGAACACGAAGTCACCCGTGAAGATCCCCATCGGCTTGTCGGCCCCTCCGCCCTGATCGGTCAGCACAAACGAGACGCTTTCGGGGGTGTGTCCCGGCGTGTGCATGACATCAAACCGAACGTTGCCGATCATGAAGTGATCGCCGTCGTGCAACCGTTCGCTGTCGTAGCCGTCCAGGAACTGATACTTCCAATCGGACGTTCCCTCGTCGGACATGTACAACTTCGCATCCACGCGATCGGCGAGTTCCCGGGCGCCGGAAACGTAATCGGCGTGGATGTGGGTCTCGGCGACCGCGACCAGTTTCATTCCCTCGCGATCGGCCGTCTCGAGATACTGCTCCACGTCCCGACCCGGGTCAACGACGACGGCGACGTTCGCACGCTGGCAGCCAACGATGTAGGACGCGTGAGCCAGCTTTTGATCGTAAAAATAGCGAAGAAACATAAACGGGAATCCTTGACTTTTTGGAACCGAACGGGCGACCGAGAGGGCGATCCCGAACGGGGACTGACGGATGGTGAGTGCCGAACGTCGGCGGTTACCTACAACGTGAGCGATTTAAAGATGACGAAGGTCGCAACCAAAACGACCGCGACGGAGAACGTTTTTTGAAGGGTGGGGCCTTTCAGACGCTTGGCCACCAAGCCGCCGAGCCACATGCCGGCAAACCCGCCGACCATGAACCGGATCGTCACTTCGAGCGACAGCGGGTTGCCGGCGGCAACGTGAGACGCCACGCCGCTGATGCTGACCAACACGATGACGAACAGGGACGTGCAAACGGCTCGATGGATCGCCATCCCGCTGAACAACACCAGCGCAGGGACGATCACGAACCCGCCGCCAACACCGAACATGCCGGACAGGACGCCGGTCATCAGGCCGACCAACACGAGCAACCTGGCGCATGCGGACGTCATCCGAAGTTTGCCCTTTTCGTCTCGCTGACACGCGGAGCGGTCGCTTGAGGGATCGCTTTCGGTCACGCCGACGCCGTCGGCAGGTTTCGGGTCTTTCGCTTTCGACCACATGCGAAACGCGACGACGAACATCAGGATCGCGAACAGCACCAACAAGACTTGCTCGGGAACCAACTTGGACAGGTAGGCCCCGACCGGGGCTCCCGCCATGCCCGCGACAGCGAACAGCAGTCCCGTCCGCAGTTCCACTTCGCCTCGAACCAATCGTGGCACCGCGCCGAACACCGCGGTCCCGCCGACCGACGCCAGCGAGATCCCGACGGCCTCACGCGGCGCGATCGCCAGGCCGTAGACCAGCAGCGGGACGGCGAACACGCCACCGCCGCCGCCGGTCAGGCCCAACGCGAAGCCGACGATCGCGCCGAACAAGATCGCTAGACCGAGCATGATCCGCCGTCCGAACACTTGTTCCAAGGCATCTTGGAGAGCATCATCCCCATGCCGCAGGTATCGGTGATGCCTGCAAACGTGAGTCCGGCACCGATGAAGGCGGGAATGGCGGCGAAATAAACGTTGCCGGTGACGATCGCGGCGAGGGAGCCGATCAGGGCGATCGAGCCGGCGGCGATACGAACCTGGCGCTCCAGCGAGATCGATTTCTTGCCTCGAACGACGGGCAGACCGGCATCGACCCAGGCGTTCGTTCCGCCGTCGACGTTGACCACGTTTTCGATGCCCGCGTCGAGAAACTTCTGCACCGCCTTGCTGGAACGGTTCCCGCTTTTACAGATCACATACAGCGGTTGGTCCGAGCGTCCGTTCCGCGAGTCCGTGATCGCTTTCGGATCGAGGCCATCGAGGGGAACGTTCTTCGCGCCCTCGGCGTGGACCTCGCGGTACTCGGTCGGCATCCGCACATCAATCAAATCGACATCGCCGTTGGCCCGCTTTTCAGCCAGGCGGTTCACATCAATCGTTTGCATCGAAAAACCCCTTCTCGGTTGGAACGTAAACTCGAACGCTAGATCACTCGTTATGTCGGGAGAGCACGACGTATCGAGGCCAAAAGGGCCTCGTCGACGATTACCGATCTCGGGGGCCATCAGCACAGGAACCGTCCCTCGATGCAGGCCATCAGTTGCTCGAGGTGCGGTTCGGCGACTCGGTAGTAAACCTTGCGCCCCTCCCGCTCGCTGACCAAGAAACCGCAACGCTGCAACAGCCGCAGGTGATCCGACCCGACGTTGTCTTGGATCCCGCAATCCGCGGCCAGCTCACCGACCGTGTACCGACCGTGCAGCAACAGCTGCACGATCCGCAGACGGACCGGGTGGGCCAGCACCTTCAAGCACTCGGCCGCTTCGGCAAAGTCATCGACGGTGCCCCGCGGCTTGGTTGGCTTCACCGTTTTGGTTTTCGTCGCCATCGCGAATTCCTCCGAAAGATCGATACCTACAACATATCGGCATATCTCGAGGTGTCAATCAGTCGTTTGTGGCCCGGGTGCGGATTTTTTGCCGACCGTCCCGAGGACCCCACGGGAAAAGGCCTCCACCTCATCCTCGAGGTTTGGGATACCGATGAGACCGTCGCCCTCGCGGATTATCGACGGGGCGACATCGACGTCCTTCACGGACCGAACGGTCGGCTCCGCGAGTGAGTGAAATTCTGGCGGCTTATCCGTCGCCGAGGTGGCGTTCGCGGAGCCATGCGATGGCGTCGTCGAGCGTTTCGGCGATCGGTCGGCGGCGGTAGCCGAGTTCGTTCACCGCGCGGCCGCTGTCGTAGTAATGAAAGTCGCTGCTCATACGGATCGCGGCGCTGTTGAGGTCCGACTCGGCACCGGTCCAGTTGGCGGCCTTGTCGGCGGCGAGTCCGGTGACCCAACGGGCGAGCGGCCCGGCGGCGATCAGGGGTTCGGCGCGGTCCATCCTGCGGGCGATCTCGCCCCACAGTTTGCGATACGTCCAATTCTCGCCGGCAAGGATGTACTCGCGGCCGTCGTCGCCGCCATGATCGATGGCGGCGATCGTGGCTTCGGCGACGTCGCGGGCGTCGCAAACGCTGCACCCGCCGCTGGGGCAAATTGGCCGCCATTTGCGACCGATCTCCACCGCCATCCGGCCGCTGCTCGGTTTCCAGTCCCACGGCCCGAGCATGAACCCGGGATGGACGATGGAAGCCCGCAGGCCCGCCTGAACCCCACGGCGGACGACCTCGACGCCGGCGATTTTGCTAAGGACGTAGCTGCAGGGGACCTTGCCGCCGCGGGCCCCGGGGGTCGGGACAGGGGTCGTCTCGTCAGCGGGGCGGCCTTCGACGGCAAGGCTCATCGTGTCGACGGTGCCGACATGGACGAGCTTGCGAGCATGCCCGATCGCGGCGTCGACCAGGTTGCGGGTCCCGTCCCGGTTGACCCGCATCGAATCGTCCAGGTGATGCCAGCCGATATGGATCTGTCCGGCCGAGTGGATCACCGCGTCGCAGCGTTCGACGGCACGATCGATCACGTCACGATCGTCGAGCGTTCCGTAAATCGGCTCGGCGTCGATCCCGTCGAGCACGCCGTCCGCGGGACGGGTGCGAAACAGAGCCAAGCATTCGTGCCCGAGGGAGTGGAGTTGCCGAAGGAGGTTGTTCCCGAGCAACCCACTCCCGCCGGTAACTAGTACGATCACGCCTTCTTTGCCGTGTCGTAATTCTCTTGCACGGCGTCCCAATCGATCAGGTTGAAGAACGCGTTGACGTAGTCCGCACGTCGGTTTTGGTACTTCAGGTAGTAGGCGTGTTCCCAAACGTCGACGCCGAGGATCGGGGTCAGCCCGAATGACAGCGGGTTGTCTTGGTTCGGGGTGCTGGTGACGACCAGCCCCTTCGACTTCGGATCGACGCAGAGCCAACCCCAACCGCTACCGAATTGGCCGGTCGCGGCTTGGGAAAGAAGCGACTTGAAGTTGTCATAGCCGCCGAGCTGCTGGGTGATCGCCTTGCCGACGTCTCCGCCCGGTTCGCCACCGCCGTCGGGCGACAGGATCGACCAGAACAACGTGTGGTTGACGTGGCCCCCGCCGTTGTTGCGGATCGCGACCTGGACCGATTCCGGGAGTTGGTCGAGATTCGTAACCAGTTCTTGGGGCGACTTCGAAGCCCACTCGGTCCCTTCCACCGCGGCGTTCAGTTTGCTGACGTACCCGGCGTGGTGTTTCGAGTGATGGATCTCCATCGTGCGGGCGTCGATGTGCGGCTCGAGCGCGTCGTAGGCGTAGTCGAGTTTCGGCAGCGAGTACGGCCCGGAGTCTTGGGCGACCGCGAACCGGGGCGCGAGGGCGAGACCGGCCCCGGCGGCGAAGGTGGTGGTGAGGAATTGTCGACGTTTCATCGGTTCCCTTTCGTGCAGTGGAGACGTTGTTCCTGAATCGGCGGCTGTTCCCTCACCCGCGATCAACCAGTCCTCAATGTCGAGTCTAACCGATGGTCCCGCAACCCGCGGACACGGATCCTTGGTCGACTGGTCACCGAACCTTCATGTGACCGTCCCGGTGACCCTCGAGGAACTCTACAATCGTGCGACGGAGTCTCCCCCGGATCGACGCACCACGAAACAGAACGAGGTCAACTAATGTCCCCCCACCGTTTGGCCACCGGGGCTTTTTCCGCCAGGGCGATGGCCCGACCAACGACAGCCGAAGCCGATCGGAGCATCCTCGCGCGGACGCGTGGTCGTGACGGATGCCGCGTGGTTGCGGCGTTGGCGTTGTTCGCGGTGCTGCCGGTCGGTTGGGCGGTGGGCCGTGACGCGGAGTATGACGTCGCGGTGGAGTCGGATCAGATGGTGGCGATGCGGGACGGCACGCGATTGGCCACCGACGTGTACCGCCCGGCGCGCGACGGCGAGGCGGTCGAGGGGCGGTTCCCGACGATCTTGACGCGGACGCCATACAACAAGAATGGCAACGCGCGGCTCGGGAACTACTACGCCGCCCGCGGGTACGTCTTCGTCGCCCAAGACACCCGCGGCCGCTACGGCTCGGAAGGGGTGTGGCACATGCTCACCGACGACGGCCCGGACGGGGTCGACTGCGCCGAGTGGATCGCGACGCGGCCCTGGTCGGACGGCCAGATCGGGATGATCGGCACGTCGTACGTCGGCGGAACCCAACACGCGTTGGCGATGGCCGGCTCGCCTCACCTGAAGACGATTATCCCGGTCGACGCGATGAGCAATCTGGGATACGCCAGCATGCGGAACGGCGGCGCGTTCGAGCTGCGGTTTTGGAACTGGATCATGCTCAACGCCGGACGCGGCAGCCGTGCGGCTCGCGATCCTGAAACGGCGGAAGTGCTGTCGGAGATGGCGGACCAGCGGTTCCGCTACCTGAGCCTGCTGCCGCTTCGTCCCGGGACGACCCCGCTGCGGCTTTCCCCCGAATACGAGTCGTGGCTCGTTGGCGGGATGCGGAACGGGGCGAACAACGAATACTGGGAACAGAACAACATTCTCGATTACCCCGAACGTTACCAAGACATTCCGGTCTACCTGGTCGGCGGCTGGTACGACTCGTGGGGGAGCAACACGACGGCGAACTTTCGCGTGCTTCGGGAGCGGTTGGAGAGCCCGGTGTATCTGATCATGGGTCCGTGGATCCATAACGCGCAGAGCTCGTCGCAACACGGCCAAGTCAGCTTCGGCGACGACGCGGCGATGGCTGACCCGCTGAAGTGGCGGCTGCAGTGGTACGACCGTTGGCTCCGGGGTGACACGGACGTGGTCGGCAAGCAAGCCCCGTTCGCGACGCCGGTGCGGATCTTCGTGATGGGGACCGGAGACGGTCACCGCACCGACAACGGCCGGCTGTTCCACGGGGGGACGTGGCGCGACGAACAGGAATGGCCGCTCGAGCGGGCGGAAGCGACCCCGTGGTACCTGCACCCCGGCGGCGAACTGTCGCCCGAAAAGCCCGACGCCGAGGGGAGCTCGACGGAGTACCAGTTCGACCCCAACGACCCGGTCCCGACGATCGGCGGGAACATCTCGTCAGGCAACGACATCCTGGTCTCCGGCGGGTGGAACCAACGGGGTGACGAGCGAATCTGGAACTGGCCCGACCCGGTGCCGCTCGCGGCCCGAAACGACGTGGTCGTGTTCCGCTCGGAACCGCTAGAGGAAGACCTCGAGGTCACGGGCGAACTCGAGGTCAACCTGTGGGTCTCCTCGACCGCCCCCGACACGGACTTCACCGCGAAGCTGATCGACGAGTACCCGCCGAGCGACGACTTTCCGGGCGGATTCGCGCTCAACATCGGTGACGGGATCATCCGAACCCGTTTCCGCGAATCGCTCGAGACCGAAAAGCTGATGACGCCGGGGGAGGTTTACCCGGTCACGGTACGGCTGTACCCGACGTCGAACGTGTTCAAACGGGGACACCGGATCCGCGTCGACATTTCCAGCAGCAACTTCCCGCGTTTCGACGTGAACCCGAACACGGGTGAACCGCTGAACGAGCACCGGCGGACGGAGACGGCGACCAATCGGGTTTACCACAGCGACGCCCACCCGTCGCGAATCGTGTTGCCGGTCGTCCCCTCTGCCGCGAGGAGGTGACGCCGTCGGAAGTCTTGACGACATCCGCTACGCGGTGCGCGGCAACGAGTGGTTGCGATGAACCGAAACCGATTCACGCCAACAGGCGATCGATGACTTTTCCGCCGAACTGGCTGAGCTGTTTGAACCGCCCGGCGTGGTAGTAGGTGAGTTTGTTGTCGTCCAGGCCTAAGAGCCGCAGCAGCGTGACGTGGAAGTCGCGGACGTGATGGACGTCTTCGACCGCCGACATCCCAAGCTCGTCGGTGGCGCCGATCGTGCGCCCCGCGTTGACGCCGCCGCCGGCGAGCCAGACCGTCATCGCGCTGGGGTTGTGGTCGCGGCCGTAGGCGGTCCCGCCGCGGACGCCGTTATCGGGCGAGCGGCCGAACTCGCCACACCACACGACCAACGTGTCTTCCAGTAGCCCGCGGCGACGGAGGTCGCGGATCAGCGCCGCGATCGGCTGATCAACGCCACGGACGAGGTTGCCGTGTGCCCGTTCGATGTAGTCGTGGCTGTCCCACGACCCGTGATAGAGCTGCACGAACCGGACCCCCTTTTCGACGAGCTTGCGGGCGAGCAGACACTTCCGTCCGAACGCGTCGGTCGCCGGGTTTCCGATCCCGTACATCTCGTGCGTCTTGGCGTCTTCGCCCGATAGGTCGAGCACTTCGGGGACTTGGACCTGCATCCGGAACGCGAGCTCGTAGTTCTGCATGCGGGCGTGAAGTTCCGCGTGGCCGGGGTGCCGCTCGGCGTGCGTCTGGTTCAGTTTCCCCATCAGGTCGAGCGTCTTGCGTTGCCGCTCGCGGGTGATTCCCGCCGGCGGTTCCAGGTCGAGGATCGGCGAGCCTTTGGGCCGCAGCGGCGTCCCTTGGAAGCTGGCGGGGAGATAGCCGTTCGCCCAGTTCGCCGCGCCGCCTTGTGGGTAGGAGACTTCCGGCAACACGAGGAACCCGGGAAGGTCTCGGTTTTCTGACCCCAGTCCGTACGTCACCCACGACCCGACCGCCGGGTCGCCGCCGAAGCGGTTGCCACAGTTCATCTGGTACATCGCCGTGGGGTGATTGACGCTGTCGACCTGACACCCGCGGAAGAAGCAGAGTTCGTCCGCGACCCCGGCGAGGTGCCGCCAATTCTCGGCGATGTCCGCGCCGCTCTCGCCCGCCTTGCGGAACCGGAACGGGCTCCGCACGTAGTACCGCTGGCCGCTCTCCATCGCCGACTTCTGTTCGCCTTGACGGACGAACCGTTCGAGATGGCGTTTGTCGAGTTCGGGCTTGGGATCAAACGTGTCGATGTGCGACGGTCCCCCTTCCATCATCAGGAAGATGCACCGTTTCGCTTTGGCCGGAAGGTGACCCGGGCGTGGGGCCAAGGGGGAATCGGGGTCGAACGGGGACTCGCTATTCTCGCCGCCGCGGACGGTCTCGTCGGCGAGCATCGCTGTTAGCGCGACGCTGCCGAGCGAAGTCGTCATGCCGTACAGAAAATCGCGACGGCTTTTCGGTTCAGGAGACATCGGCGAATCAGTAGACATAGACGAACTCGTTCGCGTTCAGGATCGCCAAGCAGAGGTCGGCGAGGGCGCGGGTGTGCCGGTCGACGTCGACGGGGCGAAGGTCGGGGATGAAGTCCCGGTGTGCGTGCAGCCCTTCGGTGAACGTAAAGTTTTCGCCGGTGTTCTCTTCGACCGCTTCCCGGACGACTTTTGACGGGAGTTGACGCCACGGCGGGGCGGCGTCGGGGAGCATCGACTCGACGTCACGCCAGTGCTGCAAGCAGGCGTCGAGTTCGGCGTCGCTGGGGTCGCGGGAGAAGGCGAGGTGAAAACACCGACGTACCGCATCCGACTCGTCGTCCGATTCCCGGATCAGCCGGTCGGCGAGCGCGAGTGCCCGGGCGTGGCTGGCGTGGCTGTTGAACAACGCGAAGGCCTGCGGGGTGACCGTGGACGATTCCCGTCGTTCGCACGAAAAGTCCGGGGAGGGCGTGTTGAAGACGTCGAAAGCGGGGACGGGGAGCCCCCGCAGGCGGAGCACGTACAACGATCGGCGGTGTCGCCGCGACGGTTCGGCGTTGGGGGTCCACGCCGCCGCGAAGGTCCCCATCACCTGTCGCGGCTGCATCGCGGCTTCGAGGTTGATCTCGGGTCGGCAGGGGATCCCGCCGATCGCCGGATTGAGTTCACCGGTTACCGACAATCTCGCGTCGCGAAGTTCTTCGGCGGTCAACCGTCGCGGCTTGAACACGGCGTAGCTTGTGCCGAGCGGGTCGAGCCGCTCGAGTCGTTCCGGGTCGGGGTGCTCGCCGCTTCGGCGATAGGCTTCGGAGAGGAGGATCTGCCGCGTCAAGCGTTTGACCGACCACCCTTCTTCGACGAAGGTCGACGCCAGCCAATCGAGCAGTTTCGGGTGGGTGGGTCGCTTGCCCGAAGCGCCGAAGTTGTTCGGGTTTCCCGCGATCGGTTCGCCGAAGTGCCACATCCAAATCCGGTTGACGATCGTCCGCGTGGTGAGCGGGTTCTCGGGCGACGCGACCCACTCGGCGAACGCCTTGCGACGTCCTTCGATCGATGTCGGGATGGAGGCCGGGACGAGGGGATCATCCCCCGTGGACAAGACGCTCAGCACGCCCGGCTCGACCGGTTCGCCCGACGCGAACGGGTCGCCTCCGGTCAGGATGCACGTCGCCTCGAGTTCGCCCTTTGTCATCGGGTCGTCAGGGACCCGCGTCGGCGAGATAACCGAGCGCAAACTTGGCGTCCGGCCGCTATACACCGACAACGCGAACGGCTGGTACCGTTCGGATTCCCAGCGAAGCCGTTGGAGCCCTTTCCGCGCGACCCGTTCGTTGCCGTATTGCTCGGGAGTGAACCCGTACAACTTTGGCGGGAACTGGTCTTCGGGGACGCCGTCGCGGGTCAGACGTTTCCGAGCCGCATCGAACACGCGGTCGGGTTGCCCCTTCGATTGCCGCTCCGCTTGCGTCTTGGCTTCGGCAACCGCCTCGTGCCAACGCTCTGGGTCAAGCCCCCGTTCGGCGTACCAGCCCTCGGCGTTTTCGAGCAGCGTTTCGTCGAGCGCCCGCAACACCTCGAGATGATCTTCTCGTCTCGCTTCCAGGTACTTTCGTTCGTCGAACCCGTCGGTGTTTTCTTCGTCCAAGAACTCGGCCCGCGGTTCGGCGAGTTGGGTCGTCGCGAAAACGGCTTGGACCGAGTAGTAATCGCGAGTCGGCAGCGGGTCGAACTTATGGTCGTGGCAACGGGCGCACTGCAGCGAGTGGGCGAGGAAGGTTTCGCCGACGCTGTTGGTGACGTCGTCCAAGAACCGTTGGCGGGCGACCTTCGCGACCTCCATCCCCGTCAATTCCCACGGGCCCATCCGCAGGAAACCGGTCGCGATCTGCATTTCCGGGTCTCCCGGTCGGAGTTCGTCCCCGGCGATCTGTTCTTTCGCGAATTCGTCGAACCGCTTGTCATCGTTAAAGGCCCGGACGACATAGTCGCGATACCGCCACGCGTTGCCCCGTTCGTAATCGTTGGCGAAGCCGGACGAATCGGCATAGCGGGTGACGTCGAGCCAGTGCTGGGCCATCCGTTCGCCGTAGTGGGGCGAATCGAGCAGTCGGTCGACGACCTTCGCGAACGCTTCCGCGTCGCCGACGTCGTCCTCGACGAACCGGGTGACGTCGTCGGGGGTCGGGGGCAATCCGGTCAGCCCGAACGTCACCCGTCGGATCAAGGTGACTCGGTCCGCCGGGGATGCCGGCGACAATTCCTCGGGCATCGCGGCGCCGAGAAACCGGTCGATCGGGTTCGGCGTCTCGGTCCCGCCGATGTCAGCCTGCGACGCCGCGGTCGATTCCGCCGGTTCGGGCGAGCCGGGCAACGACGGTTTCTCGACCGGTTGGTAGGCCCACAAGTCTTCGGGTTGGTAGCGGCGGTTGGTCCATTCGGGCGCCAGTCCGCCCGAGGTCGCGACGGTCACGCCGTCTTCGGCCGACCATCGATCGGCGAACTCGCGTTCGATCTCCGCGGACCGTTCCGTCGACGGCCACGCCGCGCCTGTGTCGATCCAACGGCGGACCCACCGGAGCTGTTCTTCGGTGAGACGCTCCGCTTCCTTGGGCGGCATCGGCGACCAATCGTCGTGGTCACGGGTGACGGCCAGGAAGAGCGGGCTCCGCTCTGCGGCCCCGGGGACGATCGCCGGCCCGCCGCTATCGCCCCCTTCGGCGAGCCCGTCGCCGCGGGTCAGGTCGAGCGAGCCGTCCAGGAAGTCTTCGTCGGCACCGTGGCAGGCGACACATTTGTCCTGCAGCAAACGGGCGACGCGGCGGACGAACAGACGCTCCGATTCGTCCGTCGCGGCGTTCGCGGTTGACGACGATTCGGCGGAGTCTGACGCGTGGGCGCGGCCGGCGTCGCCGGGCAACAACATGCAACCCGCGACGCCGAATAACAGGGCGAATACGTTTCCGGTCCGGTTCACGATTCGAACGGTTCGAACGGTTCGATTCACGCTTCGGCCTCCACCCGTGTTAATGACGTTTTGACCGCACTGGACGACGCGACGTCGACTGAGCGGGATGGTGTGCAAGGCCGGTCCCTTGCGAGGGAATGCCGGCAGCTCGCACCATTCCGCCGTCGAGACCGGACGGCTCGCAGGCCGTTCCGCTACCGAGCGAGCGAGAGCGACCGGACGGCTCGCGCCGTTCCGCTACCGAGCGAGGGTTCACCCAACCCCTTCAGCGTAGACAAAGTCGATCGGGGCGTCGATGTTCGGGTTCAGGCTGCGATGAACGGGGCATTGCGACGCGGCGCGTTCGAGCCGCTTTCTGATCGACGAGTCGGAGACTTCGGCGGCGGGGATGACGACCCGTGTGCTGATGCGATCGATTCGCCGCGGGGAGTTTTGGACTTCGGTGGTGACGCGGACTTCGACCCGATCGAGCGACACACCATGCCGATCGGCGACGTGTCGAAGCACGCTCAAGACACAGGTTCCGAGGGCCGTGGCGAGTAAATCGGTTGGCGAAAAAGTCGCCCCCGCCCCCCCGTCATCGGGCGGTGGGTCGGTCACCAGCGTCGCGCCGCTGGCGACATGTAGGGCGGAGCAAACGCGGTTCCCGTCGACGCGGGCGATGATTTCACTCGGCATCGGACTCGATCGGGCGAACGGTGATCGCTCCCAATCTCCACTGGCGGGGCGACGGCCCGGAACACGCGGGAAGGGAAAACATGGAGGATGACACGGTGAACGCGTGGGGTCACGAAGGAGGGGGACTCGATGACGCGGCGGTTGGCGTGGGGAATTCGGCGAGGGATCGAAGGAAAGCCTCTTCGTCGAGCAAGCAGATCGGGCACCCCGCGGCTTGCAGTTCTCGGGCGCGGTCCTCCTTGACGCTGCGGGATCGCCCCGCGGCCCGGGTCCGCGGGTCGGGTTCTCCGACGACGACGACGTCCGTCTTGGAGGTCACGCTCGACTGACAATTCGCCCCGAGTCTTGCGGCGAGCGATTCGGCAAAGTCACGGCTGAAGGACCGGAACGTGCCGGTGAACACGACGGTCCGTCCTGCCAACGGCCGCAGGAACTCGCCGCGGACGATCAACCGTTGCAACTCCCCGAGCGGCATTGCCGGCGGTTCGGCCGGACCGTCGGGGTTTCCAGATGAACCGTTTCCGGATGACTCACCGCGGGACGATCTCGCGGGGCGTGATCCGAAACCGGACGCGTTCGTCCGGCGTCTTCCCGCTGAGGGGCCAGAATAGCCCCAATCGCCGGCCCTCCCGCGGGCGAGCCGCAGTTTCGACTCGAGCGACTCGACCGTTTTGGCACCGGTCGCGATTCCGGCCGCGAGCATCAGTTTGGCACAGGCGATCGAGTCCTCGAGTGCGTCGTGGTGTCGGAAGCGGATGCCGAGCCAAGTCGCGAGCGGCTTGAGCCCGTAACTCCGCCGCTCGGGCCAAGTCCGTCGCGAGACCGCGCGGGTACACGTGAAGTTCAGCTCGGGAGCGGGCAAGCGGTGTCGGCGGAGACAGGCGAGCAGCACCCCGATGTCGAAGCTGGCGTTGTGCGCGACGAGGCAATCGTCGCCGAGCCGCGCCGCGATCTCGTTCCAATGACCGGCAAAGGTCGGTTCGTCGCGGACTTGGTCGGGGGTGATCCCGTGGATGCGGATGTTCGACGGGGCGAAGTGCATCGGGTCGGGCCGAATCATCCAGCACGCCGAATCGACGATCTGGCTGTCCCGCACGACGACCGCCGCGAGTTGGCACGCGCTATCTCGGCGTTGGCTGGCGGTTTCGAAATCGATCGCGGTGAAATCCATCCCGGAATTCTATCCAACGGTGGCGACGCGATCGTGTGGGGAGAAAAATCTTGCCGATTCTGGCCCGTCCGGCGCCCCCGAACGGTCCCGCTCGGGCCATGCTGGGGGGCGGTCGGAACCGTTAGGTTGCCAACCGTGTCTTTTCCTTTCTGTTCGTCCCCTTCGAGTCAATCAGCCGTGGCCGAGCGTTTCGTGGACTTTCTTGAGCAGATTTTCGTGGGACCGGTCTGGCCGGCGTCGGTGTTGGTGTGCCTGTTGGTCGTGTACGTCGTGATCGCGGCGTTGGGGCTGATCGATCTCGATCTGGGGCTCGCGGACTTGTTCGAGATGGACGCCGACGTGGAGCCCGGGTCGGTCGACCACGGCGGGATGTTCGGGGGGATCGGCGCGGCGACGCTGCGTTGGATGAACCTCGAGCGGTTGCCACTGATCCTGTGGCTGGCGGTGTTCATCGTCGTGTTTTGGCCGCTCTCGTACGGGCTCTGGTACGGGTTCGACACGAAGCGATACGAGCCGACGTTGGTAACGAGTTTGCTGCTCGTGATGAGAAACGCGGTCATCGCGATCGGGATCACGAAATTTGTCACGGCCCCCCTGAATCGGGTATTTAAGCCGGCCGAAACCTACGGCCCGAGCCATCTTATTGGGCGCAGTTGCGTCGTTTCGAGCGTCGAGGTCGACGCGAAGTACGGCCAAGCCGAGTACCCCACCGACGCGGCCCCGCTGCTTCTGAATATTTGTACCGACGGCGAAACCTTACCGCGGGGGACTCGCGTCGAGATCATCGCTTACGACGCGGATCGCCGCGTGTACCAGGTCACCGCGGCCCCCGAGGAGAACTCATGATCGCGCAGTTCGTTACCGATTCGCTGATAGCGGATTTCGGCTTGTTCGTCGTTGGCCTGATCCTGATCGGGCTGCTCGGCGTTGTCATCGCGTACAAGCGGTTCTACATCAAGGTCGGTCCGGACGAGGCGATCGTCCGTTCAGGGAGCGGCGGGTTGCGGGTCGCCTCGGGCGACGGCATGTGGGTCGTCCCGATGGTCCACCAATACGAGTTCATGGATCTGACGCTGAAGAGCTTCGAGATCCATCGTCAGGGCGCCGAAGGGTTGATCTGTCGCGACAACATCCGCGCCGACATCAAGGTCGCGTTCTTCGTCCGCGTCGACAAATCGATGGAGGAGGTCAAGGAGGTCGCGCAGTCGATCGGGGCGAAGCGATGCAGCCAGATCGACACGCTGCGTGAGCTGTTCGACGCCAAGTTCAGCGAAGCGCTCAAGACGGTCGGCAAGCACTTCGATTTCGTCGACTTGTACGACCAACGGGACAAGTTCAAGGACGAGATCCTGAAGGTCATCGGTACCGACCTCAACGGATACCGGCTCGACGACGCCGCGATCGACTATCTCGAGCAGACCCCGCTCGACATGCTCAACCCGTCGAACATTCTCGACGCCGAAGGGATCAAGAAGATCACCGAGTTGACGGCGGCGGAGAAGGTGAAGGAGAACCAGTTCACCCGGAACAAGGAGAAGGTACTCAAGCAGCAGGACGTCGAGGCGGAAGAAACGATCCTGGAACTCGAACGACAACGGGTCCAGGCGGTCGAGAAGCAGACCCGAGAGATCGCCGAGATCTCGGCGCGGGAGCGGGCCGCCTCGGCCAAGGTGGAAGAGGAGCAACGGCTCGAGCGGGAACGGGCGCGGATCGCGACCGAGGAAGAGATCGGCGTCGCCGAGGAGAACATGGCCCGCCAGGTGTTGGTCGCCCAGCGGAACAAGGAGAAGACCGACGGGGTCGAGCAGGAACGGGTGGTCCGCGACCGCGACCTCGAAGCGACCGAGCGGCTCCGCGTCGTCGGTGTGGCCGAGGTCGAGAAGGAAAAGGCGATCGAGGTCGAGAAGCGGAACATCCAAGAGGTGATCCGCGAACGGGTCGCGGTCGAACGGTCGGTCGTCGAGGAACAGGAGCGGATCAAGGACACCGAAGAGTTCGCTTCCGCCGATCGAAGCAAAAAGGTGCAAGTCGTCGCCGCCGAGGCGAAGGCGGAGGAAGAAAGGATCCGGCAAACGAAACTCGCCCAGGCCGAGAAGGAGGCGAGCGAGCTGCTCGCGGAGAAGATCCGGATCGAGGCCGAGGCGAACCGCGACGCCGCCGAGAAGCAAACCGCGGCGACGAAGATGCTCGCCGAGGCCGAAACCGCCTCGGCCGCCGCGCCGGGGCTCGCCGAAGCCCAAGTCCAAGAGGCGAAGGCTCAAGCGACCGAGAAGCAGGGAATGGCCGAGGCGAACGTGTCTCGCGAGAAGTATCACAGCGAGGCGGTCGGGATCACCGAAAAGGCCGAAGCGATGAAGCAGCTCGACGGCGTCGGCAAGGAGCACGAAGAGTTCAAGATCAAGCTCGAAAAGGAGAAGGACGTCGAGATCGCCGCGATCAAAGCCCAACGCGGGATCGCCGAGAGCCAAGCCGGGGTCGTCGGCGACGCCCTCCGCAGCGCCCGGATCGACATCGTCGGCGGCGACGGGGTGTTCTTCGACCAGATCACCTCGGCGGTCAAAGGGGGCAAGGCGATCGACCGGTTCGTCTACAACAGCAAGGTCGCGACCGACATCAAGCAGACGTTCTTCGACGGCAACGCGGACTACTTCCGTGACCAGCTCGCGGATTTGGTCGGCCAGTTCAACCTCGACCCCGACGGGATCCGGGACCTATCGATCACGGCGTTGATCGCGAAGATGCTGGGGATGGCTGACAGCGACGAGATCCGCAACCGGCTGACGAGTTTGCTATCGATCGCCGGGACCGCGAACGTCGCCGACCAGAGCGTCTCGAAGCTGCTCGAGGTGTCCCCCGTCGCGTCGGGCGGCCGCTCGGCATCCGGCGGCCCATCGACATCGGGCGGCCCATCGACATCGGGCGGCCCATCGACATCGGGCGGCCCATCGTCATCGGGCGGCCCATCGTCAGGCGGCTCGACCGGCACCAACGGCAAGGGGGGCGGGAAGAAGGGGTAACGGCCTCAGGCCCCTCCCCACCCGACCGCACGGACAC
This sequence comes from Pirellulaceae bacterium, assembly GCA_041685355.1. Lineage (GTDB taxonomy): Bacteria > Planctomycetota > Planctomycetia > Pirellulales > Pirellulaceae > JAWLFY01. The sequence goes on along the minus strand of JAWLFY010000066.1, from coordinate 6,358 downwards.
ACGCCATGGCCGACACCCAGCTCGCCGCCGGGACCTACGAGGTGCTTCGTCACCGCCTGCGGGAGGCCGCCGAGGACCTCCGCGGGCGGCTCCGCCGGCTCAACGACGAACGCTCGCAGGTCTTCGGGAACGTCGACACGCGGCTGCTCGCGACCGAACGGGTCACGACCGAGCACAACTGCGTCCCCCGTGACCTGGTGTCGGTGGGGAACCGGTTTCTGTTCGGCTACAACGTCCAATTCGGGCTGAAGACCGACATCCAACTGGCGGACGTGTTCTCGATCTACCGGTTCGAAGGGCATCAGTTCCACGCGGAGTCGCTCGATCTGATTCGTGACGAACGCTTCGAGAGCGATTTTCACGAGCTTTACAAGTTCTACAAGGACACCCGGTTCGCCCGCTTCTATCGTGACGGGCCGATGATGCACTTGGTGTTCCGGGTCGGCAAGTCGGTCCGTGACATCAAGTCGTTCAAGTGGCGGGTCGACGGCGACCGGCTCCGGTACCTGGATAACCGCAGCGAACATGAGGTCCGTGACCCGGACCAACACGAATTCCGCTGGAAGCGGACGACCCGTGACCAACACCATTACGGCCGGCACCCGCACATCTCGATCGAAGACCGCGTGTTCGTCGAAACGGTCGGCGGCGACCTGTCGATCAAGATCGAAAACAACACCGAAAGCGGCGAGGGGATTTACAGCGAACCGGTCGACAATCCCGATCAAACGCTCGACGACGCCGAGATCCACTACGCGGTCGTCGGCAACCTGGTGCTGCTCAAGATTCGCCCGTATCAGGAAACGAAGACGCGGTACTTGGTGTACAACGCGAAGCTCGGCCGGGCGACGCGGTTAGACGAGATCGAACACACCTGCGTGATGCTTCCCGGCGACCAGGGGCTGATTTTTCCCGGCGGCTATTACCTGCAAACGGGAGACTTCAAGCGGTTCGATCACGGGCTGCGAGACATGCGGTTCCAGCGTTCGGTCGCCGCCCCGAACGGGGAAGACTTTCTGTACCTGTTCTACCATCCCGACTCGGGGACCTACGTCCAGCTGCGTTACAACCTGATTCGGCAAACCGTCGACACGCCGCTGATTTGCCACGGACAAACCCTCTTTACCGCCGGCGAGATGGTCTGCTTTAGGGCCCAGGACGCCCCGCAAAAACATCACGCGATCCAGATCTGGCAGACGCCGTTCACGAGTCCCGATCACGTCCCGGAGAACCAGACGGATTCGCTGTTGTTCAAGATCGGCAACCGCGAGATCGTTCGCGCGATGGCGGAGTGCGGCGAGTTGCTGCAGCTGGTCGAGAAGGACGACAGCTACGACGGGTTGTACGTCGATTTGGCGAAGCGGTCGGGCGACGTCCTCGACGCGTACTTTTGGATCGACAAGCCGGAGGCTGGACGGCTGAGCGAGCCCCTCGCGAAGATCCGCGAGGCGTCCGAGGCGGCGATCGAGGAGTTCGAAAAGGTCACCCGGATCCGCCGCGAGACCGAGTCGCGGACCGAGGCGGTGCGGAAGGCGATCGACGACCTGATCCGCCAGATCGACCGCGACCGGTTCGAATCGATCGACGACTTCGTCAGCGCCCTCGCCAAGCTCCGTGAACAGCGCGGCCACGCGATCGGGCTGAAGGAGCTGCGGTACGTCGATGAAGACGCCGTCGCGGCGATGGAAAAGATGGCCGCCGAGCGGGCCGAACGGCTCAGCCGGCGGTGCGTCGATTTCCTGCTTTCCCCCGGCGCGCTCGACCCGTACCGCGAACGGGTCGCCACCGTCGAGACGCGGATCGCCGAGGTGACGTCAGTCGCCGACGCGAAGAAGTTGGAAGAAGAGATCGACGCCGCGGCCGCGGACCTGGAGCTGTTGACCGAAACCGTCAGCAACCTGCGGATCGACGACGCGACGCGGCGGACCGAGATCATCGACGCGATCGGCGACGTTTTCTCCTCGCTTAACCGCGTCCGCAGCGGGCTCAAGGCGCGGACGAACGAGCTGGTCGGGATCGAGGGGCGGGCCGAGTTCGCGTCGCAGCTGAAGCTGCTCGAGCAGAGTACCGCGGGGTATCTCGACGTTGCCGACACGCCCGAGAAGTGTGACGAATATCTGACCAAGGTGATGGTCCAGCTCGAAGAGTTGGAAGGGCGGTTCGCCGAGTTTGACGAGTTTGTCGTCCAGTTGGCGGGGCGTCGTGACGACGTTTACGCGGCGTTCGAGTCACGGAAAGTTCAGCTGGTCGAACGGCGGAACCGGCGTGCCGAGTCGTTGGCCTCGGCCGCCGAACGGATCCTCAAGGGGATCGACGCCCGTGTCCGTGGGATGGAATCGTCCGACGCGATCGCGGCCTACTTCGCCGGCGACTTGATGGTCGAAAAGGTTCGCGGCGTGATCGGCCAGCTCTCGGAGATGGGGGATGCGGTCCGCGCGGAAGACCTGCAAGGGCGGCTGAAGTCGATCCGCGAGGACTCGACCCGTCAGCTCAAGGACCGGCAGGATTTGTACGAGGAGGACGGCGATGTCATCCGATTGGGGAAACAGCGGTTCGCCGTCAACACCCAACCGCTCGACCTGACCACCGTGCTCCGCGGCGGCGAGCTTTGTCTTCACCTGACCGGCACCCAATACTTCGCGCCGCTTACCGAACCGGAACTCGTCGACGCCCGCGACCTGTGGGACCAGGAACTGGTCAGCGAGAACCGCGACGTTTATCGGGGCGAGTTCCTGGCGGTCGAACTGTTCGAAGCGGCACGCGAGCGTGGCGAGACGCTCGACGCGAAAACGGTCACCGCCGAATGGGTCCGCGGCCAGGCCGACGGTCGGTATGACGAGGGATACGCCAAGGGGGTGCACGACCATGACACCGCGATCATCCTGAAGCGACTCGTCGAATTCGACCGGACGATCGATTTGCTAAGGTTCCCGCCGACGCTTCGTGTCGCGGCACAGCTGTGGTTCGGCAAGCGGCTCGCCGCCAAGGACCGCAAGGAGATGACGGACTGGATCGGCGGGTTCGCGAAGCTGGCCAAGGCGTACCCCGGTGCCCGTCCGGCGGCCGAATTCCGCGAGCGGCTCACCGAGATGGCCGCGGCCGACGTTGACCGCTGGCAACCGGCGTTCGGGGCGGAGGTGACGCCATCGCGGATCGCCGAGTATCTGTTCGGGCAACTGATTTCGCGTCCCAGGACGTTCGTCGCCAGCGGCCGCGCGGCGAAGCTTTGGGAGGCGTTCGCCGGATCGATCCCCGCGGCGGACCGGGAACGGTTGTTGACGGCGCCGCTGAAGGCCCACGATTCCGACCCGATCCGCGGGTTCGTATTGGCCAGGAACTGGGCCGACGCGTTCCTCGCCAACGAAGACGACGCCCACGCGGCGGACCCGCAAGCCGGGTATCGCGACGAGTTGGCGTGGCTGATTTTGGCCGGCGGGGCGAACGGGTTCCGCGTCGTCGACGCCGAGGTCGCCGCAACCGTCGGGTCGCTCGCCGGGAACCATCCCCGGATCCGTTCGGGCGAGATGACGCTGCATTACCACGAGTTGCTGTCGCGGGTTCGCCGCTACCGCGAGGACGTCGTCCCCCGATTCCGCCGGCTGCATGAGGCGAAGTCGAAGGTCGTCACCGACGCGCGGGAGGAGATGCGATTGGAGGAGTTCAAGCCGCGGGTGTTGAGCAGCTTCGTCCGCAATCGGCTCCTCGACGAGGTGTACCTGCCGATCATCGGAGACAACCTCGCCAAGCAGATGGGGGCGGCGGGCGAGGGAAAGCGGACCGACCGGATGGGGCTGCTGTTGTTGATCTCGCCACCCGGGTACGGCAAGACGACGCTGATGGAGTACGTCGCGAACCGTTTGGGCGTCGTGTTCATGAAAGTGAACGGGCCGGCGATCGGCCACGGCGTCACCTCGCTCGACCCCGCCGAGGCCCCCAACGCGGCGGCCCGCGAGGAGGTCGAGCGGTTGAACCTGGCGCTCGAGATGGGGGACAACGTGATGCTCTATCTCGACGACATTCAACACACTCACCCGGAACTGCTGCAGAAGTTCATCTCGCTGTGCGACGCGACCCGCAAGATCGAGGGCGTTCGCGACGGCAAAACCCGCACCTACGATCTCCGCGGGCGACGGGTCGCGGTCGTGATGGCGGGCAACCCGTACACCGAGAGCGGGCATCGGTTCCAGATCCCCGACATGCTTTCCAACCGTGCCGACGTGTACAACTTGGGGGAAGTCATCGGCAACGCCGCCGACGCGTTCGAGATGAGCTATCTCGAGAACTGTTTGACGAGCAACCCGACGCTGGCGCCGCTATCGACGGCCGCCCCCGAAGATGCCCGGGCGATCATCCGCGCCGCCGAACGGGACACGCTGGAAGGGATCGACCTGCAGCGGAACTTCGGGCTCGACCAGGTCCGCGAGATGTACGAGGTGATGCGGAAGTTGCTCCGCGTCCGCGACGTCGTGTTGCGGGTCAACCGCGCCTACATCCGCAGCGCCGCGCAGGCGGACGAGTATCGCACCGAGCCGCCGTTCAAGTTGCAGGGGAGCTACCGGAACATGAACCGGATCGCCGAACGGGTCGCCGCGGTGATGAACGACCAGGAACTGCAATCGTTGATCGTGGGGAGCTACGAACAGGACGCGCAGACGCTGACGACCGACAACGAAGCGAACGTGCTGAAGTTCAAGGAGTTGATCGGAACGTTGACCCCTGAGGAACGCGAGCGGTGGGACGCGATCAAGTACGCGTACGTCGAGAGCGTCCGGATGTCGGGGTTCGACGGCGAGGATCAAGCGGCGCAGCTGATGCGTCAGTTGGCATCGATGCGGGACGGGTTGGAATCGATCCGTCAGGTGATCTCGCGGGCCGTCGCGGTGGGCCGGGAGGGTGCCGAGGAACGGATGGATGCGCGGTTCGACGCGGTCCGTCAAACGCTGCTCGCCTCGGGGGAGCGGCTCGCCGACACGCTTCAATCCGCCGGGGAACGGATCGGGGAACTCGGGGATCGCGGCGACGACCGGTCGGAGTCGCCACCGATCGTCGTCCAGCACAAGGTCCCGCGGGTGCTCGCCGACATGATCCGCGGCCAGTTCCATCTGATGCAGGAGTGGCTCCGCCCGATCCTCGACGAATCGCTCCATTCGGGGCGTGATCTGGAACGCTTGGCGTCGCAGATCGACCTGATGTTGGAGCGTTACCGGGCGATGGAGCGGGCGGTCGAGGCGCATCGTCCGGCGGAAGCGAACCCGCCGGACTCGAGCGTTGCCGATCCGGGCTCAACCGACGCGGATTGAGTTTTCTTCGCCGAGTCCTCGTGGCGGGGGGCTGCGTCGCCGGCTGCGGTCGGCTTTCGCTCTCCGGCGAGCGGTCGCCGATTGACGCGCGGCGGAGGACTGGCGGGCGGCTGCCGCGTCGTGTGCCGCCGCGGATTCTTCGGGGTCGTAACGGCGTTCCAGATCGGCGAGTCGCTGACCGATCCGCTGGCAAAACGACTCGAGCGGTTCGTCGTCGCCCGGGGTGATCGGTTCGCCGGGGTAGAGGTCGATGCGAGCGGTGGGGAGCGGGACCTGCAAACGGTCCCAGGTCCTTCGGAGGACGTTCCGCCGCGAGGGGATCGCGATCACGGGAACCACCACCGCCGCGGTTTTCTCCGCGAGCAGGGCGATGCCGGGGTAGACGCGTCCGCGAGGGCCGACCGGTCCGTCGACCGTGAGCACCGCCGGACGCCCGGCCTGCACCTCCTTGATCATTCGTGTCATCGCCGGACCGCCCCCCTTGCCTCGGCCGCCGCCCGAACCGCGGACCGCCGTGCAGCGACAAACCGCGAGCGAGGGGAGAGCGATGTCGCCGTCGCGGGACCGCGAAACCATCACGACCAAGTCTTTCTCGGCCGCCAACAACGCCGTCAGGTGATGGGCGTGGAGGATCGCGTAGACGTAGGGGATCCCGGCCGCCCGGAGCCTCGGTCGCGGGTCGTCGTGGGCGCGAACCCGCGACGTCCAACGCAACACCAGCACGGCGGCGGCCACCAACCAAGGCATCAGTCGCTTCATCCCGGGTCGCTCACCTCGCGAGGGTTGTGGATGCGGGCACTCCGGGATGACCGGGAAACCCGAAATTCGGGGAAGTTGCCGGGGGACGTTAGAGGATTCCCGCGGTCGGGGTAAAGGGAAGAACCGGCCGCCCGTGCGTTCGCCCCCGGCCGCCCGTGCGTTCGCCCCCGGCCGCCCGTGCCCTGTCCCCTCGAGATGAAGGACTCCCGGGGTCACGCATGGCGAAGGGGCGGCCCCTATCGCTATACTCCACCAGTCGGCAGGCAAATCGGTTGCCTGAGCGACGGAACCGACATGAC